>CAZPVJ010000026.1:0-69743 GCA_964590005.1 uncultured Alteromonadaceae bacterium | reverse complement strand
GAACAAGAAATTGCTTCCCGCTGCCCTGGCCACCACGCTTCTGGCAGGTGTATCCGCCACCCAGGTGGCCCAGGCCGAAATGGAAATCAGCGCGAACGTCGCCCTGACCAGTGACTACCGCTTCCGCGGTATCTCCCAGTCGGACGAAGACATCGCCATCCAGGGCGGTTTTGACCTGGGTTGGGATAACGGTATCTACATCGGTACCTGGGCGTCTAGCGTGGACTTTGACACCAATGGTGACGGCTTTGATGGCAGTCTCGAACTGGATTACTACGTGGGCTGGGCCAGCGACATTGGCGACAGCGGTTTCGGGATCGACGTGGGCTACCTCTACTACGACTACCCCGGGGATGACAGTTCCGGTGAAGGCGATTACCAGGAGCTGTACGGCAGCCTGAGCTGGAATGACCTGGCGGTCGGTATTGCCTATTCGGACGACTACTACGGCGAAACCGACACGTTCTTCTACTACTACGCCGACTACAGCCTGGGCATTAACGACACCTTCAGCATCGATTTCCACGTCGGCTACAACGATCTGGAAAAGAATGGTGGCTTCCTGGCGACTGACGAGGACTCCTATATCGACTATTCGATTGGCATAACAGCATCCTGGCTGGCTGTCGACTGGTCTCTCGCTTATGTCGGCACAGATCTGGATGAGGAAGACGTGTTCGATACCGAGTGGGGTGACGATACCGTCGTATTCACCGTTTCCAAGAGCATGTAATCCGGCTCGACTCGAAAGCACGGGCGCCCCGCGGGGCGCCAACTTAATACCAGGAGAGTTTCATGAAATTAATAACGGCTATTGTGAAGCCATTCAAGCTGGACGACGTGCGCGAAGCACTATCTGAAATCGGCGTGCAGGGCATCACAGTCACAGAAGTAAAGGGTTTCGGCCGCCAGAAGGGTCACACCGAGTTGTATCGCGGCGCCGAGTACGTGGTGGATTTCCTGCCGAAGGTGAAGATTGAGGTAGCGGTTGCCGATGGCGTGGTCGAGCAGACCATCGAGGCCATCACCAAGGCTGCCAACACCGGCAAGATCGGGGACGGCAAGGTGTTTGTATCGCCGTTGGAGCAGGTGATCCGGATTCGTACCGGCGAAACCGGTGAGGAAGCCATCTAGGCCCCAGAGACTATCAGAAGAGAGTATTTCCCATGGAAAACGAAATTTTTCAATTACAGTACGCGTTGGACACCTTTTACTTCCTGGTGTGCGGCGCGCTGGTTATGTGGATGGCCGCCGGCTTCTCCATGCTGGAAGCGGGCCTGGTCCGTTCCAAAAACACCACTGAGATCCTGACCAAGAACGTTGCGCTGTACGCCATTGCCAGCATCATGTACATGGTGTGCGGCTACGCGATCATGTATGGCGGCGACATCATGCTGTCGTCCATTACCGGTGACGGCGTGGCCGGTGCGGAAGAGCCCGCCACCTATGCACCGTCGGCTGACTTCTTCTTCCAGGTTGTGTTCGTTGCCACCGCGATGTCCATCGTGTCGGGTGCGGTTGCGGAACGGATGAAGTTGTGGTCATTCCTGATCTTCGCCGTGGTAATGACCGGCGTTATTTATCCGCTGGAAGGCAGCTGGACCTGGGGCGGTAACCCGGTCTTCGGTATGTACACGCTGGGCGACCTGGGCTTCTCTGACTTTGCCGGATCAGGCATCGTTCATATGGCTGGTGCGGCAGCGGCACTTGCGGGTGTCCTCCTTTTGGGAGCTCGTAAGGGCAAATACGCTGCCGATGGTTCGGTTCAGGCTATCCCTGGTGCCAACCTGCCCCTGGCAACACTCGGTACCTTCATCCTCTGGATGGGCTGGTTTGGCTTCAACGGTGGTTCCGTACTGGCGACTGCCAGTGTTGAATCTGCCAACGCCGTCGCGATTGTGTTTATGAACACCAACACTGCTGCAGCCGGTGGCCTTGTTGCCGCGCTCCTGACAGCGCGAATCATGTTTGGCAAGGCCGACCTGACCATGGCGCTTAACGGTGCGCTGGCTGGCCTGGTAGCGATCACTGCTGAGCCATCAACCCCGACAGCCCTGCAGGCAACCCTGTTTGGCGCCATCGGTGGTGTGCTGGTAGTGTTCTCCATCCTCTTCCTGGACAAGCTGAAGATCGACGATCCGGTCGGTGCGATTTCCGTGCACGGAACTGTCGGTCTGCTGGGTCTGCTGCTGGTGCCCATCACCAACGGTGAGAACTCCTCTTTCACCGGTCAGATTATTGGTGCAGCAACCATCTTTGTGTGGGTCTTCGTTGCGAGCCTGGTTACCTTCGGCATTATCAAGGCTGTCATGGGTATCCGCGTCGGCGAAGAGGAAGAATACGAGGGTGTCGACCTTTCCGAGTGCGGAATGGAAGCCTACCCGGAGTTCATCACAGCGAAATAGACTTGCGGGCGCATTTTGTGATGCGTGCTTGGGGGGCCTTTGGCCCCCCTTTTTTATGCCTTGCCATTATCCGTACGCGATCCATAATGAAAGTTGAACAAAAGCAGGGGTGTGAAGCATGAAGCTCGTTACCGCAATTATTAAGCCGTTTAAAATGGACGACGTGCGCGCAGCGCTTTCCGAGATTGGTGTTCAGGGCATAACCGCCACTGAGGTCAAGGGCTTTGGCCGCCAGCGTGGTCATACCGAGCTTTACCGGGGCGCCGAGTACGTCGTCGATTTCCTGCCCAAGCTAAAGTTGGAAATAGCAGTGGGCGACGAGCAGGTAGAGTCGACGATAGAGGCTATTGTGGACGCGGCCAACACCGGTAAAATAGGCGACGGCAAGATTTTTGTCTCTGCACTTGAACAAGTTATTCGAATTCGGACCGGCGAGACTGGCGAAGACGCAGTCTAGGCCGGGATCGACGGTACATTACTGACTAGGGAACGAAAGACATGGTAAACAAAACGATACTGGGTGCGACGGTTATTGCATTGTCGCTGGGCCTTGCCGCCTGTGGTGGCAGCAGCACGACAGTCAAGCAGACAGAGACTCAGGGGCAGCAGCTCATGGATCTGAAAGAAGCCTACGACAAGGGTGTAATCTCAGAGAAAGAGTATGAGGCCACCAAGAAGAAGATTCTCAAGGGCGGTTAATAGACCGCGGAGCGCTGTTTTCTGACAGCGCTCGTTCACTCAACCGAAAGTGCCGCTATCGCCGCCGGTAGTTGCTTCAAGTTTTCGATTTCCCTATCCGCCCTGGGTCCGCCTGGCCAGCTGACGGCTTGGGAGTTCATCCAGACGGTGTGCATTCCAACTGCGCGGGCGCCCTGCACATCATGCTCCGCGTTGTCTCCCACGTGAGCGATCTGGTGCGCTGCAACACCGGCCTGTTCCAGTGCCGCGTGGAACATATCGGGCGCCGGTTTACTGGCGCCGATATCTTCTGCCAGGAAAGCAAAATCAAAGTACTCCCCGGCGTCGGTTTTGTAGATGTCAGCGTTGCCGTTGGTTAACGCCCCCAGGGTGTAATCCTGAGCGAGTGTTTCCAGTACCTCCAGAGCTTCCTCGTACAGTTCGACGGCATGCCTGACTTGCAGGAAAATATCGAATGCCTGCTCCGCGCCCTTGCGCGAGGCCTGTTCATCGTAGCCCGCTTGCAGCTGTAATTCGTAGAGCATTTGCCTGCGCATATCGCTGATATGATGGGCCAGCGCAGGATTGCGTTGCCACACCCCCTTTCGAAACTCCCACAGCTGCTCATGAGTGTAGGTCTCGATGCTGCCCGGCCGGTGTTCTACCAACCAGGCTCGCTGCGCTTCTTCCGCCCTGATCAGGGTTGGCTCGACGTCCCAGAGCGTGTTGTCCAGGTCAAATGTGATTACCTCGATGGCCATCGGTGCCTCAGTCGCGCTTGCGTCGCTTTGCCCGCGGGTGCGCGGCATCGTACACCTTGGCCAGGTGCTGAAAATCCAGGTGCGTATAGATCTGGGTGGTGGCGATATTGGCGTGGCCCAGCAGTTCCTGAACCGCGCGCAGGTCACCGCTGGATTCCAACATGTGGCTGGCGAAAGAATGGCGCAGCATATGCGGATGTACGTCCTGGCGCATTCCCGACTTGCGGCCCTGCAGCTTCAACCGGGCCTGTATATTGCGGGCGCTGATACGCTTGCCCCGTGTACTGGTAAATAATGCTGTGGCGCTGTCCTCGTCAGCAGCCAGGTGAGGGCGGACTTCCAGCCAGCGCTCCAGGGCGTCAAGTGCGACAGCACCGACCGGGACAGTGCGTGTTTTGTTGCCCTTGCCCGTGATGGTCACCAGTCGCGCCGCCGGATCAATATCGCCGAGGTTGATTGCCGCAAGTTCTGCCAGGCGCAGTCCCGAGGAGTAGAATAACTCGGCGATCGCGCGGTCGCGCCGGGCCAGCGGTGAGTCGTCTTCAAAGGTCAGGTATTGGTTGACCTGGTCTGCGTCCAGGGTGCGAGGCAGTTTGCGCGGTTTGCGTGGCGCCTGCACGCTGGCGGCAGGATTGCGCGGGTAGCCCGCCTCCCGACCGAGGTAGTTGAACAGTGACCGTGCGGCCGACAGGCTGCGCTGGATACTGCTGCCGGCCAGGCCGCGACGATGCAGCTGACTGACCCACTGGCGAATATCCGCTTCCTGTATCTGCTGGGCCGAGTCAATGTCACGGGTATCACAATAGGCCTGCAGGGAGTTCAGGTCCCGCTGGTAATTGCTCAGGGTGTGCCCTGACAGTTGCCGTACATCCCGCAGGTAGTCGAGAAACCGCGTTGTTGACTGGGCCAGGGTAGCGGAGGCCACGCCTGTTAGCTGGCGCTGCTTCTGGGCAGGTAGGGCAATAGTCGGATGATGACGTCGGCGATGTGGCTGAGGAACAAGGTGCCCATAGTGGAGCTATAGCGCGAGGCATCTGAACTGCCTACCGCGATCACTCCTACCGCTTCATTGTCATGCAGTGGCATCACCGCAGCCGAACCGACTTCCCCGGCAGCGGGAAACAGGTAGACCAGCTCTTCCTTGCGCAACGGTCCGCAGATGGCCTTGCCCCCTTTTAATAGTGGGCCTATCTCGATTTTGGCACTTTCTGCGCTATCCACTCGGCAGCCCCCGTCCTCTGAGCCCGGCTCGCCGAACAGGATCATGCTGGCATGCTCTACCTCAAAGTCGCTTGCCATCGATTCTTCAAAGGCGGCGTAGAGTTCGGGCACCGAATTGGCCTCGAGCAGTTTCAGCACCAGGTGGCGAGTCTGCTCGTAGAGCTTATCGTTGTCCCGGGCATTGGCGGTCAGGGTGTTCAGCCGGTGTCGCATATCGATATTGCGTTCCCGCAATACGCTAACCTGCTTCTCCACCAGAGATACGGCGGAGCCCGAGGCGTGGGAAACGTGCATGAAATCCAGCATGTCAGGATTGCGCTGGAGAAAGTCCGGGTTTTCTTTCAGGTACTCACGAATCTGTTCTTCATCGAGTTCGAGAGTGGAAGTGACGGCTTGTTCGTTGCTGGTCCCTGGCATGGCTTTTCTGTCCCCTGTCGGTGATTGAGCCACCCCTGCAGGCGACTTCAGATTCTTATGCTGCCCTCGAATACCACAGCCGTGGGACCGGTCATCACGACCGGCTGCCCCGCCCCGGCCCAGGCTATGGTTAGCTTACCGCCCGGCAGCTCAACTGTCACGGTATCCTGCAGCCAGCCACGACTTATTCCGTATACAACGGCTGCGCAGGCGCCGGTTCCGCAGGCCAGCGTTTCACCAGCCCCTCTTTCGAATACGCGCAAGCGGATGTTGTCGGGGGACACGATTTGCATGAAACCCGCATTGGTTCTCTCGGGAAAGTCCGAATGTGCCTCGATCAGTGGTCCCAGTCCGGCAACGTCGGCAGTGTCCACGTCATCAACCGGCAGTATGGCGTGTGGATTTCCCATCGAGACGGCACCGATTTCGAGCACCTCACCGGCCACCTGAAGGGTGTAGGAGTTGGCTACCGCGGGCGCATTGAAGGGCACGCGCGCGGGCTCAAACACCGGTTCGCCCATGTCGACTTCCACCAGGTTGTCCTCGCGAACGCGCAGCTCCAGGGTTCCCTTGGCCACCTCAACCGTGATGACACGCTTGCTGGTAAGTCGCTTTTCCCGGACAAAGCGGGCAAAGCAGCGCGCCCCGTTGCCACACTGTTCTACTTCCTCACCGTCGGCGTTGTATATGCGGTAACGGAAGTCGATGTGCGGGCTGGAGGGGGGCTCGACCAGCAGTACCTGGTCGCAGCCGACACCAAAATGCCGGTCAGCAATGCGCCGAATATCCCGCCGGCGCAATTTGCAGCGTTGACTGATCAGGTCGATAACCACGAAATCGTTACCGGCGCCGTGCATTTTGGTGAAATTCAGTTGCATAGTATGACTGTTTGCAGCCGGCTCAATCGGGCAGGCGCTTCTCTGAGCGAAGCATATCAGTAATCGTCTCCCGCTCGCGTACCAGGTGGGTGGTATCGCCCTCAACCATTACCTCCGCTGCTCGGCCGCGGGTGTTGTAGTTAGAGCTCATGACAAAGCCGTAGGCGCCGGCGCCAAACACCGCCAGAAGGTCTCCCGGGTTCAGTGTCAGTTCGCGTTCCTTGCCGAGAAAATCAGCCGTTTCACAAACCGGTCCCACAATATCCCAGGATGCGCTTTGGCCGTCGCCGGTTTCTGTAGCGGGACGAATGTCCACCCAGGCCTGGTAAAGCGCGGGGCGGATAAAATCGTTCATGGCGGCATCAACCAGGGCAAAATTGTGTCCGTCGGTGGTCTTCAGGTTGGCCACCCGGGTCAGCAGAATGCCTGCATTAGCTGCGATCGAGCGCCCCGGCTCGAACATCAGCTCCAGCGGTCGATCGCCCAGCTCGGCCCTGATGGCCGCAATGTATTCGCCAATGCTCGGTGGCTCCTCGTCACGGTATCGGACGCCCAGGCCTCCACCCAGATCCAGGTGTTTAATCGAAATGCCCTCCGACTGGAGCTGGTCCACAATGGACAGGAGCCGCTGTAGGGCATCAATGAATGGATTGATCTGCGTCAGCTGTGAGCCGATGTGGCAATCCAGGCCCACCACCTCGATATGCGGCAGTTCTGTTGCCCTGCGATAAACTGCCAGCGCCAGCTCCACGTCGATGCCGAACTTGTTTTCGCGTAGGCCGGTGGAGATATAGGGGTGGGTCTGGGCGTCCACATCCGGATTGACCCGCACCGACACGGGTGCTTTTTTGCCCATTTCCCCGGCGATGTTGTTGAGTTGCTCCAATTCGGCGGAAGACTCCAGGTTAAAGCAGCGGATGCCTAGTTCCAGGGCGCGCCTTATTTCATCGGGTTGCTTGCAGACACCCGAAAACACCGTCCGGGCGGGGTCACCGCCGGCAGCCACGACCCTTTCCAATTCACCCACTGACACGATGTCGAAGCCGGCGCCGAGTCGCGCCAGGGTGTCCAGCACTGCGAGGTTGGAGTTTGCCTTAACGGCGAAACAAACCAGGTGAGGGCAGCCAGCCAGTGCATCGTGGTACTCGCCCAGTGCCGATTCCAGAGCGCCACGGGAATAGACGTAGGTGGGTGAGCCGAACGCTGTCGCAATGTCGGTTACCCGAACATTCTCGGCGTACAGTTCTCCGTCGCGGTAACTAAAGTATTCCATGGCAGATTCCAGGCCTTTACTCCGGTGCTGCAGGGTCATCAACGGGCGTTGGCTGCGACACCTCCGTATCGACCTCCTCAGGCTCTGCGCCGGGCAGGTAAAGCGGCCCCGTCTGGCCACACCCGGCCAGCAGCAGCGTAAGCAATACCAACGCGGTTGTAAGCTGTTGCATGACGATAGTCCCTGCGCAAAACGGGCGATTATACAGGCCGCTAGTAACCTGCGCGAGCAGCCCTTATCATGCTTTTTTCGCATGTGGGCGGTGCAACCAGACTATGACAGAAGCAGAATTCAACGATCTTGTGGACGCGACTTTCGAGCAGATGGAGGAGGCACTGGACGAGGTTGACGACGACCTGGATTATGAAATTGGTGGCGGTGTTCTCACGGTCCGTTTCAACAATGGCGTGACCCTGGTGTTCAGTCGTCAACCCCCAACACGACAGCTGTGGTTTGCTGCGCCTTCGGGCGGCTTTCATTACGAGTATGACGGGGCTGCCGGTGACTGGCGCAATACCCGTGACGGCAGCCTCTTTCGTCCTTTCGTGGTCGAGCAGATGGCAATCCATGGTGGCATAGACTTCGACTGGGGCTGACTGGTGCGAGTATCTCCCGTAGCCTTCCTGGCGCTGGTGGTTGGATCGCTGTCGCAGCTTGCTGTTGCCGACGACACGCTGTACGCCAAAAATCTCAGTCCTGTGACGGGTTTGTTTGGTCTGCCCTCGCAGCGCGCGGCGGCGACCGTTGCCGGCGGTACCAGCAGTGTTGCGCTGCATACCAGCATTGCCAGCCACTACGTAGAAGATACCGAAGGCCTCGAGGTGCTCACCCTCGATGGCGAAACCCTGCGCCTGGCGCTGGAGTGGCGCTATGGCCTGACTGATAACTGGGAGCTGCACGCAGAGCTTCCCTGGTTGGACCAGAGCGGTGGCAAGCTGGACAGCTTGATCGACAGCTGGCACGACCTCTGGGGCCTGTCCGATGGCGGCCGATCCCAGGCACCCCGCGATGTGCTCGAGTATCGCTACGCGAGCCCGGATGCCGGATTTTTACTGGAAGATGATGCTTCTGGTCTGGGCGATATCAGTCTCAGCCTCAATTATGCGTTTTACCGCGAGGATGACGCCGTGGCAGCGGTTGCGTTGGGTTACAAGTTCGCTACCGGTGATGAAGATGATTTCCTGGGTAGCGGCAGTGACGATATCTTTTTGGTCGCGCGATTTTCCGGCCAGCATCTTGCTGACCTGCCATTAACCTGGCATGGGCAGCTCGGCTATCTTCACGCCGGTGATGCCGATGTTCTTGGAGACCTGCAAGAGCAGGATCTCTGGTTTGCCGGACTGAGCCTGGACTGGCAACTGGGTCAGCGCTGGTCGCTGATCGCCCAGCTCGACGCCAACGCCGCGCCAGCGGACAGCGCTGTCACCGCGCTGGGGGACGAGGCCATTTGGTTGACCCTGGGAGCACGGTGGCGGTTTACCGAGAAATGGGCGCTGGATTTCAGCTTTATTGAAGATGTGCAGGTGGAAACTGCGCCCGATGTCACCTTTCAGGCCAGCCTGCGTTACCGCATGGGGGATTAGTCCGAGGCGCCACGTGCTGCCAGTACTGCCAGCGCGCGCTCTGCCGCCTCCCCAACCCGTGCCGGCGCCGTACCACCAACATGGTCCCGTGCAGCCACTGAGCCCTCCAGGGTAAGCACCTCGTAGACGTCTTCCTGAATGTCACCACAGAACCCCTGCAGGGTTGCCAGGTCCATGTCGGCGAGGTCCAGCCCGCTTTCAACGCCGTGGGCGACGGCAGCACCGACCACTTCGTGCGCATCGCGAAAAGGCAGACCGAGCCCCACGAGGTAGTCGGCCAGATCGGTCGCGGTAGAAAATCCCCGTCGCGCGGCTTCGCGCATGTTGTCCTCACGTGCCCGGATGGCGGGCACCATATCGGCAAAGGCCCGCAGTGAGTCCAACACCGTATCGACGGTATCGAACAAGGGCTCCTTGTCTTCCTGGTTGTCCTTGTTGTAGGCCAGGGGCTGGCTCTTCATGAGTGTGAGCAGGGCTACCAGGTGCCCGTTGACCCTGCCGGTTTTGCCCCTGACCAGCTCGGGGACATCCGGATTCTTCTTCTGCGGCATGATCGAAGAACCGGTGCAAAAACGATCCGGCAGCTCGATGAAATCGAACTGCGCCGAGGTCCATAGCACCAGCTCCTCGGACATGCGGGAGAGGTGCGTCATCAGCAGGGCTGCGAAACTGCAGAACTCGATCGCGAAATCTCGATCTGATACGGAGTCCAGGGAGTTATTGGTGGGACCCTCGAAGCCCAATGCAGATGCGGTTAACTGTCGATCGATCGGGTAGGTAGTGCCAGCCAGGGCCGCGGCCCCGAGTGGGCATCGGTTGAGTCGGGTGCGGCAGTCGAGCAAACGCCCGTGATCACGCTCCAACATTTCATTCCAGGCCAGCAGATGGTGACCGAAGGTGACCGGTTGGGCGGTTTGCAGATGGGTGAACCCGGGCATTACCGTGTCGCTATGTCGGGCGGCGAGCTCGATCGTACCTTGTTGCAGGCGGGTAAGCTCCTGCGCAATGAGATCGATTGCCGCACGCAGATACAGCCGGATATCCGTGGCCACCTGGTCGTTGCGTGAGCGGCCCGTGTGCAATTTTTTGCCCGCCACGCCGATCAGTTCGGTGAGCCTGGCCTCGATATTCATGTGCACATCCTCGAGGGCAACCGACCATCGGAAAGTCCCGTCGCTGATCTCCTCGGTTATTTGCGCGAGGCCGGCACGAATTTGCTCCAGCTCCTCGGTACTGAGCACGCCGACGTCGTGCAGCATGGCGGCATGGGCCAAGGAGCCCTGGATATCCTGGGCAGCCATGCGCTGGTCAAACTCCACCGAGGCGGTGAAGCGTTGCACAAAACTGTCGGTGGCTTCAGTAAAGCGGCCGCCCCACAACTTGCTGGTATCGGGTTTTTTGCTCATTGCTGGAGAAATCCTATAGGGGCCCCGCGGCCACCAAACTTTAGGGCTTGTTCGCGCCAATCAAGGATGCAAGTATACCAGCTAAGTGAGGGGGAGCGTCTGTATGCAGGGATTGCCAGGGCGGCCGGCCGGGCAGCAGGACCAGCAATCTGGGGAGTTTTTCATTCCCGATTTGTGCAGTCCTCGTTCGCTGTTCGTAATGATCCTGCTGGCCGAGCTCATGGTGCTGGTCTATGCGCTTGCGGTCAGCGCGCTGCCCAGCTTTAACTGGGACCTGTTGGCCAGCGGCTCTTTGTTCGTGCAGTGGGTTGTTCTGCTCAGTGCTGCGATTCTTTGTCAGCTGCGCAAACCCTTTTCACGCATGTCATTGCACGTCGCCACCGCCGGTAGCATGGTGGTCGTGCTGCTGGTGACAGGCCTGAGTAGTTGGTTTGCCCAGTCATTCTACCTCCCCCTGTCCATGAATACGGTGGGCGGCTGGTGGTTATTGCGCAACCTGCTCCTGGCTGCGGTGCTCAGCGGCATTGTGCTGCGCTATTTCTACCTGCAGCAGCAGGTCAAGCTGCGCGAACGCTCGGAGCTCCAGGCCCGACTCGACTCGCTGCGGGCGCGGATACGACCCCACTTCCTGTTCAATACGATGAACAGTATTGCCAGCCTGATCAGTTCGCGCCCTGCCGCGGCAGAGCAGGCTGTGGAGGACCTGGCCGAACTGTTTCGAGCCAGCCTGCAAGACAATTACCGCAATACGACCGTGGCCGACGAGTTGCATCTCTGTCGTTTGTACCTGGGTATCGAACAGTTACGCCTGGGCGATCGACTGGCTGTGGACTGGGCGTTGGATGCCAGCCTGGACGACGCACTCATGCCGGGCCTGTTACTTCAGCCGTTGGTCGAAAATGCGGTGTATCACGGGGTCGCCCAGTTGCCCGAGGGCGGTACGATCCGGGTGGCCGTGGAGCGGGTCGACAACGATCTGCGGGTCACAATCGAGAACCCGGTTCCGGCCCGGTCGACTTACGGTGGCGGTCATCACATGGCTTTGGCCAATATTGAGCAGCGACTGCAGGGTCTCTTCGACGGGGACGCTGGGTTGAAGACCTCTCACGATGAACGCCAGTTTACGGTCGTGTTGCAATACCCGTTGGAGCAGGGTGAATGAAAGTCCTGGTTGTCGATGACGAACCCCTGGCTCGTGAACGCCTGCAGCGCCTGCTTGTTACCGTGCAGCCGGACGCTGAATGCCTGACTGCGGCCAGCGGCGAAGAGGCGTTGGAGCAGGTAGCGATAGCTGAGCCTGACCTGTTATTGCTCGATATCCGGATGCCAGGCATGGACGGAATCGAAGTCGCAACGCGGTTAGAGGCACTCGCCAACCCCCCCGCCGTAATATTCTGCACCGCCTATGATGAGTATGCGCTGGAGGCCCTGCAGCATCACGCCGTGGCCTATTTGTTAAAACCGGTGCGTGAGGCTGAGCTCGCCAGGGCATTGGCTGGTGCCACCCGGGTTAACCGCGTACAGCTCGCTGCCTTGCAGGGTGAACCCCAGGGGCGTCGCCAGGTCAGCAGTCAAACTCATCGTGGTCTGGAGACCATGCCAGTTGATGCCATTCGCTGCTTTGTCGCCGGGCAAAAGTATGTAACCGCCTACAGTGATAGTGGTGAGCTGTTGCTGCCAGATACGCTGAAGGACCTGGAGCAGGAGTTTGGCGATGCTTTTGTTCGTACCCACCGCAGTGCCCTTGTCGCGCTGAACTATATTGTTCGCCTGGTCCGCGACGACAGCGGTTGGTGTGTTGAGCTGCAGGGTGTGGATCAAACGCCCACGGTGAGCCGGCGCCACCTGGCGGAAGTAAAAGAGCGCCTCTTGCAGCGCTGACCAAGGTCGCTGCGTTTTCACCCTGCTGCTATCATGGGCGCCCTTTACAGGAAGAGTAAGAGATGCCGCGCAAACTCACGATTGCCACACGCGAAAGCCCGCTGGCCTTGTGGCAGGCCGAGTATGTACGCGACGCCTTGCTGAAGGCGCACGATGACCTGGAAGTGGTGCTGCTGGGTATGACGTCCCGCGGCGACCAGCTTCTCGATGTACCGCTGGCCAAGGTGGGAGGCAAGGGGCTGTTCGTCAAGGAGTTGGAAACTGCGCTACTTGATGGCAGTGCCGATATTGCCGTTCACTCGATGAAAGACGTACCAATGGAATTCCCAGAGGGCCTTGAGCTCGGTGTTATCTGTGAGCGCGAGGATCCTACCGACGCCTTCGTCAGTAACCGATTCAGTAGCCTCGGGGATCTGCCCGCGGGCAGCGTGGTTGGTACTTCCAGCTTGCGTCGCGAATGCCAGTTGCGAGCCCGGCGGCCTGATCTTGACGTGCACTTTCTGCGAGGCAATGTGAATACCCGCCTGCGCAAGTTGGATGAGGGTGAATACGACGCCATCATCCTGGCCAGCGCCGGTTTGCTGCGCCTTGGCTTTGCCGAGCGAATAGCTACGCGCATCCCCGTCGACGATTCCCTTCCCGCGGGAGGGCAGGGCGCCGTGGGTATAGAGTTGCGCCAGGGCGACACCGGGACAGCAAAGCGCCTCGCCTGTTTGCATCATCGTCCCTCCGCGGTAAGGGTAACGGCTGAGCGCGCGATGAATCGTCACCTCCAGGGAGGTTGCCAGGTACCTATCGCCTGCTTCGCGGAGCTTGATGACGACGACATGCTTCGGCTTCGCGGTCTTGTAGGCCGACCCGATGGCAGCCTGTTGCTCACAGCCCAGGATCGGGCACCCGCTGCCGAAGCCGAGGCCCTTGGGATTTCTGTGGCAACGGACCTGCTCGCACAAGGGGCTGCGGATATTCTGGCCGAAGTCTATGGGCAGTAGGGGGTCGGTGCTGGTTACGCGGCCAACGGGGCAAGCTGATGACCTGGCCGATGCGCTGACAAAGCTGGGCTTTCGTGTTTTCTGTAAGCCCCTGCTGGAAGTGTGCCCACTGCCAGCCCTCACGCCAGCCGATCGACAGTATATGTTGAATCTGGATCAGTACCGGCATGTGATATTTATCAGCGGCAACGCGGTCCGATTCGGTATGGAGGAGATTGAAGCCCTGTGGCCCCAGCTTCCCGTGGGCCTGAACTGGTATGCGATCGGCTCCGGCACTGCGAGCCAGCTCGGAGAGCACGGTATTGTTGCGCATACCCCGGGCTCCCGGATGACCAGCGAGGGTTTGCTGTCCCTGCCTACCCTGCAGAACGTGTCCGGCGATAAGGTACTCATCGTTAAGGGTGAGGGCGGTCGTGAAACACTTCGGTCCTCGCTGGAAGCCAGGGGTGCACTGGTTAATGATTTGCGCTGTTATCGCCGCGTTTGTCCGTCTCTGGCCCCGGGTGAGTTGGCCCGCTGTATGGAAGAATGGCAGATCGAGCTGATCCAGATCGCCAGTGGCGAGTCGCTCACCAATATGTTGTCATTGCTTAGCCCGGGAGAAAGCACTAAGTTACGGGATATAGCGTTGTTGTTGCCTTCACAGCGCGTCGCGCGGGAGGCAGAGGCAATGGGGTTTACCAATCTTGTGGTGGCCGAGAACGCTGCGGATGCAGCGGTTCTAGAGGCGTTGGACAATTGGCGGCCAGGCTCGGGGGAACGCTGAGTGAGCGAGCAAAAAGAGCAAGACAACGACACTAACGACGTGATCGAAGAGGTCAGCGACGACGATAAGGCGCTGACAAAATCCGACAAACCGGCGCCGGCGCCCCCGGTTAAGCGGCGCGGCGGGTTCATCGCCTGGCTAGCCCTGCTCATTGCGCTGGCGCTGGTGGGTGCAGCCGGATACTCACTGCTGGAGGCACAAAAACGGGAAGCGGCACTGGTGGACCGGCTGGTAGGTCTTGAATCACGTGCCGAAACCAAGCAGGACGATGCCGACGGCCTTGCCCGGCAGTTGCGCGGCGAATTGGGCGATGGTGTTGCGCGCCTGGAAGAACAGCTCGTGTCGGATGTTGCCAGACTCGAGTCGCTGGCGGCCGAGCAGACCGCAGCGCTGGAACGGGTAGATGCACTCATCGCCGAGCAACGCGCGGAGCTGGCGCGCTTCAGCGCCAGCGATCGTGAGGATTGGCTGCTGGCCGAAGCCGAGTACCTCCTGCGTTTGGCCAACCAGCGCCTGATCATGACCGGCGATGTAGCGGCGGCCCAGGCTCTGCTAAACAGTGCGGATGCGGTGCTGAGAGAACTTGATGATGTGGCCCTGCACGGGGCCAGGGGTGCGGTGGCAGCGGACATAGCCGCTTTGCGGGCCGTTCCCAGAATAGATACCGAAGGTGTCTACCTGCGCCTGGCTGCATTGATAGAACAAGCGGGTTCACTGGTGATATTCCAGATGCCTGATGTCGAGGCGCAACCCGATCCCGAGCCTGCTGATGACTGGCAGGGGCGCTTGCGCCAGGGCTATGAATCCGCCTTACTCAAACTGTCTGACTACATCATCATCCGGCGTCGCGATGTGCCTATGCAGGCCCTCATGGATCCGCAATGGGAGGGGCTTGTCCGCCAGAATCTGCGGATGTTGCTCGAGCAGACGCAGGTTGCGCTGCTATCCGGAAACCAGGTGCTCTACAACGAGAGCCTGCAGCGGGCTGAACACTGGGCGGGTGAGTTTATCGAGTCGGATGAAGCGGCCGCGCAGGCTGTGGTGCGTGAGATTACGGAACTGCGCGCGATGACTATTGCGGTGGACTTGCCGGATATATCCCGGTCGCTGAGAGCGGTCGATGAAGCACTGGCGGCGCGCTTGCAGCGCGATGGCGAGGGCTAGGCTATGCGCAAGCTGTTCGTCCTCATACTGATTGCCCTGTTACTGGGCGTCGGTATTGTGGCCCTCATCGAAACCGACCCGGGCTACGTGCTATTGGCCTATGGCAATTACACGCTGGAAACCAGCCTTTGGGTAGGCACCTTGCTGCTGGTGATATTCACCCTGCTGGTATACGGCCTGGTACGCCTGGTGCGAAAGCTGCTGGCAGGACAGAATTCCCTGGTCAGCTGGATGGGCTCGCGCAAGGCGCGACAATCCTCACGCCTGACAACGCGCGGACTGATTAACTTTATCGAGGGCAATTGGGCCAAGGCCCGGCGGCAGTTGCTGCGCGGTGCCCGCAACAACGAGGCGCCGCTGCTCAATTACCTGATGGCAGCGCGCGCCAGTTACGCGTTGAACGAAGCGGACAAGATGCGTGAATACCTGGGCGCCGCCGAAGAGTCGGAGTCCCAGGCCGGGGTGGCTGTGGAGTTGACCCAGGCAGAATTGAAACTGGATGCCGGGCAATACGAGCAGGCCCTGGCAACACTGGTACGCGCCCGCCGCAATGCCGGTCGCCACCCCCATGTCCTCGATCTCATGCGCAAGGCCTACGAGGGTCTTGAAGATTGGGCACACCTGGCGGAATTACTCCCGGAATTGAAGAAGTACAAGCTATTACCTGAAGAAGAGTTGTTGGCACTTGATCGGCGGGTACATAGCCGTCTACTCCAGCAAGGCTTGCCCGAGGAGGGCGCAGCTGACGAACTACACCGCCGCTGGAAGAGCCTGCCCGCGGATCTCAAGACTGATCCCGAACTACTGCACTTTTACGTGTCCATGCTGTTGGAGCAGGGCGATCATGGCAGTGCTGAAAAAGTGATTCTGCGTTCCTTGAAGCAGAGCTGGGATAGCAGCCTGGTACGGTTCTACGGCCTGGTAGAAAGCAGCAATGCGTCGCGGCAATTATCACAAGCCGAATCCTGGCTGACCAATCACAATCGCGATCCGATGTTGATGCTTACCCTGGGCCGACTGTCGTCGCGCAACAAGCTGTGGGGCAAGGCCAGGGACTATTTTGAAAGCGGTTACAAACTGCAGCGATCACCCGAAGTCTGTGCGGAGCTGGGCAGGTTGCTCGCCGCATTGGGTGAGACGCGCTCCAGCGCGGCCTACTTTCAGGAAGGGCTGCTGGCGCATGAGTCGGATCTGCCGGATTTGCCCAAGCCAGTGCAGGCTATTTCCCGTTCGCACCAGTTGCCCCGGCGCTAGGCGCTCAACTTTCTCCGGTGATACCCAGCTGGTCCCAGATCTGATCGACCTTTTCAATGGTGGCCGGGTCCATGGCGATGGGCTTGCCCCATTCGCGGTCGGTCTCACCGCTCCACTTGTTGGTTGCATCGAAGCCCACCTTTGACCCCAGTCCCGCGACCGGAGAAGCGAAGTCCAGGTAATCGATTGGTGTATTGTCGATAAAAACTGAGTCCCGTCGTGGATCCATTCGCGTTGTCATTGCCCACACCACGTCCTTCCAGTCTCGCGCGTTAACATCGTCGTCGGTGACGACTATGAACTTGGTATACATGAACTGTCGAAGGAATGACCAGATCCCCAGCATTACCCGTTTGGCGTGTCCGGGGTATTCCTTGCGCATGGTTACGACAGCCATTCGGTAAGAACAGCCCTCGGGCGGCAGGTAGAAGTCACTGATCTCCGGGAACTGCTTCTTCAAAAGCGGCACGAATACCTCGTTCAGCGCTACGCCCAGCACTGCCGGTTCGTCCGGTGGCCGGCCGGTATAGGTGCTGTGGTAAATGGGTGCCTCGCGAGACGTGATGGCTTCCACGGTGAACACGGGGAACCGCTCCACCTCGTTGTAATAGCCTGTGTGGTCGCCAAATGGACCCTCGTCAGCCATCTCCCCGGGAGCAAGGTAGCCTTCGAGGATGTATTCCGCGGTTGCCGGTACTTTCAACGCCTGCTCCTGGCAAAGTTCCGTGACGCAGTCGGCGACCTCGGTCTTGCTGCCTCTGAGCAGGCCTGCGAAGGCGTACTCGGAGAGACTGTCAGGCACCGGCGTTACTGCCCCCAGGGTCGTGGCCGGGTCGGCACCAAGCGCGACTGCAACAGGATAGGGTTTTCCAGGGTTTTGCAGCTGCCAGTCCCGGAAATCCAGAGCGCCACCGCGATGTGATAGCCAGCGCATGATCAGCTTGTTGCGACCGATAAGTTGCATGCGATAAATACCCAGGTTCTGTCTTTCCTTGTTTGGCCCGCGGGTAATTACCAGGGGCCAGGTGACAAGCGGGCCTGCGTCGCCCGGCCAGCAGGTTTGAATAGGCAACGCATTGAGGTCGACTTCGTCGCCCCTGCGCACGTGAAACTGGCAGGGCGGATTACGCACAGTCTTCGGCCCCATGTTCATCACCTGCTTGAGTATCGGCGCCTTGTCGAGCGCGTCGCGCATTCCCTTTGGCGGGTCCGGCTGTCGCAGGTAGGCCAGTAGTTCGCCGATATCACGCAAGGCCGCAACATTGTCAGCGCCCATACCCAGCGCCACCCGCTGTTCTGTACCGAACAGGTTAGCCAGTACCGGGGCGTTGTAACCCTTGGGGTTTTCAAACAGCAGTGCCGGCCCACCGGCGCGCAGGGTGCGGTCGGCAATCTCGGTCATTTCCAGGTTGGGGTCAACTTCGACGGTGATGCGCTTGAGCTCGCCGCGCTGCTCCAGCGCCGCGATAAAATCGCGCAAGTCTGAGTACTCTGCTGCCACGGTGCCTGCTACCTCATAGTGTGAGCAACACAGTATAGCGTGTCAGGCGCAGGGTTCCGTGCAGTGGTCGAACCCCTTTCGTGCTACTTGCGCTTCATGGAGAGGAAGAACTCCTCGTTGGTCTTGGTATCCTTGAGACGATCAAGCAGGAACTCGATAGCGGGCAGGTCTTCCATGCCGTGCAGCAGTTTGCGCAGAATCCACATGCGCTGCAGTTCTTCTTCGCCGGTCAGCAATTCTTCGCGTCGGGTGCCAGAGCGACGAATATTGATGGACGGATACACACGCTTTTCAGCAATCTTGCGATCCAGGTGCAATTCCGCGTTACCGGTGCCCTTGAATTCTTCGTAGATGACCTCGTCCATCTTGGAGCCAGTATCGATCAATGCCGTGGCGATGATGGAAAGGCTGCCACCTTCTTCGATGTTTCTTGCCGCACCAAAAAAGCGCTTGGGCCGCTCCAGTGCATGCGCGTCGACACCGCCGGTTAGCACCTTGCCTGAGCTGGGTATCACCGTGTTGTAGGCGCGTGCCAGGCGCGTAATTGAATCGAGCAGGATAACCACGTCGCGTTTGTGCTCTACCAGCCGCTTGGCTTTCTCGATCACCATGTCGGCTACCTGTACGTGACGTGAGGGTGGCTCGTCAAAGGTGGACGCCACGACCTCTGCACCGCGGGCACCGACCGAGCGTTGCATCTCGGTCACTTCCTCAGGACGCTCGTCTATCAACAGCACAATGATGTCGCACTCGGGGTTATTGCTGATGATCGATTGGGCGATGCTCTGCATCATGATGGTTTTACCGGCCTTGGGCGGTGCCACCAGCAGACCGCGCTGACCTTTGCCAATCGGTGACACTAGGTCAATGATCCGTCCGGTCAGATCCTCGGTACTGCCATTGCCTTTTTCCAGCGTGAGTCGCTCGTCAGGGAATAGCGGAGTAAGGTTTTCAAACAATATCTTGTGTTTGGAGTTTTCCGGCTTGTTGAAGTTGACCTCATCAACCTTGAGGAGAGCGAAATAACGCTCGGAATCTTTTGGCGGACGGATCTTGCCGGTAATGGTGTCGCCTGTGCGCAGGTTAAAGCGCCGGATCTGGCTGGGCGATACATAGATATCATCGGGGCCGGCCAGGTAGGAACTGTCGGCAGATCGCAAAAAACCGAAGCCATCCTGCAGGATCTCCAGAACACCGTCACCGTAAATGTCCTCGCCGCTCTTGGCATGACGCTTCAGGATCGCAAAGATGATGTCCTGTTTACGCGAGCGCGCCATATTGTCCAGGCCGATATCCTTGGCGATATCGATGAGTTCCTGGGTGGATTTGGTTTTCAGGTCGGTCAGGTTCATAAGACAGTACTGGTGTGTGTTTGCGTTAGAAAAAGAAGTATCAACGTGAGGGTGGTTGGCCAGGCCAACAGTTAGCGACGCAGATTGCTTAGTGTTTGGATAGTAGGGCTTATTATTGTTGCACAGACGTGTGCGACGAGGAGAAATGTAGCACGCCCGGTGGTAGGCGTCTACCGCTTTTTGCGCGCGGCTAGAATCGCCTACTCAGCATGTAATGGGCGCCCGCCGGGCGCCCGTGAGCGCTCAGATGACTTCCTGGACAAACTCGGTGAGTTGCGTCTTGGACAGGGCGCCGACTTTGGTTGCCTCGGCATTGCCGCCCTTGAACACGATCAGAGTGGGGATGCCGCGTATGCCGAATTTGGGCGGGATATCCGGGTTGGCGTCGACGTCAACCTTGCACACTTTCAGCTTGCCGTCATACTCCGCGGCGAGTTCGTCCAGTACGGGTGCGATCATCTTGCAGGGACCGCACCATTCCGCCCAGAAATCTACCAGTACGGGTACATCAGAATTCAAGACTTCTTCGTCAAAGGTGGAATCGCTGACGTGTACGATTTGTTCGCTCATTGCTATCTCCAACAGGGATCGCGGGGGTGTCCGCATAAAATCAGGCAGGCAATAATACCACCCAGACCGCTCGACTCAACGTTCTGTCTAGAGTTTTTAGGTATGCTGATAGTTCGGTAGGCTATAAAACACCGTGTTGGTGTCTATGCCGAAATTCGAAGAGCAAGTGTGGATGTGCCCAATGCAGCAGGTGACCTGGCAGGTCTATATCCTCCAGTGTGCCGATGACAGCCTCTATACGGGTGTGGCCGTTGACCTGGCCAGGCGCCTGCGCCAGCACAATGGCGAAATTGCCGGCGGACCCAAGTACACCCGCGGTCGCCGACCTGTTCGGTTACTGTGGTCAGTGGCTGTCGACAATCGCAGTGCTGCGCAACAGAGAGAGGCGGCGATAAAACGCCTGTCTCGACAAGCCAAACTGGATTTGATCAATCGCTGAATTCCTCCAGCTGTTCCTGTAAGGCCAGCCATTCTTCCTCGAGGCTGGCGGCCCGCGCTTTCATTTCACCCTGTTGCTGTACCAGTTGAGCGAGATCCTCACGGGCGTCGGACTCGTAGAGCTCTGGCGAGGCGAGCCGCGATTCCATATCGGTCAGCGAGCATTCCAGGGTGTCCATTTCACTTTCAATTTTTTGCAGCTGTTTTTTCATCGGTTGTAACCGGGCGCGCTCGGCGGCAGCTTGCTGGCGCTTTTCGCGGCGGCTCTGATCGCGATTACCGCTGGTTTCGCGCGCGGGCGCATCGCTAAAATTACCTAAAACCCATTTTTCATAGCTCGCCAGGTCCTCCTGGTAGTCATCGACACGGCCGTCGTGAACAAGTCGCAGTTCCTCAACGGTATTGCGCAGCATGTGCCGATCGTGACTGACCAGGATCAGTGCACCCTCAAAACCCTGCAGGGCGATTTCCATGGCGTGACGCATATCCAGGTCAAGGTGGTTGGTGGGTTCGTCCAGCACCAGCAGATTGGGTCTCTGCCAGACCACCAGGGCCAGTGCCAGGCGGGCCTTTTCGCCGCCGGAAAATGGGGCGATGGGTGTGGTTGCCCCGTCTCCACGGAAATTAAAGCCCCCCAGAAAGTCCAGAATCTCCTGCTCGCGAGCGTCTGGATTTGCCCGCTGCAGGTGCAATGCGGCACTGGCCTGCAGATCCAGCACCTCCAACTGTTGCTGGTCGAAGTAGCCGATTCGGCAGTGCTCTCCGGTGACACGCCGGCCGGCCAGCAGCGGCAGCGTGCCCACGAGGCTTTTTAGCAGTGTGCTCTTACCCGCGCCGTTCTTACCGAGCAGGCCCAGCCTGCTGCCAGGCCCCAACGCCAGGGAGACCTTCTCCAGGACGGCCTGTCCTTCATAGCCGAGGTCGGCCTCGTCCAGTAACAGAATGGGGTCACTGGTTTTCCCCGGTGGCAGGAAGCTGAAATTGAATGGTGAATCGACGTGAGCCGGAGCAAGACTCTGCATGCGCTCCAGTTCCTTCAGCCTGCTTTGGGCCTGCTTGGCCTTGGTGGCCTTGTAGCGAAAACGGCGAACGAAATCTTCAATCTGGGCAACGCGCCTTTGTTGCTTCTCGTAACTGGCTTGCTGGTTGGCCAATCTCTCCGCGCGTTGTCTTTCGAAGTCCGAGTAGTTCCCGCGAAAACTGTGCAGTTGCTGGTGCTCTATCTGCAGGATTCTTTCACAGGTGGCATCGATAAAGTCGCGGTCGTGGGAAATCATCAGTAACGTGCCAGGGTATTTTTGCAACCACTGCTGCAGCCAGAGCGTGGCGTCCAGGTCCAGGTGGTTGGTGGGTTCGTCCAGTAGCAGCATATCTGAGGGCGTCATCAGCGCCCTGGCCAGATTCAGCCGAATTCGCCAGCCTCCCGAGAAGTCTGTGACGGGACGTGACGAGGCGTCCTCGTCGAAGCCCAGGCCCTGTAGCAGCCTTTCTGCGCGACGCTCGGCGCTGTAACCGTCTATATCCTCGAGCTGCGAATGTATCTGTGCGGCAGCACTGAAGTTTTCCGCGGACTCTGCCGCGGCCAGCTTTTGTCGAAGTTCAGCCAATTGGCTGTCACCGCGCAGGACATACTCGCCGGCGGCGATCGTGGTACTGGCCACCTCTTGCGCCATGTGGGCCAGTCGCAGGTTATTCATCCCCTGGATCTCCCCGCTATCCTGTCCCAGGTCCCCAAGCAGCAGGCTGAACAGGCTGGATTTACCCGTGCCATTGGCACCGATAAGCGCCAGCCGCTGGCCGGGTTGGATGGTGACGTCAGCCTCCTTGAGGAGCAATTTGCTGCCCCGACGCAGGCTTACTTGGCGCAGAATAATCATCAGGTGGCGGATTCTACCCGCTGGCCGCGGTTGCCACCAGAAGCGTGAACCGACCTCCACAGGGGTGGCGCTGGACCCGCAGGGGATAGTACTATTCGCGTCCATCGCTGCGGTTTTACTCCCTTTTCGTCGATGACCGGCCGGCCAGGCATTACGCTATGCGTCGTTCCTGTCCACCGCTGACGAGTGTGGAGCGACCCGGCGCCTAGATTCGGGTATCCTGCATGCCCTCATTCCCAAGTGATATGGAAGCGACTATGAACAAATTTACCCTCCCGCTTGCCTTGGTTGCCGTGGTCAGCCTGCAAGCCTGTAATCAACAAGGCCAGGCTCCTGCCGAGCCAGAGGAAGCCAGTCTCGAGACTTCAGAGCAGCGCCTCAGTTACGGTATGGCTCTTGGGCTTGGCCAGCGCATGGCTGCCGAGGGAATGCCGATCGATGTGGCGGCCTTTTCCGCGGGCATCAGTGATGCCCTGGAAGGCGCCGAGCCGCGTCTGACCCAGGAGGAGATCCAGGCAGAGCTGCAGGGTTACCAGGAGAAGGTCGCTGCCCAGCAGCAGGAGGCCCAGGCGGCTGCTGCTACCGCTAACCAGGCTGCCTCTGAGGCTTTTCTCGCCGAAAACGCGAGTCGCGAGGGCGTTACCGTGACCGAGTCTGGACTGCAGTATGAAATTGTCGAGGCGGGCGACGGTGCTGTGCCGGGCGCAGACGATACGGTTGAAGTCCATTACCGCGGCACGCTTATCGACGGCACCGAGTTCGATTCATCGTACAGCCGGGGTCAGACTGTGACCTTTGGTGTTGGCCAGGTAATCGCGGGCTGGACCGAGGCGCTGCAGTTGATGCCGACCGGATCCAAGTGGAAGCTCTACATTCCTTCCGAGCTTGGCTATGGTGCCGGTGGTGCCGGTCAGATGATTGGCCCCAACGCCGCGCTGGTGTTCGATGTTGAGTTGATCGCCATCCCCAGCCAGGCCGAAGAAGCGGCAGCCGAAGAGCCCGCCGCGGAATAATGCCCTAGGGCGCCGGGGTCTCTGCCTGGCGCCGATGCGTGTTGTGGAGGCCGGCTATCAGCTGGTCTTCCAGCACGAAACGCGACTCCAGTAGTTCACCTAGCACCGACAGATCGCGCTCTAGTGTGTCGGGGTAGTCTTCACCGCGACCGTATTTTTCTTCATAGGCCATGATCACTTCGGTCGTGTCGGCAATCGCCGGCATCAACGTAGTCGCCAGCTTGCTGCTGCCGTCACCAAAAAACTCGGCCTCATCGATCAGTTCATGAAAGACTTCAAAGTGACCGGCGGATATGTAGTCCACCAACAGCTGGCAAAAAGTCTGCTGGTGTTTGCTCAATGCCTCGGCCGTGGGCTGACTGTCCAGGGTAACAACGATACCGGTATAGCTAGCCAGTAAGGCGCGTCGCTCACGCAGCCAACGCGTCAGCAACTCGTCAACAACAGCAAACTGCTGGATAGGATCTGATTGCCGGTTTGGCATCTTTGTTCAACCCCGTACGTTGCCCCGTTCGATGCACTATAAGGGTGCGGGGTGCCTGCGGCAAGCTCGCCTCAGCGGCGTACCGTCTGCCAGCCGCAAATCAGCACCAGGACGAAAAATAAGGCCAGGGTTTGTTCGGGAATACTGAAGCCCAGCAGGGTCCAGACGGTCTCGGCGCAATTGCCATCACCCATCAGCACGAGGCTGACGGTTTCGCTGAAGGGAAGTGTGTCGAGCATGTATTCGAGGCTAGGGCCACAGGCCGGTACCTCGTCGGCGGGCAGATGTTGTAACCACACATGGCGCGCTGCTACCGCACCGCCAGCAAGAGCAGCCAGCGTGCACAGGCCACCGTACACCCTGCGACCCCAGAGTTGTGGATTATGCAGTACCGCCAACAGTGCTATCGCCCCTGTCAGCACTACGAAGGCGCGCTGGGTCATGCACAGCGGACAGGGCAGTAAGTCCAGCTGGTGTTCAAGGTACAGGGCGAACACCATCGAAACGACGGCAATTACGGTAATGCCCAGGAAAACCAGGCGTGGGTTCAGGGCATTGAGCATGTAGCAGTTTCCCCATTTGTGATGGCGTTATGGAAGGCGCGTAACTTAGTGATTTTTTTCAGTCAGTGCAAACTTCGATGGCCAAAGCCCGAAATAGTTCATTGGCTTCGCCACTCAGAGACAAAGGCCTGTAACTCCGGGTAGAACGCCAGGAACGTTTGCTCTATTGGTCTGCGCAGCGGGTCAACCTGGGACTCAATGGCCACGAGGGGGTTGCCACGACGAAAACGCTCTCCGATACGCTCGGCGCTGCCGGTGACGGACCGCCAGTCGTGATAGCGATTGAGAATATCGTACTCCGCCAGTCGATCCAGCATGCGCCTTGAATTCACGCTGAGCGTGTCACTTCGTCCCTGCAGTGTCTGCAGTACCGTGGCATTGAATTCGGGCAGGGTGTCGTTACTGAAACGCTGCCAGTGCCGGGTCAGGTAGTGATCAAACCCCAGGTCGATGAGGATGCCGGCATAACGGCGCAGGCCCTCGGGAAAAGCCCGTCGCAATTCTGCGACGTGGTGATGGCTATCGGTAAAGGCGTCAATAGCGCGATGAAGGCGCACACCGCGGGCGACATCGTCTGGAATGTTATTACCCACTGGGCCCTTGTAGTAATCGCCTTCCAGGGCACCGAGGACCAGTCCTTCGTCGGGCCAGGCCAGTTGAAAGTGTGCGAGAAAGTTCACGCTACCGTGACTACAGCTGTTTGTACTGGTCGTAAAAGTGCTTCAGGTAGTCTTCGAAGCTCTCTTCGTCCCGCGCTTCCAGGTCGCGTTGCCGCTCCAGGGATTTCTCCGCTTCTTCCCGGTAATCCGCTTCCAGCGCCGGACTGAGCTGACGCCCACGAAAGTGATCTCCCCACTGTTCGCTATAGCCCATAGCCAGGCGGAAGAAAGGCAGGTCTTGCTCTTGCATCTCACGGAGTACGCGCGCCGAGGGAGTGGCGTTGGTATCGCTCACTTTTTCGCGCTGAGCCTGCAGTGCCTTATGGTAACGGTCGCCGCCGTGGGCCTCGTCCAACAGGGCCGAAATGTCCGCAATCTCCGATAGTATGCCCTCGGCCAGGGTGGTCATTGACTGGTCACCCGCGCTGGTCTGCAGCCGCAATCCCGGTTCTCTGCCCCGGTTGACGACAGCCTCGAGGTTGGCGGCCTGCAGGGCCTGCTCCGCATCATCACACGGGGGGCTGTCCAGTAGCAGGCAGTACAAGAGGAAGCTATCCATAAAGCGAATTTGTTCAGCGTCCAGCCCCAGCGGTGTAAATGGGCTTACGTCGACGCAGCGCACCTCTATGTACTCGATGCCCGCACGCGCAAGCGCATTGAGCGGTGTCTCTCCAGAACGCGCCACCCGCTTGGGCCGAATCGGGCTGTAGAACTCATTCTCTATCTGTAACAGGC
Organism: uncultured Alteromonadaceae bacterium; assembly: GCA_964590005.1. GTDB lineage: Bacteria > Pseudomonadota > Gammaproteobacteria > Pseudomonadales > Halieaceae > CALJFL01. Next base: position 43,872 of record CAZPVJ010000026.1, on the reverse strand, counting down.
TGTCATTCAGTTGCTCGTACTCACCATCCTGGCCGCTCTTGTAGTCTTTGTAGCCGGGGTGGGGTGTCATGATCGCCCGGGTGAGCGCTTGCATGTAATTGTCCAGTGAGTTGTAGCAGACATTGAGGCTTTTCTGAGCGTCACTGTTATACCCCAGATCTCCCATGCGCAGCGCCGTGCCGTAGGGAAGATGCAGGCTGCGCCCCTGTTCATCAAAAGGTATCAGGCCATGGTTATCGCGGCCCTTAAGGAAGCTCGCACAAACGGCGGGTGACGCGCCGTAGAGATAGATCAGCAACCACGAGTAGCGCCGAAAATTACGAATCAGTCCAAGGTAGCGTTCGGTGATGTAGTCCTGTAGCTCACCTTCACCGCCGTCCTCGGTCCAGGCCTGTTGCCAGTACTCCGTTGGCATCGAGAAGTTATAGTGAATTCCGGCAATCGCCTGCATCATTCGTCCGTAACGGTGCCCCAACCCGTAACGGTAGACCGTTTTCATGCGGGCCACGTTGGAACTGCCGTAATGGGCTACCGGGATACTGGCATCGCCGCTGACCACACAGGGCATACTGGCTGCCCACAGTATCTCATCGTCGAGTTGCTGATACACGAAACTGTGAATATCTGCCAGTCGATCGAGACTGCGCTCGATATCGGGGTCCACCGGGGTTATGAATTCCAGCAGCGCCTCTGAATAGTCCGTGGTAATTGCTCCGTGCGTTAACGCAGATCCTAACGCCTGGGGGTGCGGGGTCTGGGCAAGCTTGCCCTCGGGCGTAATGCGCAGGCTTTCCTTTTCTATGCCCCGGTTGATGCTTGTCAGCAGTCTGTGATTCGCGGGTCGCGCGAGGGACTTGAGGTTGCGTTGCAGTTGGGAAGACAAACGGCGGTCCTTGTCTTGGCGGCGTCGGCGGCGCGCAGCTCGCTGGAAAAGTGGCCTGCAAGTGTATATGCACTGTCCTGTCGAGTACAGATGGCGCAGTTGTGTCGCCGTCGCCTGCGGTTTATCGTTAGCGCATGGTTGCAGGCTGTACACGAGGAGGAAAGCGGCATCTGCCACCCGCCTGCAGGGCCGCGGCCCTTCCGGGTCTGGGTGCTGCACTGGCTTTGGTCCTGGTTTGCATCCCCTCGCTGGCGGGTGAGGGTTCGCCGCTGGTTCCTGCCAGTGGGGAGTGTGTCGAGGTGGCGCCGCAGCCCGATAGCGATAGCTTCCGATTCCTGCCTTCGCCCGATCATGAAGCCCTGGCCGAGTCTATTCCGGCTAACACGCGAATAGGCGCAATCACGGTCCGCCGCTTCAAGGTCTTCGACATGGACGACCCGAAGGAGTCCGGTCGTATCTACCGTTGGGCCAATGATTTTCACTCGGTCACCCGTGAATGGGTGGTTCGAGATCACCTGCTGGTCGAGGAGGGTGATGAGTTCAACATCGCCCGGGTGCGGGAGTCGGAGAGGCTCCTGCGAGAGCTCAAGTTTATCTATGATGCTTCTGTCCGTCCCTCGCGCTGGTGCGGTGATCGCGTCGACCTGGAAGTGATAACCCGCGATATATGGACCTTTACGCCCGTGTTGTCTTTCAATCTCGCAGGAGGCTCCAGTGACTACGACATTGGCTTTCGCGACACCAATTTTTTGGGGACGGGAAAACAGGTTGGCATTCGTTATGAGAGTGACGAGGAGCGTTCCGGGACAAACTTTGTTTACGCAGATCCATCGCTCCTGGGCAGCCGCTGGCGGCTGCGCCTGTCGTGGACGGAAAACGATGATGGTTACGACCGGCACCTTCGCCTGAATCGCCCGTTCTACTCGATTTATGAAAAGTGGTCTGCCGGAACAGCGATATTGCAGCAGGAGCTCGAGGAAAAAGTCTGGTTTAGAGGTGACGAAGTTGCCGAATTCGATCACGAGATAGATCGTTTCCGTCTGCACGGGGGTATCGCAACGCAGACCCGGGCGGACCGGCAGGTGGGGCGCTGGTTATTTGGCTACGCCTATGCGGACCATGAATTCAGTTTTAGTGATTCAGATATCCCCCCGCCGGCCTTGCCCGAGGACCGTGAACGGAGCTATCCGTTCATTGGCTACCACTCGATCGAGGATGAATTCGTTGAGTTACGCAACATCAATTATCTCGGTCGAACCGAGGACGTGTACGTGGGTGAAACCTATAGGTGGGCCCTGGGCTGGTCTGGTGAAGCGATCGGTGCCAGCCGTGACCAGTTGGCGCTGGAGGGCACCTACAGTAACACCCTGAAGGTGGAGGATAACCAACTGTGGGTGGTCGACACGTCCCTCACTGGTTTCTGGAATATCGATGACGAGGATTTCGAGAATCTTTGGTGGACCACGGAAACGCGTTACCACTTGCGCCAGTCAGAAAAATGGGCGCTCTTTGGCGCGCTCAGGGTCGACTATACCGACGGTCTGACGCTCGATAACCAGTTAACCCTCGGTGGCAGTAATGGTTTGCGTGGCTACGATCGCAACTACCAGGTTGGCGATCGTGCCTATCTCTTCAACATTGAGCAACGCTATTACTCTGACTGGCACCCGTTTCGCCTGTTGCGCGTGGGTTACGCCGCATTCATTGACGTCGGTCGCGCCTGGTTCCAGGGTGAGGACAATGGCTCCAATGGTGACGTGTTGGCCAATGCGGGGATCGGCCTGAGGCTGAATTCGAGTCGCGCAGAGAAGGGCAGCGTCATTCATATCGACCTGGCTGTGCCTTTCATGGACGATGACGATGTCGACGACTACCAGTTTCTGATAAGGGTCAGGGACCGCTTCTAGGCCACTTTGTTCAAGGTGCGTTCCAGCATCTGAACCGCGAAATTGCCCTGAACCTCAGTGTCTTGCCCGGAAGCATACATTATCCGCGACAGGATAAGCCCAAAACGCAGGCCGGCAAATACGGTGTAGTAGTCATAGTTTTCTGTGCTGCGCCCGGAGGCCTTCTGCCAGCGCTCAAGGCTGTCTTCGTAAGACGGCAGGCCTGGCAATCGCTGCATACCCAGGCCCTCTGCGAAGGTGGCATCGAGGTAGTTGAACCAGGCGATATCCTGTATCGGGTTGCCGAGAACGGCCATCTCCCAATCGAGGACCGCGGCAATGCTATCGAGAGACTCTGTGAAAATCATGTTGGCCAGTCGGGCATCACCCCAGCAAAGTACAGTGGGCTCGTTGCTGGGTGGGTTGTCCTGTAGCCAGGAGAGGGCGCGGCGACAGATGACGTGATCTGCGCCGTCCAGGGCCCAGTCGTGGTAATCCCGCCAGTAATCCAATTGTTGTTGCAACGCTGTCCGCGATCGATCCGCCAGCTTGTCGAGGCCGAGTTCGCGGTAGTCCAGCCTGTGAAAGCGGCCCATGGTGTCCACCGCTGCATTCCACATAGTGTCGCGCTGCCGCTCGTTGGTCTCGTGCAGCATCCACCCATCCATGTTGTAGGGTGGGATGTCGGTCGGAATACGCCCGGCGATGTGTTTCATGATATAGAAAGGGGCACCCAGTAGTCGGGTGTCGGTCTCCAGGCCCAGTAATTGAGGTACCGGGATATCGCTATGGCGGCCCACGCTGTCCATGACCTCGTACTGGAGTGCCAGATCGTAGCTGGGGAATACGGACTTTCCGCTTTGCGGTTGCAGTCGACCGACGCAGGCTTGCTGGTGGGCCCCTGCGTCGTCTTGCCATAACAGGTCGAACAGCAGTGTCACGTTGGACATTCCGGTGCTCTCGGGAACAGTGATCTCGCCCAGGGTCACAGGGTGTCGCAGCCGCTGTTCAAACCAGCCCTCGAGCTTTGTGCGAGTGCCCTCTATGTCTTCGATGAGCGGGGTGGGGCGTGCGGTTTCCAAGGTTTTTATTTCCTCGCCGAAGTTGCGCTTTACGCCAGTCTAGGGCAGGTAAACAGAGCTGGCCATAGTTGGCGTTGATAATCTCTGCGAGGCTGTAAACGGCGCCAACTAATTGTGCCAATGCACAGATTCCTTGACGCGAAGTATTGCCCGCAAAGGACAAGCTGATAGAGTGTTCAGGTGGGTGCGCGGCTTTTGACAGGCCTCGCGTACAAGCGGACTGCTGCGAGCTTGCGCCTTGGGCCGGTCGCCTTGGTCCAATGGATGGGCACGAGTACAAGCACGGAGATAGCAACTTGCGGATTACAGAATGGCTGAAGACCCTGGCCTCCCAGGGCGGCTCTGACCTTTACCTGAGTACCGGTGCGCCACCCTGCGCCAAGTTCCAGGGTCAACTCAAACCCATCGACAGCGAGATCATGCAGCCCGGTGATATCAAGGATATCGCCTACGAGATCATGGACGAGACCCAGACCGCAGAGTTTGAGCAAGAACTCGAAATGAACCTGGCGATGTCTATCTCAGGGTCGGGTCGCTTTCGCGTCAATATTTTCCTGCAGCGTAATGAAGTGGCTATTGTGGCCCGCAACATTGTCGCCGAAATACCCAACTGGCAGGACCTCCGGTTGCCCGAGATTCTCACCGACGTGGTGATGCGTAAGCGTGGACTGGTCCTGTTCGTGGGCGCTACCGGCTCTGGTAAATCGACCTCTCTGGCGGCCCTGATCGACTACCGCAACAGTAATAGCAGCGGCCATATCGTTACCATCGAGGATCCGGTCGAGTATGTTCACAACCATAAAAAGTCCATCATCAACCAGCGCGAGGTCGGCGTTGATACACGCAATTGGCACAACGCGCTGAAAAACACGCTGCGCCAGGCGCCTGATGTAATCCTGATCGGTGAGATCCGGGATCGAGAAACCATGGAGCATGCGATCGCTTTCGCCGAAACAGGACACCTGTGCATTTCAACCTTGCACGCCAACAATGCCAACCAGGCTCTGGATCGCATTATCAATTTCTTTCCGGAGGAGCGACGCGCCCAGTTGTTGATGGACCTGTCACTGAATATTCAATGCTTTGTATCCCAGCGGCTTATACCCACCGTGGACGGCAAGCGCTGCGCGGCAATTGAGATCATGTTGGGTACCCCCATGATTGCCGACCTGATCCTCAAGGGAGACATTGATGGTATCAAGGAAGTCATGGAGAAGTCCGAGAATATCGGCATGAAGACCTTTGATGGGGCGTTGTTCGAACTCTACCGTGAAGGCCTTATCAGCGAGGATGAAGCACTGCGTAACGCCGACTCACCGAACAATGTGCGCCTCAAGATCAAGTTTGCCAAGGAAGGTGGTGATGCCGAGGAGGAGGTCCAGGGCTTCAGCCTGGCCAGTATCGACGAGGAGGAAAACCAGGCTTTCTAGCGCTCCATTTCCTCGACCAAGGCGTACCAGTTCTCGATATCTGAATCGCTGGCGTTAAGCAGTTCGAACCCGGCGGTCCAGGTGTCGTCGTTGCCCTTCACCGGCAGGCACCATTTCACTTCCCCGGCAAGATACAAGGTGCGCTCATCCCGGGATAACTCCACCCCGATCTGGTGGATAGCGCCAATAGTCAGCGAGTGATTCAGCTGAACCCGCAGTCCACCGCGCGAAATATCCAGCGTTTTGCATCGGGCCACCTGGGCGTCTTCCTCGCCGGCAACAGCCGCAGCCATCAGTTCGATGAACACGGTACTCTCGAGGTTCAGCCGCACATACTTTCGTTGTTCACCTTCCATCGTCTTCTGCCTCGCCGCTATTGCTCTGATTCATTGCGCACTCGCCTGACTGCCTCACGGAAGTTTGAGCGAGTTTCCAGAATATCCACCAGTCCCTGATCGATCAGCGATGCCAACTCCCCAGAGCTCAACTGGCGCAACTTGATGCCCTCGCGGTTAACGAAGATGTAGCTGCCTTGCTCGCGATCATGAACGGCGAGTCTCGCCATGATCGGTGTGTCGCCATCGTGAAAACCCAGCCAGGCCCCCATGGCCAGCTGAATGTTCTCTGCGGGTTGTTCATTGCTATCGGCCGCTACCGGTGTCTGCTCCGGGGGCACGAGATCGATGGCTACCGTGTCGACACGCTCATTGCGCTGCCTCTCCGCCAGTATCTGCGCCTGCAGCTTTTCGTCTTCACCGGTATCCAGGGTCTGGTTGGTCGACCCCGCGGCCGCCGGCTCGGTCATTGCGGCAGGCGTTTCGGTGGCTTTGTCATTGTCGTTGGCAGGGGGCGCAGCCTCTTTCGGCGTCGGGTTGGTCAGTCCGGCGGCCTGCTGCGCTAGCTCGCCGAGGTCTTCAGCTTCCAGAGTTGGATCCTCTTCTATCAGGAATTCACTCGTAGGCGCGTCCGTCGAGGCGGTATCGCGTTCGCCTGAATCCAGGTTGGCGTCGTCATCGATACGCTCCAGGTCCGGGATATCCAGTTCCAGCGAGTCGATCTCCTCGACAGGCATGGTTTCTGCTACCTCAGGCAAAGTGTCTATCACCAACTCGGAGACAATTGGCTCGTCCAGTGGCAGGGCGGGCTCATGGTCGGTTGGCTCCCCGGGCTCGACGGGCAGGTCCACCGTCGCCGGCTCCGCCGCCGCACTGGCAGTCTCATGCTGAGTGCTGGCTTGTTCCAGTAGTTCAGCGATAGCCACTTCGCTGGTTAACCCCGCGCTGTTGGCCAGGCTTCGACTGAAGCCGGCACCACTGTTGAGGGGGCTGACCTGTTGCTGAGCGAGTAACTCGGCGAAGCCTGCATAACCCAATACCAGCGACTTGACTCCGGAGCGGTTGGTGAACATCAGTTGCCTGGCAGTGCTGTTGTTGAGCGCGAGTTGCACCCTGTGAATCTCACCTTCGGCTTCTATCCGCAGCCACTGGCCGGTCTCCAGTTGGTTGACGATAGCCAGTGCACTCTCATCCTCGTCCTGCGGCGTGTCGTCGGCGATCGGAATGGGCTCTATATCCTCCCGTTCCAGCTCCTGCTGGCGCAATAGCCGCAGGTGAACAAACTCTACGACACCCAGTGATTCGGATACCGCATCACCGTCGTGTTGCAGGCTGAGCAACCAGCGCCGCATATTTCGTGGCAACTGGGTGGCCAGTTCGAACAATTGTTTGCGGCGGTCGCCGTCTTCGGGGTTGTAGGCCTGCACCGACTCCAGCAGCGTGGCCGTGGTCGCCTGCATCTGTTGCCACTCGTCCGATTCCATCCCGAATTTGAGCAGTACCAGCTGGGCGCTGTCATACCAGTCGCCCTTAACGAAATCGCCGATTGCCCTGGGTAGCGGCTGGCCCTCCAGGAAGCGATTGATCATCCGCGCGGCCTCGGATTTGGCTGCACTGCTTTTTTCTCGTCCCGATTCGGTTTCCACCGCTCTCTGGCGCATGCGAGCGGCTCGGGTGTGGTCTCTCTCGGCGAGACGGGTGAGCGCGGAGCAGGCGACTTCGAGGTCGGTGTTGGCATCATCAAACCAGGCCCTCGCTTCCGCAACGGTTGCCTCCAGTTGTTTTACCAGACCCTCACCGGCCCGTCCCAGTCGTGCTTGCCAACCCACTGCACTGTCCTGCGCAGTATCCAGTAATCTGTGCAGCGGGTGTCGCCCGGGTACGGTGAAGTTACTGTCGGTCAATGCCAGTGCACCCGCCAGTGGTTTGAGCTGGCGCAACAGGTCTCGTAGCTCATCTTCCAGTGAATAGCTTGTTTCCCACAGTGGCCAGCTGGCATCCAGCCAGGCCAGCAGCGCATGCTGCGTGGCTCCTGGAGTCGAAGGGTCACCTATGGCTTCAGTCTGGGCAGCGATAGCAGTGAGAAGTGGCGCATTGAAATCCTCGATTGCCGCGAGATAGGAAAGCAGCTCCGCCAGCGGCATGGGTTCAGGGTCATCGCCCGCCGCGACAAACCGCTTCTGTATTGCCTCGGCAATCGAAGCGGGCAGGGGAATGTCCTTTTCCTCCGGGATCACTGAATCAATTTCCAGATAATCATGCCGATAAAGATGGTCCAGACCACCACCAGGATTTGCAGGCGCAGTTTACTGGGCGGTGCATCCTCGGTCTGGTTTTTGCGACGGCCGAAATTCAGCGACCCGCAGGCGGGGCATTCGCCGGCATGCCCCGCTCCGGTGCCTTGATAACTGCAGTCTCGACACAGGTAAGTCATGACTTAACGTGTACTCTTCAACAGCTGGTCGATGATCCGCTCCAGCTGCTTCAGGTTGTTGCATTCCGCAGTGAAATGGCAGGCACTCTGGTAGCGTGGCATCTCAGAGTCGCCAGTGCCCCATGCGCGGCGGGATTCCGGGTTGAGCCAGATCACCTGCTTGCTGCGTTGGTAGATGCTTTGCATGATGTCCAGTTTGGGGTCTCCGCCATTGTTGCGAGCGTCACCCAGCACGATGACCGTGGTGTTGCTGTTGATGTCATCTAGCGCGAGTCTGGCAAAGTCTTCCAGACTGCCGCCGTAGTCAGTGGCGCCACCATACTTCCAGTTGACCAGCTCAATGGCTTTCTCCAGAGAATGCTCCTGGAACAGATCGCTAACCTCGCCCAGGTGGCTGGAAAAGGCGAAGCTGCGGACCTTGGGTAGCACGTCCTGCAGGCTGTACAGGAACATCAACAAAAATTTCGCGTAGGCTGCGACGGATCCACTGACGTCGCAGACCGCCAGAATCTGTGGCTTGTGCCGCCTTGTTTTGCGCCAGTATGTGTTGAACAGCACGCCGTCGTGCGCCACTCCCCGTCGCAGGGTGCGTGCCATGTCGAGCTGTCCGCGCTTCGTGGACTTGAGTTTTCGCGCGTAGCGAGCCGCCAGTTTCCGGGCCATTTTGCGAACGAGCTCGTGGACCCGGTCGAGGTAGTGGCGCTCGATATTGTTCAGTCGGGTCTTGCTGAGAATCTCTTCCATGAACTGCCGGTTGCTGCCCTCGGCTTGCAACAGGTATTCGCGCTCCACGTAGTCGCGGACCTGCTCTCGAAGAATATCGCGGTAGCGCTGTAACTCTGCGAGCGCTGGACTCTCAGTACGCTCCAACTCGATCACCGCCTGGCGAATATGCTGCTCGCCGAGTTCATCGAGAATCTTGCGGGTGTACTGGCCCTTCTGGGTAAACATCTGGATCTGTTGCAGGCCGACCCGGTCGCCAGCGGTGGTCATTGCCACGCTGAGCGCGTTGCGGTCGTTATCCAGTAAATTTTGCATCAGCTCAGACTGCATCAGCTCGGCCAGTGCCGGTGAGTCTGCGGCTGCAGCTTCGAGCTCGCTTCCCATCTCCTGGTCGAGTCCATCGGGTTGGCTCTCAGCGTGCTCGGGCTGCTGCTCCTGGGAATCTCCCTGCTCGCTGCTATTCTCCGGAGACAGGCTGAAGTCCGCCAAACCCTGGCTAAAATACTGGTCAAAGCAGCGAATGAAGACCTGCTCCTCCGCTGGCGTCTTGGCCAGCGCCATGGCCAGCCCGTCACGCAGCCGGCTGCGGTCAGCGTAGCCGAGAGTGGTGGCGACATCCATCGCATCCAGCGTTTCAGCGGGAGACACCCGCACATCGTGGCTGCGCAGTACCTGGATGAAATTGACGAGATTAGCCTGCATTGCGGTCAACTGTCAGCGCTGGCAAAAAACCTTACTTTACATGAAATGCAGCAGGTGCAGCAGTCAGTCATTACTCCTGGGTTGGAGGAGGACGCGCATTTCTGCTTCGGTGGTCTCGATATCCTCCTCAAACTTCAGCAGCACGTTCAGTGTGCTGTGCAGGAGGTCTTCATCCAACTCCTTGGCATGGAGCAACAGGAGACTGCGCGCCCAGTCGATTGTCTCGGAGATCGCCGGGGATTTCTTCAGGTCCAGTTCACGCAGCGAGTGCACGAATTCGACCAGTTGGTGGCGTAGTTGCTCATCCACCTCGGGTACACGGCTGCGCACGATACGTTCTTCCAGCTCAACCGAGGGAAAGGGTATATAGAGGTGCAGGCAGCGCCGCTTCAGCGCGTCGCTGATATCGCGTGTGTTGTTACTGGTGAGGAATACCATCGGCGAGACGTCCGCCTTGACCGTGCCGATTTCCGGTATCGATACCTGGTAATCCGACAGGATTTCCAGCAGCAGGGACTCAAACTCATAGTCGGACTTGTCGACCTCATCGATCAACAGGATGGCACCCTTATCCTGCTGCATCGCCTTCAGCAGCGGTCGTGGTTCCAGGAAGTCCTTGGAGTAGAAGATATCGCCGAACTGGTGCAGTCGCTCAACCGACTCGGCCAGCCCTGTTGCCCCTTGCAGCAGGTCGCCGAGTTTCTCCTTGAGCAACTGTGTGTACAGCAGTTGTTTGCCGTATTTCCACTCGTACAGTGCCTTCGCTTCATCCAGTCCTTCGTAGCACTGCAACCGGATCAGGGGCAGTTGCAGCAGGGCGGCGGCGGTCTTGGCCAATTCCGTTTTGCCCACGCCGGGAGGTCCCTCGACGAGAATCGGTTTGCGCAGCTGGAAAGCCAGGAATACGGCTGTGGCGATCTTGGGGCTACAAATGTAGCCAAACGATTCAAAGCCGCGCTCGATTTCTTCGACGGATGAGAGTTGTGGAAAATCAAGGGTGTTCACGGCATGACCTCACAGCAGGGTTGGGCATTGTACGCCAATCGGCAATAACGTACAGGGCGTTCAACCCCCCGTCATGTTCATGAAACGCACGATATCGGGTTCTCCGGCGTTGTCGAAATAGTGTCGTTCGGGCTTGATGTCCATCGCATTGACGATGGCGGTCTTGAGGGCGGCGATGTCGGAAGTGGGGTCCCGCAATACCTGTCGCAGGTCTACCGAGTGCTCATTACCCAGGCATAACAGCAGGCGTCCCTCCACGGTCACCCTGACCCGGTTGCACAGATGGCAGAAGTTGTCGGAATGGGGAGAGATGAACCCTATCCGGGAGACGCTATCGGCCATTCTGTAGTAGCGCGCCGGGCCCGCATTGGCAGGCTTGCTGTCGTCAGCCGTGAGAGCGTGGTGCGGCTCGATGATGCTGCGCAGTTCGGCGCTGCTGCAGAAGCTCAGCTGCCGGTCATGTTCGGTGATTGCGCCCAGTGGCATTTCCTCTATGAAGGCCAGATCTATACCGCGCTCGCGGACGAAATTCACCAGGTCGACGACTTCATCATCGTTACGGCCCTTGAGTACCACGGCGTTGATCTTGATGGCGTCGAAACCCGCGTCCACCGCAGCGTCAATGCCGGCGACGACCTGCTCCAGGTTGCCGTAGCGCGTGAGGTGGCGAAACTTGCGGGGTTGCAGGCTGTCCAGGCTGATATTGATGCGGCTGACGCCGTAATCTCGCAGCGGCCTGGCCAGGCGTTGCAGCTGGGAACCGTTGGTCGTCATGACCAGTTGGTCCAGTCCGGGTAAAGCCCCGAGTCGCTCAACCAGAGACAGTATGTTGTTGCGCACCAGTGGTTCGCCGCCGGTCAGGCGTATTTTACTGACGCCGAGCTGGGTGAAGGCCTGCGCTACCTGGTAAATCTCTTCCAGCGTCAGTACCTGCGGTTTGGGTACGAAGGTCATATCCTCCGCCATACAGTAGACGCAACGGAAGTCACAGCGATCGGTCACTGATAGGCGTACATAATTGACCTGGCGCTGGAACCGGTCGATAAGCTGTGGGGGGAACTCGTTCATGACGGCGACAAGTGTAATCGGATCTGGCGTTTGACACTAGCAAGCCGCTTTACAGTTTGGCGCCTCTGCGACAGGATAGCCTTGTCCGGGAGTGTGTTGGTAATGAGTGAACCTGAAGTGAGCGGAGGCGCGTCTATCGCCGGTGTCCGCAGGGCCGCCTTGTGGCTGGGGCCATTGGTGGCCGCACTGGCTGCGGCAGTAATACTGTCTTCCGGTATGGAGCGCGATGCCGGTGTCGTCACTTTCATTGCGGTCCTATGTGTCGTGTGGTGGGTGTTCGAACCCGTCCCTATACCCGTGACCTCCCTGTTGCCGCTGGCGTTGTTACCGTTGCTCGGTGTCTTAACCCCCGCCGAGGTGGGGCAGGCCTACGGCTCGCCGCTCATTCTGTTGTTGCTGGGTGGATTCCTGCTATCCAAGGCGATGGAACACGCGGGCGCTCATCGGCGGCTTGCCCTGGGTATGGTACGTCTTTTTGGTGCCTCCAGTGGCAGGCGACTGGTGCTGGGCTTCATGGTCGCGGCTGCTGTTCTCAGTATGTGGATATCCAATACCGCCACCACGCTTATGCTGCTCCCCGTGGTGCTGGCCGTGCTTGAAGGTGTGCGCGACCGCGACCGACTGGCGGTGCCCTTGTTACTTGGCGTGGCCTATGCCGCAAGTGTCGGAGGGTTGGGTACGCCGATAGGGACGCCGCCAAACCTGATCTTTATGCAGGTATTTAGTGAGTATACGGGCAACACCATCAGTTTTAGCCAATGGATGAGCTGGGGTGTGCCGGTGGTGGTGCTGATGGTGCCGGCTATGGCCTTTGCCCTGACCCGCAACCTGCAAGGCAGTCTCGAAATCCAGCTGCCAAAGGTGGGTGCCTGGACGACCGCCGAGAAACGGGTGATGATTGTTTTTTCGCTAACAGCGCTGGCCTGGATTACCCGCAGCGAGCCGTTCGGTGGTTGGCGGGTCTGGTTAGATCTGCCCCAGGCCAACGACGCTTCGGTGGCCTTGCTGGCCGTCGTGGTCATGTTCCTGGTGCCCGACGGGCGAGGCGCCCGATTGCTGGACTGGCAGCGCGCCAGCAGCATTCCCTGGGGCGTGCTGTTGTTGTTCTCGGGCGGTATTTGCCTGGCCCGGGGATTTGTTAATTCCGGGCTCAGTGATGTTTTGGGACAGTGGTTGGCTGCAATGACCGTTATTCCAACACTCGCCCTGATCGCGCTGGTTTGCCTGGTGGTTACTTTCATGACGGAAACGACCTCCAATACGGCCAGTACCACCCTGTTGATGCCCGTGTTGGCCGCCGCCGCCCTGGCTGCAGGAATCAGGCCGGAGTTGATTATGGTACCGGCGGCCATGAGTGCCAGTTGCGCCTTTATGCTGCCCGTGGCCACCGCACCCAACACCGTGGTTTTTGGCAGCGGCCTGATTACCGTCTCCCGGATGGCCAGGGAGGGGTTTTTGCTTAATCTGCTGGGCGTGGCAGTCATTAGCCTGGTCTGTTTCACCCTGTTTGCATGACTAACAAATGTAGACATAAATGGGTTAATGTCAGCATATGAAAGCCTTTTTGGCACAATATGTCATTGTTTTGTCTCGGTTGGCCGGTATCGTCCGTAGTCATTGAAAGTGTAGCCAGAACAGGTTTCCCCCATTATGAGCAAGCGTTTCCCCATGCCCATCCCGCACGGCTGGTATGCCGTCTCCTACAGCGACGAATTGGCGGTAGGCGAGTCCAGGGCGGTTAAATATTTTGGCAAGGAACTGGTGATTTTCCGGACCGAGTCCGGCCAGGCCTGTCTGCTCGATGCCTACTGCCCGCACCTGGGTGCCCATCTCGGCTACGGCATTCATGAAAATACCGGCGGTGGCGGCCGTATCGAGGGTGAATCAATCGTCTGCCCGTTCCATGCCTGGAAATTCAATGGCGATGGCGACTGCACGGAGATCCCCTATGCCCGCAATATGCCGCCAAAGATCAACCAGCAGAAGTGCCTGACTTCCTATCCCGTCGCCGAGACCAACCAGGTGATCTGGGCCTGGTATCACCCGGAAGGCGTGGCGCCTTTGTGGCAGGTGCTGGATCACGAGGAAGCCAACAGTGACGACTGGGCTCCGTTGCAACGTTATGAGTGGCAAATGAACACGCATCCCCAGGAGATGGCGGAAAACGCGGCGGATCCCGCCCACTTCCTGTTCGTTCATCGCACCGCCAGCATGCCGGAGTGGGAGACCGAGTACGACGGCCCCATGTCGCGCGGGGTTCAGCGGGCCAAGATGCCCACACCCCGTGGTGAGGTTGATGGTGCGATACATACCGGCAGCATGGGACCGGGTCAGGGCTTTACGAAGTTCGAGGGGATAGCCGATACCTTTCTTATGGGTCTCACCACACCCATCGACGAGGACACCATTCAGTTGCGATTTGCGTTTACTCAACCCAAGGTCAATGGTGAGGTCCTAAGGGGTGGGGTCAACGCCGGAATCGTGGCTAATATCGTGGGTCAACTGGAAGAAGACAAGCCGATCTGGGAGCACAAGGTCTACCGTCCTCTGCCGGTGTTATGTGACGGAGACGGCCCCATCGCCAAGTTTCGTAAATGGTATTCGCAGTTCTACAGTAATTTCGACGCAGAAGCGGCCTGACAAACCCGGCCGATATTTTCCCGCCGGTTAGAAGATACCGGCGTTAATTGGGTATCATGCCTCCCTTGTTTCTGGAGGTCGTATGAGTCCCACCCGCAAATTACTTTCCCTGGTCCTGATGTTGATCGCGTTGGGCCTGTTGTACCCGGGCGTCACCCAACCGGTGTTGACGCTGACCGGTGAAATTGAGAAATCCCGAATTGCCAGTCTCGGCGTTGACCTGATCGCCGGCGAAGAGGCCGACCCGCAAACCCGGCAGATGCTGGCCATGATTACCAGTTTCCTCGGGCTGGACCAGATAGAGGGGCACCTGCAGGCCTATAGCAGTACTCGCTCGATCTGGGGTACCGTCGATGAGCTGGCCCGGACGGGCAACTTGCCTGTCGCGTTCCTTATTGTCTTTTTCAGCCTGGTGATACCCGTGTTCAAGCTGCTGTTGCAGTCGATCGCGGTGGTTGTGCCCGGGGCCGGGCTGCGCGGGCCGCTACTCTGGCTCAATGCGGCACTGAGCAAATGGTCCATGGCGGATGTCTTTGTGATGGGCCTGCTGGTTGCCTACATGGCGGGTAAGGCAACCGGTCAGGCCGGCGACCTGCTGATAATGAACGCGCAGCTCGAATCGGGGTTTTACTTCTTCCTTGCCTATTGCCTGTTTTCCATTGCGGCGACCACCTTGCTGCGGGAACCGCCCGCACCGACCAATGCTTAAGGTCATCATGGCGCTGGGCCTGTCGCTGGCTACCAGCGTTGTACAGGCCGATATACACCGGGTCGCGGCAGAGGTCACCGCAGCGTTGCCCCATGATGCCGCCTGGGCAAGGCTGCGGGATTTTTCAGTCGCGCATTTATACGTACCTGGCCTGGCTCGCACCGAGATTGTTTCGAAGCGGCAGGAGGGGCTTGGTGCTCACCGGCGTGTCTACGATGAGGAGGGTGATTACCTCGAAGAAACGATAATTGCCTGGCGCGAGGGGGTGGGGTTTGACCTGCGGTTGCACGAGGGGGAGGAGCCGATGATGCCCTTTGATCGGATCACGTTTACCTACGCAATCCAGCCTTCGGGAGCCACACAAACGCGCATCGGCGTGGCCCTCGTTTTCGAGATGCCCTGGGGCTGGCTGGGTGACTACCTGGCCGAATGGTTTATTGTGCCGGTTATGGAAGACAACCTGGTGCAGGTGGCCGCCGGGATGAAGCACTACTATGAAACAGGACAGCCGGCGAGCGATGCGGACCGGCAGCGAGAGTCGGCGGCGGTACAGATTGTGTCCGCCGCCGTTGCTGATTAAAGCAGGGCCATCATCGTTTCGGCAGAGCTGACGTCAACGCCAGCGCCTGGCTCCACGTTGAGATGAGTGACAGTGCCGTCATCGACCAGCATCGCAAAGCGCTGGCTGCGGTGACCCAGGCCAAAACCGGTGCCATCCAACTCCAGGCCCAGGGCCGTCGTGAATTCCCCGTTGCCATCTGCCAGCATGAGCAGCTCTTCGGCGTTCTGGGCTTTGCCCCAGGCGTCCATTACGAAAGCATCGTTGACCGCCATGCAGACAATCGTGTCCACGCCAGCCGCCTTGATCTTGTCGGCATTAACGACGTAACCGGGCAAGTGGGTCATCGAACATCCGGGAGTGAACGCTCCCGGCACAGCAAAAAGCAGGACCTTTTTACCGCCGAAAATATCATCTGTGCTGATGTCTGCTGGGCCTTCAGCGCCCATTGTCTTCATTGTGCAAGCGGGTACCTTGTCGCCAACCTGAATTGCCATGCTCGTCTCCTGTATGTCATGGGGGTTTCGAAATGAAGCCGAATAATAGCAGATGATGGCTAAAGCGCACGGTTTGCGACGGCATAGCAGAAATAGAGCTAGGGCTTGCCGTTGGGCTCCAGCATGCTGTGGTAGATCTCCTGGCAATCGCGGTAAAAGTCCAGCTCGTCGTCGCCCAGATAAGGGGCCACCATGGTAAGCAGCTGTAGCACGCCGCCATGAATAATAACCTGGGGTGAATGCTCTTCGTTGAGCAGCTGCTCGTAGTTGAACCAGAACGTGAGGGTGACAGTCATGTTGTCGACCAGGCCCAGCAATTGCTGGCCGCGGGTATCGATGACGGCCTGCTCCAGCAAGGTCTGGCAAATAGCGTAAAGTGCCGCGCGCTTCAACTGGATCAGTCGTTTGAAACGCTTGTCGATAGCGGGGTAGCGCTGTAGCAGATTGTCGAGATTCAGGTAGAAAAAGCGGTACTGGTACATCTCTTCCATAACGACATACAGGTAGTACCAGTTGTCCTCCACCTGCCCTGGATGCTGGCTTAGCGGTGCCTCGATCGGCGCTGTCAGGGTGCCACCCAGGGCCATTTCATATTGTTGAAACAGCTCAGCGATGATTTGGTCTTTGCCCTTGAAATGGTAGTAGAGATTGCCGGGGCTGATATCCATCTCGTTGGCAATGTCGATTGTTGTGGTATTGCTCTCGCCCTCGGTATTGAACAGCGCGAGACTGGTCTCGAGGATTCGATCGCGTGTTTTCATCGGCGCGGGGACTCAGTCAAGGCGGTCAGGTTTTGCGTGCGCGGGCCTTGCTTTTTGGTGATGCCTTGCTGGCGGCCTTGGCTCCGGCCTTTTTTTTCGGTGCCGCTTTCTTGGCTGTCGTTTTGCGTGATGTGGTTTTCTTGGTGGTTGTCTTGCGCTTGGCAGTACCCCTGGGCTTGCTGGGCTTAAGCACGCCCTGTTCTGACAGCGCCGTGGTCAGTTCACCCAGTTGATTGGCAATGCGATCGATCTTTTCGTGCAACGCGAGCAGATCTTCGCCACGGGCGGGGCGCTGCAGGTGAAAATTATCTCTAACCCGACTGATTCGCTCTTCCACAGAACTGCGCGCCGCCTGGCTGGCTTGCAGCGCATCCTTGGCCTCCTCTTCCAGAGCCGTGCCTGCCTTAACCAGGTCGCGAAACAGCTTCGGTGTTTCTACGCCCGCTTTCTCCAGTCGGTCCTGCGCCTCATCTACGGCCTTACCGTAGGCGCCTACGCCGGCCAGCCATATGTTCTTGGCAATTTCGCTGGCCTTGTCGGTCACTTTATTCTTATCGTCGCTCATCGGGATGTCCTCTCACTGGCCGCGGGGGAGCAGGTGCTGCGTGCGGTGGCCGACCATTAAACCAGATTAGCGGACAAAAAAAAGGGGCCACAATGTGGCCCCGCAAGCCCTGCTGGGCAGGGATAAGTGTACCTGGATGGGTTACTGCTTAGGCAGCGGCCTTGAAGCCGGCAGAGCCGCGCAGCTCTTCGAAGCGGGCCTTGGCCTTCTTCAGCTGTGCTTCGAGCTTCTTACGGTCAGCAAGGCTGTCCAGCTCGATCTTGGGCAGTTCGATGTCCTTCAGAGCGCCCTTGGCGTTCTTCTCGACCTTGGTGCCACGCTTTACAAGCTCTTTGTAGACCTTGTCAGCCTTGGCGCGACGGGCTTCGAGCTCGTCCTGGACAGCGTTGAAACGCTCCTGAACCTGGTCGAAGGCCTTGCCGTAAAAGCCGAGGCTGGCCAGAAAAGCGTTGCGGCCTGCTTCCTGTGCGCGGGCGGCGAAATCAGGGGTGGTCTTGCGAGCAGTAGCCTTCTTGGGAGCCGCTTTACGGGCAGCAGGCTTACGCTTGGCGGCCGGCTTGCGCTTGGCAGCGGCCTTCTTCGGTGCGGCTTTAGCCGCTTTCTTGGTTTGTTCAGCCATGTGTCTTACTCCTTGGTAGTGCGATTTACGACGGCTTTAGCCGCCATTGGGTGTGACATTACGGCAAAAAATTAGAATAAACATACTAATCCCGGGGCGCCCATTGATGACTTCGGAGACATCCGCAAGCGTCTGATCAGCGTAAAACGCAGTAAAGAACGCAGATCGCCACGCTGAATCGGGGCTGCGGTCGTCGACGGCGGTCATGCGCCGTTCAGGTTGGGTTCAGCGAAACCCGAAACAATGGTGTTTTAGGGCAGATACGGTAGGGAATGCGATGACGCCTGAGTGGAAAAGAAACTGGCTTTTAACCGCGCTGGTCATGGTGGTGGGGCTGGGGTCCGCCTACGGCTTGTTGGTAGGCAAGGAAGCACCGCAGCCGGCCGCCGTACCCATGCCTACCCCCCCGGTGGTGGATGTGTTGCAGGTCAAGCCCAGTAGCCAGGCACTGACCGTGACAACCCAGGGCACTGTGCGCCCGCTGCGCGAGATTAACATCGTCAGCCGCGTGGCCGGGCGGGTCGAGCACGTGGCGCCGGGTTTTGCCGCGGGTGGCTTTTTTGGCGCCGCTGATGCGCTGCTGAAAATAGAGGATTTTGATTACCAGTTCGCCATCGCCAGGGCCGAGTCACAGGTTGCTGCCGCGCGTCAGCGGGTCGCCGAGGAGCAGGGTAGGGCCCTGCAGGCAAAGCGTGAGTGGCGAGACCTGGGCAGTGAGCAAGCCAACGCACTGTTCCTGCGACAGCCGCAACTGGCTGCAGCCGAGGCCGCCCTGAAGGCGGCGGAAGCTGACCTGGGTGCCGCGCGGCTTGACCTGGAGCGCACGTCTATCAGCGTCCCCTTTAATGGCCGCATTAGTGAAAAATATGTCGACATCGGTCAATACGTTACCCCCGGCACCCCCATCGCCAAGGTCTACGCTACTGATGTTGCCACTGTCCGCCTGCCGCTTACCGATCGCCAGGTGGCGCTGCTGGAGCTGCCCCTGAATTATGACAACGCCTCCCCGTCTGACCCGGCGGAGGTGGTGCTGAGCGCCCAGTTTGGCAACAAGACCTGGCAGTGGCGGGGCCAAATCGTCCGTACCGACGCCAATATCGACGTCGACAGTCGCGTTGTTTACGCGGTCGCCGAGATTGAGCGGCCATTCGCCAGGGAGCCCGGCAGTGACAGACCGCCGCTGGCGCCAGGCTTGTTCGTCAACGCCACGATCAGTGGTCGCGAGCTGCCAGCCGTCGCAACCTTGCCGCGGACCGCTCTGCGCAGCGACGGGAATGTGATGGTCGTGGATAGCGAGAAACGGGCGCGCCTGAAGTCTGTGGACCTTCTGCATCGCAGCAGCGAGCAGGTCTGGGTGCAGGGCCTGGCCCAGGGCGACCAGGTGATTATTGCCGAGTCGGCCACCACGGTGGCTGGAATGGCAGTGACCATCAGTGACGCGGCCAGGATTGCCGGCGGAGCCTACTGAGAATGGCAGGTCCCATCCGCTGGTTCATCGATAACCCCATAGCGGCCAACTTGTTGATGATCTTTCTGCTGTTAGGCGGGGCTGCAGGCCTGCCCGCGATTGACAAGCAGTTTTTCCCCGAGCCGGTTATCAACAAGGTGCAGGTCTCACTGGCTTACCCGGGCGCGGGACCCAGTGAGGTAGAGCAACAGATTTGTGTGCGCATTGAGGAGGCGGTCCACGACCTGAACGGGGTCAAGGAAATTCGCTCTACCGCCCGCCAGGGCATGGGTAGTGTCATTATCGAGGCGGAAGCGGACTACGACATGCAGCGCCTGACCGGTGAGATCAAAAGTCGCGTGGATGCGATAACAACCTTTCCGGTTGATGCCGAGCGGCCGATCGTTAACGAGATTGCGCACCGTCACAATATGGCCAGGGTGTCGCTGGCCGGCGATATCGGTGAACGTAACCTGAAGGAGCTAGCCGAGCGGCTGCGTGACGACCTGTCTGCACAGCCCGACGTTTCCATCGTCGAGGTAAGCTCACCCCGGCCCTACGAGGTATCGGTGGAGGTCTCCGAGTACAATCTGCGACGCTACGGTCTGACCTTTGCCGATGTCACCGCGGCGATTCGCAATTCTTCACTCAACCTGCCCGCTGGCTCGATCAAGTCGAGTGAGGGCGATATTCAGTTGCAAACCCGCGGGCAGGCTTACGACCGCTACGACTTTGAAACCATTCCCCTGGTCAGTACCCGCGATGGAACCCAGTTGACCCTGGGCGACGTGGCAACGGTCGTCGATGGTTTCGAGGATGTCGATGTTCGCACGCGCTTCAATGACAAGCCTTCCCTCAATTTGCAGGTCTATGTGAGTTCGAATCCCAATACCTTGCGTACCAGTGACGCGGTCAAGGCGTGGGTGGAGCGCACCCAGCCAACGCTGCCTGAAGGGGTGGAGTTGTCGGTCTGGCAGGACAGAGCGGATTCGTTCAAGGGCCGGGTTGACCTGCTCCTGAAGAACGGTGTCGGCGGCCTGGCGCTGGTGTTTATCGTATTGGTACTGTTTTTGCGCCCCATGTTGGCCCTGTGGGTTTGCGTGGGTATTGCCATAGCGTTCATGGGCACCTTCTTTGCCCTGCAATACACCTCGGTCAGTCTGAACATGATGTCCCTGTTCGCCTTCCTGTTGATTCTTGGCATCGTGGTGGACGATGCGATCATTGTGGGCGAATCCATTCACTCGCGGCAAATGGCCGGGGAGAGTGGGGCCAAGGGGGCGCTGAGTGGTGCCCG
Source organism: uncultured Alteromonadaceae bacterium (assembly GCA_964590005.1). GTDB lineage: Bacteria > Pseudomonadota > Gammaproteobacteria > Pseudomonadales > Halieaceae > CALJFL01. Next base: position 23,230 of record CAZPVJ010000026.1, on the reverse strand, counting down.
TGGTGTGGTCAAGCCAGTCATGTTTGCTGTGATCAGTACCATGATCTTCTTTGCTCCCATGTTTTTCATGCCGGGCGATATGGCGCGCATCGCCGCTGCTATCCCAACGGTGGTGATACTGGCGCTGGTCTTTTCCCTGGTAGAGTGCCTGCTCATCTTGCCGCCGCACCTGGCACACATGCGCCCCCAGCGCCCCAGCCGGTGGGGCTTTCTCAGGCGCCTGGAAAAGGTGCGTCTGCGCTTTGCCGATGGCATGACCCGCTTTGCGGCCGAGCTTTATCGCCCCTTTCTGGAGCGCTGCCTGCGGGCCAATGTGCTGGTGGGTGCGCTGTTTTTGTGTGCTTTGGCTATCAGCCTGGGGCTCTACGGAGGCGGCTGGGTCAAAGCGGCCTTTTTTCCCACGGTCAACTCGGATTACGCCATTGCCAAGGTAACCCTGCCTGAGGGTGGGGCCTACGCCGATACACTGCGCGTGCTGCGGCAGGTAGAGTCCGCTGCGGTGCAGATCAGGTCCGACTACAACAGCGATCCCATTTATGAAAGTCAGGGGCCGGTGGTGCGACATATTGATGCTTTTGGGCGCGAAAACCAGGTAACGGTGGTGATTGAATCGACCTCCGATGCAGTGGATATCGAGGCCCTGGCGGCACGCTGGCAGGACCAGATTGGTGACCTGGGCCCGGTGGAGGAGTTTGCAGTTAATTACACCATTAACGACGTGGGCAAGCCGATTAACCTGGTCCTGGCGTCTCCCTCGGTGGATGACCTCGGGCTGGTTTCCGAGGAACTGCGGGTTATCCTGGAAACCTACCCGGGTGTGTTCAACATCAACGATAGTCTGCAAGCGCCTCGCGAGGAGATCGTGCTTAGCCTCAAACCCGCCGCAGAAAACCTGTCGATCACGCTCGCCGACGTGGCCCGACAGGTCAGGGAGGCCTTTTACGGTGCCGAGGCCCAGCGCATACCGCGGGCCAAGGAAGATGTCAGGGTAATGGTCCGCTACCCGGCTGATGAGCGTCTTTCCGTGGAGAGCCTGAGCGAGATGCGGGTGAGAACGCCAGCGGGCGGCGAGGTGCCCTTTGATACCGTGGCTGAGGTCAGCTATCAACCGGGTTACCTGACCATCGAGCGCCTTGATCGCAAGCGCACCCTGGAGGTGACCGCCGATGTGGTGCCCGGCCTGGCCGCGCCGCGGGCCATTGTGGAGGATGTCTTGAGAGTGCACCTGCCGCAGTGGCAGCAGCGTTTTCCGGGTCTGACCATGGCCCTGGATGGTGAACTGCAGGAAGAGGCAGAATTCGGCCAGGCTATGGTGCGCTACATGCTGATGGCCATGCTGGTCATCTACGCACTTATGGCCATCCCCTTCCGTTCGTATTGGCAGCCCCTGTTGGTGCTTACCGCTGTACCCTTCGGCATCATGGGCGCCATCTTTGGCCACCTCATCTTGAACTGGACAGTCAGCATGCTGTCGCTGCTCGGTGTTATCGCGGCTGCGGGAGTGGTGGTCAATGACAACCTGGTTCTTATCGATCGAATCAATCAGCTGCGCGCCAGCGGCCACGCTGTCTTTGAGGCCTTGTTGCAGGCGGGGCAGGATCGCTTCCGGCCGATTATCCTGACCTCGATTACCACTTTCATCGGCCTGCTGCCGATTATGTCCGAGACCAGTTTTCAGGCGCAGTTCCTGATTCCCATGACGATCTCGCTGGCATTCGGTGTCCTGTTTGCCACGGGTGTCACCCTGGTGCTGGTACCCTGCCTCTATCTGTTTGGCGTACAGTTGTCGGCTCATGTCCTGCATCGCCGGCAGTTACTCCCAGACGCGATAGACGGGGTTTAAGGAGACATAAAAAAGCCCGCTTGCGCGGGCTTTTTTATCAACTTGCCGGGTTCATCGTCAGGACGTGGGGCCTGCCGCCACGATTTCCTGAGAAACATCGAATTTACGAATATTGTCCTGGAACAGGGCGGCGAGTTTACCAGCCTGTTCATCGTAAGCGGCCGTATCTCCCCAACCCTCCCGGGGATTCACATACTGGCTGTCGACACCGGGAATCTCCGTCGGGAAGTCGAGGTTGAGGATGTCCAGGTGACCGCGGGGTGCGTCCAGTAACGCTCCGCTCTGGGCCGCTGCGACTACCGCGCGGGTGACCGGGATGGGGAAGCGCTTGCCGGTGCCACCCGGGGCACCGGAGCCACCGGCCCAGCCGGTGTTGATCAGGTAGACCTGGCTGCCGAAGTCCTCGATACGCTTCATGAGCAACTCGGCGTATTCGCCCGCGGGGCGCGGCATGAACGGCGCGCCGAAACAGGTGGAAAAAGTGGGGTGGATACCGGCCTCTGCACCCAGCTCGGTGGAGCCAACTCGCGCAGTGTAGCCGCTGAGGAAGTGAAACGCGGCGGCTTCCTTAGTCAGTATAGAAACCGGGGGCAGTACGCCAGACACGTCGCAGGTCAGGAAGATGACGCACTTGGGTTCTCCGCCGGCATTGGCCTCGGTACGTTTTTCGACGTGCTCCAGTGGATAGCAGCAGCGGCCATTCTCGGTGAGACTGGTGTCGCAGTAATCCGCGTGACGTTGCTTGTCGACCACCACATTCTCGATGATGGCACCGAATCGTATGGCGTCCCAGATGACAGGTTCGTTTTTCTGGCTCAGGTCGATGGTTTTGGCGTAGCAGCCACCCTCGATATTGAATACCGAGCCCTTCGACCAGCCGTGCTCATCGTCCCCGATTAGATAGCGGTCGGGGTCGGCCGATAGCGTGGTCTTGCCGGTGCCGGAGAGCCCGAAAAACAATGTGGTGTCACCGTTCTCGCCGACATTGGCCGAGCAGTGCATCGACATTACGTCCTTCTCTGGCAGCAGGAAGTTCTGCACTGAGAACATGGCTTTCTTCATTTCCCCGGCGTAGCGCATGCCGGCCAGTAGTACCTTGCGTTGGGCGAAGTTGATCAGTACGACACCGTCCGAGTTGGTGCCGTCACGCTCCGGATCGCAGACAAACCCGGCGGCGTTGAGTATGTGCCACTCTGGCTTGCGGCCACTATTGTAGTGGTCGGGACGGATGAACATATTGCGGCCAAACAGGCCTTGCCAGGCGGTCTCGGTTGTCACCTTGACGGGCACGTAGTGGTCACTGTGCTCCCCAACATGGAGGTGGGAAACAAAACGGTCTCGCCCGGCGATGTGGGTTTCTACGCGTTCCCATAAGGCATCGAATTTGTCCGCATCGAAGGGACGATTGACCGACCCCCAGTCAATGGCGTCCTCGGTGCTAGGTTCACGCACGATAAAACGGTCTGCCGGCGAACGGCCAGTGCGCTTGCCGGTGGTCACCAGCAGGGCGCCGCTGTCGGCCAGTGTGCCTTCGTTGCGCTTCAGGGACTCTTCGATGAGTTGTGAGGTTCCCAGGTCAACCAGTTCCTGGGCGGTGGGGATGTCTGCGGTCATTGCGGATCCTGTTTCTTTTTTTGAGAGACGCAGTCAGTGGCTGTGATCCGCGTCGCCAATCCCGGTCTTTCCGGGGGGCGACATTATGTCAGAATCGGTACGCCATGCGAACCGGGCTGCACAAAAAATACGCGTTGACGGACAGGGCGAAAATTAGTGTAAATGCGGCTGTTCTGGCTTGTGCAGGAGATCGGCAAGATCCTCCCGTTGGAAGACGTATTGCTGGCTGCAGAATTCACAATCCATGGTGATAGATCCCTGTTCCTGCAGCAGGGATTCGACTTCTTCGGCCCCCACCGCCGACAGGGCGTTGAATGTACGTTCTCGGGTGCAACTGCACCAGAATTCCGGGCTGCGTGCCTCAAACAGGCGAGTGGGCTCCTCGTGGAACAGCCGGCGCAGTATCTCCTGGGCCGGCAAGGCCAGAAGTTCATCATCCGTCAGTGTTTCACTGAGGGTGCACACATGTTGCCACTGGTTTTCCCGCGTCTGGGGGTCTGTCTGTACCTGGCTGGGCAGTTGTTGCAGCAGCATGCCAGCGGCGCGATTACCGTCACAGGCCAGCCAGAAGCGGGTATGCAGTTGCTCGGACATGTGGAAGTAAGCATCAAGACTGCGGGCCAGTGAGTTTTCCACTAACGGGACTATGCCCTGGTAGCGCTCCCCTTTCAGCGGGTCAATAGTGATCACCAGTTGGCCACTCTCGAGCAATACGTCAAAGGCTTCCGACGTGGCCTGCTGCGCACCGCGGGCTATGGCGCGTAGCTTCAGGTCGCTGCTGCACTCGGCCATCATCAAAGGAACCTGACCATCGCTGCGCGCCTGCAGGATCATGCTGCCCTCATACTTCAGGGTGGTAGTCAGCAGGACCGCTGCCGCCATAAATTCACCCAGCAAACGACTGACCCCGGGGGCATATTGGTGATTGGCCAGCACCTCGGCCAGACTGTCGTCCAGGTGGACGGTTTCGCCACGAATATCGGCCTCCTCAAAGAGAAAGCGGCGGGAGATATCGCGCAGTGAGGGAGTCACGGAGTTTTCCATTGCCATAGTGTAAACGAATTGTCCGGCCTGTCAGTTGCCCCGGCTAATCCTGCGCGCAGGCTCCGCCGTATACCCCTTTCAGGAAAAGTACAGTATTTGATGCCAGTGGCGTCAATTTCGGTAAGCGGCGGAGACCTTCGGGGTTGAAGTCGCTAGAGTGTGGCCTTTCCCGGGGTATGTCCCCACCGGCACGAGTAATATTGAGGAGAGCGGCAATGAAATTCAGTTATCAGGTGGGCATGAGTGATGCAGACCATTATCTTCCCCTGGCACAGGCGGCTGAGGCAGCGGGGTTCGACGGCATTACCATTCCCGACAGCATCTGTTACCCCCAGGAGTGCAGCTCCAAGTATCCATACAACAAAGATGGTAGCCGCGAGTTCCTGGAAAGTGTGCCCTTTCTTGAGAGCCTGATTGCAGTGGCGGCGATGGCCGCCGTTACCGATCGCATCCGCTTCGCCACCTTTGTTTACAAGCTTGCCGTGCGGCAGGCGCCGGTGGTTGCGAAGCAGGTGCAGAGTATCCAGCAGCTGTCTGGTAACCGTTTCGACTTCGGTGTCGGTATCAGTCCCTGGGAAGAGGATTTCGCGGTCTGTGATGTGCCCTGGGAAAAGCGCGGCAAGCGTTTTGACGAGCAAATCGATATTGTTCGTGGGCTCGAGTCAGGGGATTTTTTTGGCTATGACGGTGAGATTCATCATATGCCGGCGGCCAAGATGTGCCCGGTGCCGACTGAACCTACCCCTGTATTGATTGGAGGTCATGCCGAGCCTGCGCTCAAGCGTGCTGCCCGGATCGGCGATGGCTGGATGTGTGCCGGCGCCGATATGCAGCAGCTCACGGCCTATATTGGACGCATCAACCAGTTGCGCGAAGAGTATGGCACAGCAGACAGGCCATTCAGGGTTTTCACCACCGGTCAGAACGCGTTCACCAAGGAGGGTATTGAGGAACTGGAGTCGATTGGGGTATCGGATGTCATTATTGCCTTTCGCAATGTGTACGAGATGGAGCCTGATCACTCGCTGGAAGACAAGATAAAGATGATGAACTGGTACGCCGGGGAATTCATGAATGGCTGATCTCGCGCCCAACACGCCAATCCTGGTTGGCGTGGGTGCAGTTCAACAGAAAGAGTCCGATACAGCCGGTTTGGATGAGGCAGTGGTGTTGATGGAGCGCGCGCTGCACGCGGCCGCGCTGGATGCTGGCTGTGGTGCTTTGCTGGCCGAGGCAGATGAAATTCTCGTACCCAAGGGAATCTGGTCGTACAGCGACCCCGCTCGGTTACTGGCGGATCGATTCGGGGCCAATGGTGCGCACACCGTACTGGCCGAGATCGGGGTATTGCAGCAAACCCTGATTACACGAGCGTGTCAGCAAATAACCAGTGGCGAAGCCCGGGTGGTATTAGTGACGGGTGGTGAGGCCAAGTACCGCGCATTGCTGGCGCAGAAGGCCGGCAAAGAGGCGACCGAAACCGCGCAGGTCGATACCAGGCCAGATACCCTGCTGGTACCGGAGGATGAACTGTGGTCTTCGGTGGAGTCGGCAGCGGGGCTGGGTATGCCGGTGGGCTACTATGCCATTATCGACAGCGCCCTGCGCTACAAGCAGGGACTGAGTGTCGCTGAACACCGCGACCAGATGGCGCATATGTATGCCCGGTTCAGTGAGGTAGCCGCGGCGAATTCCGACGCCTGGTCGGATCGAGCCGTCAGCGCGGAACAGGTTCGGGAGCATTCTCCCGGCAACCGTATGTTGGCTTTTCCCTACACCAAGTTGCACAACAGCCAGTGGAATGTGGATCAGGCTGCAGGGCTGGTTTTCTGTAGCGTGGCAGTAGCGCAAGAGCTGGGCATAGAACGCGATCGCTGGATTTTTCCACGCGCGTCAAGCGAGTCCAATTTCATGTCGGTCGTGGCCAGTCGCCGCGATCTTGGGGGCAGTCCCGGGTTCCGGCTGGCAGGGCAGTCCGTCGCGGCGCAGGCAGATGTGAATCTGGGCAGTTTGCGGCTGCGCGAGTTGTATTCCTGCTTCCCGTCCGCGATTCGGGTGCAACTGCAGGAGTTCGGCCCCCTTGTAGACGGCGACCTCACTGTCACGGGGGCGATGACTTTTGCTGGCGGCCCGCTGAATAATTTTGTACTCCAGGCCACGGTCAAGATGGCGCAGCTGTTGCGCGAACAGCCGGCCGAAGCCGGGCTGCTGACCAGCGTGAGCGGGATGCTGACCAAGCAGGCCTGTGCTATCTGGTCGGCCACACCCGGAGACTCGGGTTGGTCACACGAGGATGTCACGGAGGCTGTGCGCGCAGCCTGTGAGTTGTGTGAGTTGGTAGCTGACTTCCAGGGTCCCGGCACTGTCGCTGGTTACACGGTGTTGTACCAGGGTGACCAGCCATGGCGGGCCGTTGCCGTGTTTGACCTGCCGGGCGGGCGTCGTACAGTAGCCTATTCCGAAGCCCCGGAGATGCTGGCGCGGATGCAGGGAGAGGAGTGCTGTGGCCAGCAATTTACCCTGGCTGATGGCCGCTTTGTCGCGACGTGATGATCTATACTGTCCATCGAGAATAAGAGGTTAAGTCATGGCAGGATTTCGCGTTACCCGACCCTATACCATGCCCAAGGACGAGCTGCGGGCCGCCGCTGAAGGCCTGGCCGCCAGTCTCGAGCAAAAGCACGGAGTGCACTCCGCCTGGGAGGGCGACAGTGTGCGGATTAAGGGATCTGGTGTCGATGGCACCCTGACTTTTCACGACAACCTGGTGGATGTGTCAGTGAAATTGGGCCTGCTGGCCAGTGCCTTTAAGGGGGTCCTGCAGAAAGAGGTTGAACGCTACCTCGACGAGTACATCACCTGAGCTGACGTCCTGTTCACCCGACCTCAGGACAATACTGTGACACCCGCGAGTGGGTCCGAGCCGCTGGTCAGCGCATGGAACTCCTCGGCCAGGGCCTTGTTGCGCTCTACACAAGTTAGCCAGTAATTGACCCGATCCTCATGATGCATGCGGGTGAAGTCCCTGCGGTCCGGAATCTTACCCTGGGGTAGCTCGGCCACCAGCGCCTCACTTGGGCAGAGTAGCACCAGCTTGTCGATTTCACTGATTGCCGCCTTGCGCCAGGGCAGGAATTTATCAAACCAGCCCGGCGTGAGATCAGCCCTGAAGTGTGGGTAGAGGATAAGGCCCTCCCCGTGGTACTGGTCGAGGTCGAAGTGGTAGTCGATGATGCCGCCATCCCAGTACTGGCCGGGCGGCGCACCGGGAATATCGCGTTCACCGGTTAGCACGAACGGAATGGAACCGCTGGCGTGCAGTGCCGGTGCCACGTTAGTGGCACTGAGGGGTACATACTCGGTGTGGAAATCATGATAGCTAAGCCCGGGGTTGTGCTCGGCAGCGCTATGGAACACGACGCGTTGGAATGCGTGTCGCAAGAGCCTTCGGTTTACTGTGTTACCCAGTGCCGCCGCAGCCATGCCGCCGGCCAGTACCGGCGCTGAGGTTGAGCCTGCCGGTCCCCTGCCGCGAGCGGTGATAATGTGGGTATTGATGCGCGGGTTGCACATTAGCTGATCGACACCGTCATCCCCGAGCACCTGGTGCAGCGTACCCATGCTGGTGTCGCTGACTTCCGCCGCGCTGGGCTTGCTCTCGTAACGCTGGTGCAGATAGCCCTGCTCCAGTCGCTCAATCGCTGCGGCCGGATCGGGCATCGCGAAACAGGCATTGCGCCAGGCCCCGATAGAGGAGCCGAGCGTGGTCAGTTTGCCGGTCCCCTGCTGCAGGAACTCACCGAACAGCAGGCGGTCCAGGTGGCTCAGGATGAACCACTTGGGCCCTCCCGAGGCTCCCACTACCAGGCTGAAGTGATCGGCGTGCCACCCTTCCCGAGAGATAGTCTGGGCCGCAGTCTTGCCCAGGATGACCTGCAGTGCGCTAGTTGCCATTGCGTACTTCCCGGGGAGACCGACCGGTCCAGTTTACGTAGGCGCGACGGAAGTTGGAGGAATCGTTAAAGCCCACCATGTACGCTATCGTCGACAGCGGCAGCCGTGTGTTCTGCAGGTAGCGTGTGGCGTGCTCGGCCCGCACCTTGTCCAATAGCGTTTGGTAAGAGGTCTCTTCCTGTTCCAGCCTGCGCCGGTAGGTGCGAGGACTGAAGTTCAGTATTCTGGCGATCTGGGGCATCTGCGGATACTGTCCTTCAAGCTTGCGCAATAAGCGCAGGGTTTGTTCCGCCACCGAGTCTTCCTCCTCGAGATCCGACAGCAACCTGGCGCATTCTTCTTCATAGAGCGTCCGCAGCGCGGTGTTGGAGGTAGGCAGGGGCGTCTGCAGCAAGGCCTGGTCGAAACTTATTCTTCCGCGAATGCAGTCAAAATGGACGTCAGGGCCAAAAATGTCGTAATACGACTGCCTGTGCGCCGGCGCCGGGTAGGGTACTTCCAGCTTCAGCGCCAAGTGGTCGATGTTGAGTAGCCCGCGCAGCGTATTGAGGATCGCCGCGTACATCATTTCGTAGGCGAACTCCACGGTGTTTTGCTCTGGTGTTGATACGGTAGTCAGAATGCAGCGCTCATCGACCGTCTCGAATTCCAGGTACAGCGCCGGCGACAGCAGGTGGTAGTACTTCAGGAACAGTTCCATGACCTGCCCCAGGTCGCGGCAGGTCATGAATGCCTGGCCAAGTATTGCGTGAGCGGACAGGTTGAGCCGCATGCCCAGTTTCAGGCCTAAGGCTGGGTCGCCAGAGAGCGCGAAGGCATTGCTGACCAGTTGTGAGAAGTCGCTTTCGCTTACTCTCGCCCCGATGCCTGAGATGCCGGTCTCTGCCAGTGTCGTACCAGCCAGGACTTGCTCCCGGCCGTGGCCCTGCTCCTCGATCATATCGATGAGGATTAGAATGTACTGCGCGGGCGTGGTGGTCTTCGGCATACCCCTATTTGGCCACAAATGACCTCAATTTGACAAGACATTACCTTGTTGCGGCAGCTTGCTTCCACCATAGTCAATTGCCATACCAACCGGATAGAGTGATTGATAATGAAAATAGAGTGGCAGGAAAAAACCCCGCGCAAAATCCAGCAGTATGCAGACGCCGACTACCCGCGTGAAAATCCTGACCTGGAGGATGTACTGACCAGCGAACAGGTGGACCACGTCGCCGAGATTTTTCAGACGCCTCTGACCGGTTCCTACAACTGGGACTACAAGGTGCAGGATGACCGCATCAAGAAACTGTACGACCTGGGCAAGCAGCTGAACTGGGACCCGGAGATGGATATCGACTGGAACCGCCCCTGGCCCGATGAAGAGCGGGCGCCTGAGCTGATGAACCTGCATGAGTACCAGCCGTACCTGGACATGGACGAGAAGACCAAGAGTGAATTCTGGCTGCACATGAATTCGTGGAGTCTTTCGCAATTCCTGCATGGCGAACAGGGCGCCCTGCTGGTGGCATCGCAGTTGTGCTCCTGTGCGCCGACTTTCAACGCGAAATTGTACGCCGCATCACAAACCTTTGATGAGGCCCGTCACGTCGAGGTGTTCAACAAATACCTGCAACAGCGTATTGGCATGATGTACCCCATCAACACGCACCTGAAGAGCATTATCGACAAGATTCTCACCGACCCGCGCTGGGATATGAAGTTTATCGGCATGCAGATCGTGATCGAGGGGCTGGCGCTGTCCGCGTTCAATACCACCCGCGAAACCACACCGGACCCGGTATTAAAAGACGTGGTCTACCTGGTGACTCGCGATGAGGCGCGTCACGTGACTTTCGGGGTTAACTATCTCGAGGAGTTTGTTAAAACGCTCTCAGATGAAGAGCGCGAAGAACGTGCCCAGTTTGCCTACGAGGCCTGTGTTGTTAGCCGGGAACGACTGGTCGCAACGGATGTTTTCCGTCATTTCGGTTGGGACGTGGAGGAAGCGAGGAAGCAGGTACTGGAGGGGTTTGTCATGTCGACATTCCGCAACCTGCTGTTTCAGCGTGTTATTCCCAACCTCGGCCGAATTGGTTTGTTGACCGACAAAATTCGCCCCAAGTTTGAGGAGCTGGGCATTCTTGAGTTTGAGAACCTGGCGACCGACGGCGATATCGACTGGAGCAAGCTGGAGCGGCCGCTGGACACCGACGAAGCCCAGAGTTACGAGCAGAGCATGTTGGAAGAGTTCCACAAAGTGAAAGATGTCCCTACAGAGGAGGCGCAGCTCAAGGTTAGTTGATGAGTGTGAGAAATCAGGGACAAAAAAAAGCCGGCGAATGCCGGCTTTTTTGTGATCGCAGAGAACCGCTTAAGCAGCCAGTGCCTTGACCTGGGCATTCAGGCGACTCTTGTGCCGGGCTGCCTTGTTCTTGTGGATAATGCCTTTGTCGGCCATACGGTCGATGACAGGTACGGCGCTCTCGTAAGCGGCCTTGGCCTGAGCGGCATCACCCGTGCCAATGGCGGCGAGCACTTGCTTGATCTTGGTGCGCACCAGTGAGCGCAGGCTGGCGTTGTGGGTGCGGCGCTTTTCAGCCTGTCGGGCACGCTTTTTTGCTTGTGGAGAGTTAGCCACGGTCAGTTACCTCAATAGGGGTCAAAATTCAGGAGGCGCGATTATTCACATTAAGGCCGACCTTGTCAACTCAGCTGGGCCGGGTCTATGAGCAGGTGACGGGAGAGGTCACCGAACAGGTCTGGAATGATCTCGCGAGTGGCAAATCGCCAGCCCCCATTTACTTTCTGCAAGCTGTCGCAATAGCGTCCGCTGATGATGGCTTGCAATGGAAAATCGGGTAGCGACTGCATCACTGTGAAGTAGCTCTGGCAGCTGGCGCTGTCGCCATCCTGGCGGATGTCCAGGTTGGTGGTGAGATGTCGGGTTCGGGGCGTGCCATCCTCGTAGAGCCGGGTGGCCGCGGTGTACATGGCAAGGACCTCGTCGTAACCCGTTGCGCCACCCTGGGCAGTGATGATCTCGCCGTGGCGAAAGAGCTCCGCCACGCCGGCGAAGTCGCCCGCGTCAATGAGGCGAGCGTACTCGTATATGGGATGGCTTATCGTCGGGTCGATCATGGCTTTCCTCGTTGCGAGTGGGTCCAGTAGCTTAAGTTGCGGGTCCTCGTGGGGTATACTAATGCCTATTAGTCATTATTGTCCCAGCAGAGCCAGTATAGCGTGACCTCAGATTCGACCGCGGTAACCGCAGAACCCACTCAGAGCACCGCCCAACGTATTCTTGATGCAGCTGAAGACCTTTTCGCGCAGCAGGGCTACAGCGCTACCTCGCTGGGCGATGTGGCAGACCGCGTCGGCATTCGCTCGCCCAGTCTCTATAACCACTTTCGCAACAAGGAAGCGCTGTACGCGGCGGTGCTTGAGCGTCTGCTCAACGATTTTCTGCAGCCAATGGAGGCACTCAATACTGGCCCGGTCACCCATGACAGGGTGTTTGAATGGCTGGAAGAGATCGTGCGCAAACACCATGCCAACCCAAACCTGGCTCGCCTGCTGCAACACGCTGCGCTCTCGGGTGGGCCTCGCACGAATGAACTTATCGATCGCCTGTTTCGCCCCATGTTCGAGCCCTCGGGCCGGATCGAAGGTGCCGAGTCGCCCATGCTGGGTGATGCTGATCTTCAGCCCTGGGCAGTGATGGCCTTTAACAACCTGGTGATGTCTTATGTCACAATGGCACCCATGTACCGCGACTTGCTGGGCCAGGACCCCTTCAGTGAAGAGGCCCTGGAAAAGCAGCTCAATCTCATAAAGACCCTGTTGAAAGCGGTGTTCGAGTATCGCGCCTAGTGGGTCACCGCCCAGTGTCCAAAGCGCCAAACCGAGTTATTGTCCATGCCACTACTACCTGAATCAGTTCATATCTGGCGCAGCGCCGACGGGGTTTACCACGTCGACTGGGAAGCCACCCAGGCAGAGACCCAGGTAGAGGTTGAGGCACTGGCGCCGGGCGCCGAGGTAGAGCATTCTCCCGGGCCAGGCCCGCAGGCCAGGGTAACCGGCTTGCCACGCGATCGCCGCCACCGCTTTCGGTTGATAGACCAGCACGGTAACGAGGCGGTGGCTAGTGAGCGTCGGCTGGGTATGGAAGGGACCCCGAATTTTCGAGATTTCGGCGGTTATCCCACCGCAGATGGTCACCGGGTGAAGTGGGGTTACCTCTTTCGGTCCGGGCAGTTGTCAGCACTGACCGAGGCTGATGTAACCCTGCTGGCCAGCCTCGAACTGGATCTTGTCTGTGATTTTCGCCGGGAAGACGAGCAAGAAGCAGAGCCGAGTAAGCTGCCTTCACAGAAATCACCGCGTATAGCGAGCTTACCGATTGTGCCCGGCAGTAATGCGCGATTCTTCGAGGAGGCGGGGCAGGACGGCTGGACTGGCCGAGAGCCAATGTTCGAGTTCATGGTGCATATCAACCACGACTTCGCCCAGGGCCAGACTGAAACCTATGCCCGTATGTTTCGAGAGATACTCGCGTTGGACGACACCCGCTTCCTGGTGCACTGCGCCGCGGGCAAGGATCGCACCGGTTTTGCGGCCGCTATTATTTTGCTTGCTCTGGGCGTGTCGCGGGACGTGGTGATGCAGGATTATATGTTGACCCGGCAATTCTTTTTGCCCGAGAACGAGCTCGACAGATTGCGCAAGAAGTATGCAATGGAGCACATCGACGTCGAAGCGATCCTGCCGATGCTGGAGGTACACGAAGACTATTTGTCCCGGGCGCTGGCTTACATCGATGAGCACTTCGGCAGTGTCGAGTCGTACCTGCTGGAGGCGCTTGCTGTTGGTGAGCCCGAGTTGGCTGAGCTGAGGCGCCGCTATGTGGAATGAGTATCCGCTGGGCATAAAAAAACCGCAGCCATTCAGCCGCGGTTTTTGGCGTCTATAGCGGCGTTAGTTGCCCTTGCAGGCTGCCTTCGCTGCTTTGATCTGCTTCTTTTCGCACTCAGTGCTGTCCGCGCCGCCCACACACCACCGGCGACGGTTGTCCCAGGCGGTCAGTTGTACCTTGCGGCCATCGGAACACTTCACCGTGTACTCCGAGTAGGCAGTACCGTCTTCGGTCTCGCCGTTACTCTGGAACGCGATGCTGGTCGGCTTGGCGGCGAAGCTTGCGGCTGAACAAGCCACGAGAGCGCTGGCCGCAATAATCCTGGTAAATGTCATTCTGGTTTCCCCTGCAGGTCAAATGTCGCGCGTGGTCAGTCTATTTCCCCACGCTTTGTGGCGGATTGTACTCGATTACGCCGGCCAAAGGGTTACGCATGGCTCCCTTTATGGGTAGAAAGGTAACAAAGTGCCGAATATTTCTCTAAGTCTATGATTTTTATAGAGAAATCTAGTTTTTGACAGCGCGTCAGCGACATTACAATTCGGTAATGTGGTTACACTGCGTCGTCTACCAGGCCAGAAACACCAGCACCCAGCCGATCAGCGCGACAAGCAGTGCCTGGCCGGCCTTGTCCAGGCGGAACAAACCGTAGAAATAGGACAAAGGTGGTAATAGCAGCGTACACAGGCCCCAGCTGTAATCCTCTTTCCAGGATTCAATCAGCAGGATCACCCAACTCATGAACAGTGCCGCTACCCCGAATGTCATCAGCGCTGCGCTTGTTGCTTCCATTGTTTCCCCCAGTGAATGTGTGTCGAAAGAAAAGCGGAGGCAGGGTAGCAGAAAGGTGGGCCTGAGTCAGTGCCCGGATGACTCATCAGGGTAATTTGGGTATGGTGATGCGCGAGTTTAACGAGGATGTCCGCTTGACCGACCCCTTCGCAGATATCCGCCCATACCGGGATAACGAGGTTCCCGATGTGCTGGAGCGGTTACTGCATGACCCTGAATTCCTGTCTTCTGTGGCGCGTTTGCGCCTGGGCTTTGCAGCCAGGTTGATCCCGGCGATCTGGCGCCCACTGGTGCGCTATTTCCTGGGCCGGGAGCTGCGTTCCGTGGACGATGTTCACGGCATGCAGATGGTGATCAAGGGTTATCTCGAAAAGATGATCGAGGATACTACCGGCGGTTTGAGTGTTTCCGGACTGGAGGCATTGGATCCAGGCAAAGCCTACGTGTTCATGAGTAACCATCGCGATATTGCAATGGATCCGGCATTTACCAATTATGCTCTCCATAGAGGGGGTCACCAGACGGTGAGAATCGCTATCGGTGACAACTTGCTGACCAAGCCCTGGGTCAGTGACCTGATGCGGTTGAACAAGAGCTTTATCGTAAAGCGTTCCCTCAACGGCCCGCGGGAACTGCTGGCGGCATCGAAGACGCTTTCAGAGTACATTCGCCACTCCATTCAGGATGAAAATGCACCCATTTGGATCGCGCAGCGAGAGGGACGAGCCAAGGACGGGGTTGACCGGACCGAACCCGCCGTGATCAAAATGCTGGGGCTTAGCCGTGACAGGGCGACCCAGACCTTTGCCGAGCATATCGAGGGCCTTGCCATCGTGCCGGTGTCGATCTCCTACGAACTCGACCCCTGTGACGCGCTCAAGGCCGGCGAGATGCACGCGTTGTTGAGCCAGGGAAATTACCAGAAAGGAGAGCAGGAGGACGTTGCCTCGATTGGCCAGGGCATTGCGGGCGGCAAGGGCCGGGTCCATGTGAGCTTCGGTACTCCGCTGTCTGGAGATCTCGATTCCGCTGACGCGGTGGCCGCCGAGGTAGACCGGCAGGTTATCGACAGCTACTGCCTGCACCCGACTAATCTTTACGCCTACAAAATGCTTCATGGCGAAGAGATTACCATTCCGCAAGATCTCTACCTTGAACAGGGCGATGTAGACCGGGCCAGCTTTGAAGCCCGCATCAATGCCATGCCATCAGCGCATCGCGATCACGCCCTCGCAATCTACGCCAATGCGGTTACCAGTAAACTGCAGCTTGCCGGGGGTGCCGGCGACTCTTGCTAGACGACGACCTCAAGGACAGGATCCGCGAGGCCTACAGCGCGATCATCGAGAACAAATCGCTGACCCCGCGCTGGGGCCAGCGGCAGATGATTGCCGAGATAGCCAATGCGCTTGCTCGAATTCCGGGGCCGGGCGAAGCACCCTCCGGGGAAGCCGCTGTTTGTGTCATAGAAGCTGGTACCGGCACCGGCAAGACCATCGCCTATGCCGTGGCCGCGATACCCCTGGCTCAGGCATTGGGCAAGCGCCTGGTGGTCGCCACGGCCACCATCGCACTGCAGGAACAGTTTGTTAACAAGGATCTTCCGGATATTGCCCAGGCCAGTGGTCTGCAGTTCAGCTATGTATTGGCGAAAGGACGCAGGCGTTATGTCTGCCTGTCGAAGCTGGATCGTGTGCTGGCTGGCGGCCCGGGCGAGTCAGCTGCTCTGCCCCTGTACCCGGATGAGCTGGGTACTCCAGTCAGTGCAGACGCCATGCCGGTTTACAACGCGATGATCGATGCGCTGGGACGGGGTCAATGGGACGGGGACCGGGACAACTGGCCCGAAACCATTGCTGACGACACCTGGTTTGGGGTGACCACGGATCACAGCCAGTGCAGTGGCAGGCGCTGTCCCAATATCGCGCAGTGCAGCTTTTACCGTGCGCGTGACGAGCTGCAAACTGCAGATATTATTGTGACCAACCATGACCTGGCGTTGTCCGACCTCGCCCTGGGCGGTGGGGCGATACTGTCCGCCCCGGAAGACAGCATTTATATTTTCGACGAGGGGCACCACCTGCCTGACAAGGCACTGTCGCATTTTTCCAGCTTCTGCAGGCTGCACACCACGATCCAATGGCTGGCTGACAGCGGCAAGATGCTGGCCAAGGCGGCGCCCGCGTTGACGGTGCTGCACGGACTGCAGCAGCCGCTCTCCATAATACCCGCCGATATGGAAGAGGCAGTTGCCGGCCTGCAGGTTGCCGAGCAAATGGTGGCAGCGATGTTTGAGAACGTCGAGGTGGATGAGCGCCGGGATGACCAGCAACTGCGTTTCGATCATGGCCACGTACCGCCGGAACTGGTGCCGGTGGCCGCCGGTCTCGTAGGGCATTTTCAGAAGCTGGTGCTCAACCTGTCCCGCATGGAGGAGATACTTGAGGATGCCCTGGAAGACGAGAGTCCAGGCCTGGACAAAAGCGATATTGAAACCTGGCACCTGAATATCGGTGCCCTGTTAGGCCGTGCTGAGGGTAATTTGGCCTTGTGGCAGGAGTACGCGGTAAGCGGGGAGAACGATGTGCCGCCCAAAGCACGCTGGATTACCCTGCTCAACAGTGGCGGACAGTTCGGTTTCGACCTGCGCTGCAGCCCGATTCTTGCCGCCGACATTCTGGAGGAATATCTCTGGTCGCGGGCGGCGGGGGTGGTGGTGACCTCGGCAACCATTACCGCGCTGAACTCCTTCGACCGGTTTCGCCTGCACTCTGGTGCCCCTGATACGGCGCTGTACAAAGTGGTCAGCAGTCCTTTTGACTATGCCAATGCTGTTTTCAGTGTGCCTGCCATGGATTGTGACCCGAGTGACGCCCAGGCCCATACCGATGCGATCATCGCTTTGCTGCCCGGGTTACTCGATCGCTCCGAGGGTAGCCTCGTGCTGTTCTCCTCCCGGCGACAGATGCTCGACGTCTACCATGGTGTGAGCACTGACCTGGGTGATCTTCTCTTGATGCAGGGCGATTACAGCAAACAGGAAATTTTACGCCGCCATCGCCTGGCCATTGATGAGGGCGGCGGCAGTGTAATTCTTGGGCTCGCCAGTTTCGCCGAGGGTGTTGATTTACCCGGGGATTACTGCCGTCACGTGGTGATCGCGAAGGTCCCCTTCGCTGTGCCAGACAGCCCGTTGGAGGCGGCGCTCGCGGAATGGGTCGAAGCGGAGGGACGCAATGCATTTATGGAGATCAGCGTGCCCGACGCGGCCCTGCGCCTGGTGCAGGCGAGCGGTCGTCTATTGCGCACCGAAACCGACACCGGCCGGGTAACACTGCTGGATCGCAGGGTCGTCACTCGCCGTTATGGGCAGGCTATACTGGACTCGTTGCCGCCCTTCCGGCGTGAGTTGGCGCGATAACCACAAACCTTGAAACGCAGCGGGATTTGCAATGAACAGCTTTGAAGCCAAAACGGTATGGATAACAGGCGCTTCCTCGGGCATTGGTAAGGCGCTGGCATTGGCTTTCGCGAACAGTGGCGCCCACATCATATTGTCGGGGCGTCGCCTGGACGCGCTGCAGGCAGTCGCCGATGAACTGCCCACGGAGTCCCTGGTGCTGCCCTTTGAGGTGACCGATTTCGAGGCACTGGCAGCCAAGGTGGAAGAGGCCTGGGGTTGGCGGGGTCGCGTTGATATCCTGGTCAACAATGCCGGAATCAGCCAGCGCAGCCTGGCTATAGAGACGGATCCTGCCGTCTACACCGAGCTGATAAATGTGGACCTTGTAGCGCCTATCTGGCTTACCCAACTGCAGCTCAAGCGCATGGCTGAAGCCGGTGGCGGGCATATCGTGGCTATCAGTTCTGTAGCGGGGCGACTTGGTGCTCCCCTGCGGACAGCCTATTCGGCCGCAAAGCACGGCCTGATTGGCTACATGGATGCGCTGCGCTCCGAGGTCTCGATACCGCACCACATTGATGTCACCAATGTGCTCCCGGGCTCCGTGGCAACGGATGTGGCGCGCAATGCCGTCACGGCGGACGGCTCTCGCCGCGGCCAGTCAGACGCCAATATTGACGGGGGTGATGACCCGGCCGACTGCGCGATCGCGATACTCGAAGCGGTTGCCAGCCGGCAACCCGAGCTCGTTTTCGCCAAGGGCATGGAGATGGGGTTGGCGCGGATGCGTCATGAGGACCCTGAACAACTTTTTACCATTGCTGCACAACTGGGCGCAGAACTGGCAGAAAAGGGCGTGCCGGAATGATCAAGCCTCTGCTGGCAGCCCTGGCCATAGCCGGGCTCCAGGCCTGTTCCGGTGGTGACGCTATCGAGCCCGAACGTTATGCCAGGACCGACAGTCTTGTGGCGACGATGACGCGTAATATTGAGCAAGACCCGAAACTGCAGCTGGTGGCTGATATCGATCATTCTCGCCTGGCGCGGGAGGCCGGCTCCGCGATGCCGCCGGCACGGGTCCTGGTGTTCTCCAACGCTGACATGGAGACGGCGCTTATCCAGCACAATCCCCTGCTCGCCCTGGAGCTACCGGCGCGCATATTGGCCTTTGAATCTCCCGCCAATCGCCAGAGCTATGTCATTCACAACGGCTTTGATTACCTGGTCTCCCGGTACCGGCTTACGGGTGATACGCTGCCCGATTTACGCGAGCGCTATGAGAGCACGTTAAACGCTGCCGCGGCAGGCGTGCCCGCGGAGAGCCGCGGCACTTTCGACAGCGACCAGATGCAGCCAGATGGCATTATCACGCTGGAAAGCCCCTATAATTTTCAGGACACGATAGCCCGCATAAAGGCTGCAATTGACGAGCAGGACGATACCTTGTACTTCGCAGAGGTGGATTTCCAGGCCAATGCCCGGCAACTGGGGGTGGAGGTTTTGCCGTCCCATATGATTCTGTTCGGTGCTCCCGGCCCGGGCGGCGCAGCAATGGTTGAGGCGCCGACCCTTGGCCTTGATGGTTTCTGCCAGAAGTTTCTGGTCTGGCAGGACGAGACAGGTGTTACCTACCTGTCCTTTAACGACCTGCTCGCGCTGGCCAATCGGCAGCGTGTATCCATACCCCTGGCTCTGCGGGTTATCGACTTCAGGCTCAGTAAGACATTTGAGGCGGCTCTGGCACCGGAGTGATGCCAGGGTGGTTTTTAGCGAAACCGTGTGACAGGGCTACCTGGCGCAGGTGAATGACGAGGGAGAGCACTATGAACAAGGAGAGCGTGTTTCTGGTACTGGCAGCGCTGGGTCTTTTCCCCATAGCACTGGCCTATGGTGCGGTGCCGCAATTCAGCATGCCCATACTGTATGGAATAGAGGTCGATACCATCAATTCCGCCCATGTGTTCAGGGCGGTAACCGGCTTATACCTGGCGATGGTGATTTTTTGGCTGATGGGCGCTGCTAACAGGACTTTAAGGCAGCCAGCACTGTGGAGCCTGGTTGTATTTATGTTGGGACTCGCCGCGGGACGGGCGCTGAGTATTGTTATCGATGGCATGCCCAGCCCCGTCTTCGTTGTCTACCTTGGACTGGAGATCGGCTTTGGGCTTATCGGCTTACTGTTGGCGAGAGCTTTAGCTGGCAGGGTTTAGCGTTACGGCGGGGGTTTTCGTCAGCCAGTACACGTCTGTCCCGCGTAGGGGATTTTTCGTTGCAGAGAGCGGCTGCCCGGGTATCGGATGTAAAAATAGCTCACCCCGATCGATGTCAGGAACGGTAAAGCCTACATGTTAAAGTAGTGGGCGCGGGACGCGATGACGTGCCGGGTAATCACATTCAAAGGCTTGATGGATAGCAGATGCAGACCGATATCGCCGAAGTGCTGATAGATATCGAGGCCGAGCTCAGGCGACTGGGCTTATGGGACAAAATTCCACCCTCCACTGAGGCCTTGTCCTCGCAGCAACCGTTTGCGGTGGACACCCTGACACTGCCGCAATGGCTGCAGTTTATCTTTCTGCCAACAATCTACGAGATGCTGGAAACCGAGCAGCCTCTGCCAGAGCGATGCGGCATTGTGCCTATGGCAGAGGAGTTCTTTCGTGGTACCGAGTTACATTGCGCCGAGCTCATGACCGCCCTGGGCCGAATCGACGCGCTGTTGTCCCCGGTGCCGGAGTAGCGGCGCGGGTTTGCCGCGCCTGCCCGGCTTGTCGGCGCTAGATGCGCTCGACGACTGTGGTGATGCCCTGGCCGAGACCAATGCACATGGTGGCTACACCCATGGTCAGGTCGCGATCCTGCATCACCGTGAGCAGTGAGCCCGTGATGCGCGTTCCCGAGCAACCAAAGGGATGTCCCAGTGCGATCGCGCCGCCGTGGACATTCACCTTCTCTTCCATATCGTCGAGGAGCTCCAGGTCTTTGAGTACAGGCAGAGCCTGCGCTGCAAAGGCCTCGTTGAGTTCGACCATCTCAATATCCTTGATTGTCAGGCCGAGCTTTTTCAGTGCCTTCTGCGTTGACGGAACGGGGCCGTAACCCATAATGGACGGGTCCACACCTGCCAGTGCCATTCCCTTGATGCGGGCGATTGGCTCCATACCCAGGGCCTGAGCCTTCTCGGCCGACATCATCAGCATCGCGGATGCTCCATCGGAGATCTGCGAAGACTGTCCTGCCGTTACCGTGCCGCCCTGTGGATTGAACGCGGGCCGCAGGCTCGCCAGTCCTTCCATGTTGGTTTCGGGGCGAATGGTTTCGTCCTGCTCGACCAGCGTCAGTGCGCCGTCCTGGTCGTGGCCCTCGATACCGATGATTTCCCGGGCGAATTTGCCCTCGACGGTGGCCTTATGGGCCAGCTGGTGCGAGCGCATGCCAAAGGCATCCTGTTGCTCCCGGCCGATGCCGTGGATCAGCGCCAGGTACTCTGCGGTCATGCCCATGGCGCCCGCCGCCTTGGCGACATTCAGGCCCAGCTTTGGATTCACGTCGGCGTCGCCGCCCATCGGCAGGTGCCCCAGGTGTTCGACACCGCCCACCAGGTAGACATCGCCGACGCCAGCCATGATGTTGGCCGCCGCAGTTTGCAGGGCTGACATGGATGAGCCGCACAGGCGATTGACAGTCTGCGCGGGGATGGTGAACGGTAGTTGAGCCCGCAATACCAGGAGCCTGGCCAGGTTCATTGATTGCTCGCCGCGCTGCAATACGCAGCCCCATATCAGGTCATCGATTTCGTTAACGTCGAGTTTCTCGTTGCGCGCCAACAGGCCTTTTATAACGCCGACCGACAGGTCGTCGGAGCGCACGTTGCGGTAGCAACCATTCTTGGAACGCCCCATGGCACTGCGGGCGTAGTCTACGATCACTGCGTCTCTTGGATTCAAACTCACAGTATTTCTCCTTTATTCGCCCGTTGCTTAATAGTAGGTTTCGCCGGCGGCCAGTTTGGCCTTCATGCCGTCGGTCAGTTCGTAGGTCTTGCCCAGGTGGGCAAACTTTTCTGAGGCCTCGGCGATATGAGCCAGGCCCACGGCGTCCATCCAGCGGAATACACCCCCGCGGAAGGGAGGGAAGCCGATGCCGTACAACAGGGCCAGGTCGGCCTCGGCTGGGCTACCGACGATGCCTTCTTCAACACAACGCGCCAATTCGGTCGCCATGGGCAACATCATCCGCGCGATGATGTCCTCTCGCTCGAACTCGACTCGCTCACCCACGACGGGCTCAATCAGTTTGTAGGCCTCCTCGGAGACCGTCTTGGCGGGTTTGCCGCGCTTGTCGGGCACGTAGTCATAAAAACCCTTGCCGTTCTTCTGACCGTAGCGATCATTCTCGAACATAACCTCGGTAGCGGTCTTGAAATCCAGCTGCATGCGGTCCGGGAAGCCGTCGGCCATTACCTGACCGGCGTGGGCGCCCGTGTCGATACCGACCACGTCCAGCAGGTAGGCAGGGCCCATCGGCCAGCCCCAGCGCTCCATGACCTTGTCAACCGCCTGGAAGTCGGCACCATCGCGTACCAGCTTGGAAAAGCCGTCGAAGTAGGGGAACAGTACCCGGTTAACCAGGAACCCGGGGCAGTCATTCACCACCACCGCTTTCTTGCCCATGCGGTTAGCGTAGGCCACGGTGCGAGCGATGGCTTCGTCAGAGCTTTTTTCACCACGAATAACTTCCACCAGAGGCATGGCATGTACCGGGTTAAAGAAGTGCATGCCACAGAAATTCTCGGGTCGCTCCAGAGCCTCTGCAAGGTAGGTGATAGAGATTGTGGAGGTATTGGATGCCAGAATAGCGTCTTCGCTGATGTGCTTCTCGGTTTCAGCCAGCACCGCGTGCTTTACCTTGGGGTTCTCAACGACCGCTTCAACCACGATGTCGACCTCATCAAAGCGATCATAGTTCAGCATAGGGTCAATACTGTTGAGCACTTCACCCATTTTGTCCGGAGTCATGCGACCGCGTGATACCCGCTTGGCCAGTAACTTATTGGCTTCGGACAGGCCCAGGTCCAAACCTTCCTGCGCTATGTCCTTCATTTTGATGGGGATGCCCTTGTAGGCAGATTGGTAGGCGATGCCGCCTCCCATGATGCCAGCTCCCAGTACCGCTGCCCGCTCGATCTTGCGATCGGCTTTCTTTTCCCAACCTTTGGCCGTCTTGGCCAGCATCTGGTCTGCGAGGAAGATACCAACCAGCGCAGCGGCCTCGTCCGTGGTGGCCAGCTCAGCAAACCCGGCCGCTTCGACCTCCAGTGCATCCTCCAGGCCCATGGTGCGAGCGGTCTCGATCACTTCCAGGGCCTTCACCGGCGCCGGATAGTTCTTGCCAGCCTGTTGCGCCACCATCGCTTTCATGGTGAAAAAAGCCATCATGGCCTCGGTGTCGTTCATCGGCAGTGGACTGCTCTTGTCGATACGACGCTGGCAGTAGTCCAATTTGCCAGCGACCGCGCTGGCCAGGGTGCTGGTGGCTCTGTCACGCAGTTGGTCAGGCGCAGCGACTGCATCCACCGCACCCGCTTTCAGGGCTGCGTCGGCGCTCTGGTCCTTGGCAGTTGCGATCCACATAACAGCTTCGTCCACGCCAATGATTCGCGGCAGGCGAACGGTGCCGC
>CAZPVJ010000025.1:0-76803 GCA_964590005.1 uncultured Alteromonadaceae bacterium | reverse complement strand
CTGGCACCGCTTAACCTGCAAGAGCACCCCGAGACGATAGAGGAACACGTGGCCAACGTGGCTTCCCTGCCGGCGCCACCGCCTTTTCTTTCCCTGTCTCCATTGATGCACGGCGCGGGTTTCATGACCGCGTTGCTGATGATCGCGCAGGGCGTACCGGTGTCGACGGTTTCTGGCAGCAAGTTCGATGCGGACAAGACCCTGTCTTTCATCAAACAGCATGGGGTAGGTTCTGTAGTGTTGGTGGGTGATGCCTTCGGCTCTCCCTTACTCGAGGCGTTGGATAGGCGGGCCGATGAGTCCCTGATAGCGTCACTGGCGGTGGTAATTTCTTCAGGTGCCGCGCTGGGTCCCGAGACCCGGGAAGGCCTGGCCAGGCACAACCCTGCGTTGATGGTGGTAGATACCCTGGGTTCGTCTGAGTCCTCCGGCTTTGCCATGGCCACCGGCGAGCCTGGGGTATTCCAACCCATGCCCGGAGTCCGTGTGCTCGATGACGAGCTGCGTGATGTGGTCCCGGGCAGCGACACCATTGGCATGATTTACTGGAGTGGCTACCAACCGGTGGGCTATTACAACGAACCGGAAAAATCCGCCGAGACCTTCCCCGAGATTGAAGGCAAGCGTTACGTCATGGTGGGAGACCGCTGTACGGTGCGAGAAGACGGCAACCTGGTCCTGCTGGGGCGGGACAGTACCGTGATCAACACCGGCGGAGAGAAGGTGTACACCGTGGAAGTGGAGCGGGCGCTGATAGATTATCCGGCGATCGCCGATGCACTGGTAGTCGGGCTTCCCCACCCGCGCTTTGGGAAGATGGTTGTGGCGGTCGTCGAGGGCCCGGGACTCGACGATGACACCCTGGACGTAGACGCGGTACGCGCCCACGTGGCGGGGCAATTGGCCGATTACAAGGTGCCCCGAAAGGTACTGGCAATTCCGTCACTGCAGCGGGCGCCCAACGGTAAACCGGACTACGCCTTTGTCACGGAGTTTGCCAGCGACCGTCTGGCCAGTTAAGACGATCCGTTACGCGCGGTGCAGATTCAAACCGATGGGATCAGTTCTGCCTCAGCGCCAGCCACCAGCTGGCCAGGTCGATGGGAAATTGCGCAGCCTGGGTTTTGACGATCTCGGGTTCATCGTCGGGCACGGTCTGGTCGCTGGTGGCGGGTAAGGGCGAAGCGGTGGCTACCGGGTCGATGGTCTCCAGATCGAGTTCCTGTATACACTCGGCAAAACGGGCCATCTGTCCCTCGTGATGATCACTGGCCTGATGACGCCAGAAGGTCAGGTTGTCGTCGAAGCTGAGCAGGCAGTAGTAGTGTCCGGTTTCGCGACCACGCCAGTATTCATAGCGCAGTACACCCTGCTCATTGTCATGGGTCTCGCGGTACATGTAAGCCATAACGTCTTCGAATTGGGCTTCCTTGCCCGGGTGAATCTGGATGTGTGCCAGGATGTTGCTCATGCGTCTGGTTTCCTCGTCATTTTTGCCGTCCCAAAATAATCAGGCGGCGTTTGGGCGGAAAGGACTCATGCCCGGCTGAACCTGACCGACAGCGCCAGGGTGCCGAGCATGATGCCGCTCTGATGCTCAAAGGTATTTCCGGGTGCGTACTCCAGGCTGTCCAGCCGGGTCAGCAGCTGCTCCCAGGCGATGACCTGCTCCAGTCGCGAAATACCGGCTCCCGGGCA
This sequence comes from uncultured Alteromonadaceae bacterium, assembly GCA_964590005.1. Classification (GTDB taxonomy): domain Bacteria; phylum Pseudomonadota; class Gammaproteobacteria; order Pseudomonadales; family Halieaceae; genus CALJFL01. The sequence continues at coordinate 75,105 of CAZPVJ010000025.1, read as the reverse complement.
GGTGCGGGGTCCCTGGGAAAAGCTCAGGTGATTGCCCAGCGCCTTGCGGTCCAGGTCGATATCATAGGGGCAACTATATTGCGCGGGGTCCACGTTACCGGCGGCGAAGCGCATATGCAGTACTGACCCCGCCGGGACCTCAACACCCTGGAACACCTCGTCGCGGGTGGTCATACGGGTCGATAAGCCCTGGGTTGGTGCGCGCAGTCGCAGGCATTCCTCGACGAAAGCACGCACCCTGTCTGGCCTTGACTGGAGCGCGGTAAACAGCGCCGGGTCTTCGCACAGTAGCTGTGCACCCTCATCCAGTGCGTATTGGGTAGTTTCCAGGCCACCGAGAATCATCAGGTACACGATGCCTGCCACTTCTCCATCGGTCAGCTTGCGATCCAGCGCCTGGTAGTGAACATCCAGCAGGTAACTGATCATGTCGTCCGCGGGCGCGGCGCGCTTCTCCGAGACTTTCTGCAGCACGTACTCGCCAAATCCGGCGACGCGCCCGGCCTGCAGTGCGGCGGTCTCAGCATCCAGCGTGTTCAGGTGGTCTTTGCCGTAGACAAATTGCATTACCAGGGCGCTGCCCCAGGCCTCCAGCTGCGGAATGTCGGCTTGGGGAAAACCCAGTACTCGCGCCATGACAATTTGTGGCAACGGCTTGGCGAATTCCTGAATGAATTCGACGGTGCCTTTGCCATCACCGTCATCGCGGTCTATCCAGTCATCGATCAACGCGTCGACGACCGCGCGGATCATGTCCGCATGCCGTTTGGCACCGGGGCCCACCCAGGGGTCAGTCAGCTCCTTGCGATGTGATCGCCATAATTCAATGGTGGGCCTCAGCGTGCGTGCTGATTCCAGCGCAATATCAAAACGGGCAGGGTCTTGCGGAGGTTGCTCGCCGCGATCGTGCATTGCCTGCATTTCCTGCACCCACAAGCTCATGATCGGGGTGAAGCGCGCGGGATCCTTGACCACACGCTCGATATCCTCGTGTTTACTGAGCACGAAGCCATCACCAGAGCCGTTCAGGCCCTCGCCGGGTAACTTCAGTACCGGGGCCTGGGCATGCAGGATGGGGTAGGCCTCGTACCAGTGCTCCTGTGCCCCGGGTCCGAACAGGTCGACGTCGGAAAGCGATACGGGGCATCGGGCAGGGCCACTAAAATGGTTGGGTGTCTTATTATTCATTCTCGGTTCAGTGTAGATTATCTGGACGACAGGTAAAACAGGCCATAGAGTCGTGGCTGCACTTGTTTAATGGTCCAGCCAACGGGACCACTTCGAGGGCCACCTGCTGTGGTGTGTGGCCCACACGATAGAGAGTTTTCAGGAGACAATTTCAATGGCGAGATTTGATAATGGCTGCGTGGTGGTAACCGGCGGCGCGAGTGGCATCGGCGAGGCCACTGTCCGGGGGATAGTTGCCGAGGGTGGCAAAGTGGTGATCGCCGACCTACAGGAAGAGCGAGGCCAGGCGCTTGCAGAGGAATTGGGCGATTCGGCGCTTTTTCAGCACACGGATGTCACCAAGGAGGACGCCATTGTCGCCGCTGTTGCGCTCGCAGAGGCCCGTCTGGGCAAGCTCACCGGTATGGTGAACAACGCCGGTATCGTGGGTGCGGTGGGCTCAATCATGGAAACGCCGGTCGAGGCCTATGATCACACCATGGCGATCCTGTCGCGGGCTGTATTCCTGGGTATCAAGCATGCCGCCAGGGCGATGCAGCCACACGGCAAAGGTGCGATCGTGTCCCTGGCAAGTACCGCGGGGATCATGGGCGGGCTGGGCCCGCACGTGTACACCATGGCCAAGCACGGTGTGGTTGGCATTACCAAGTCTGCTGCCAGCGAGCTGTCCGGGAGTGGTATCCGGGTAAACGCTATCGCTCCGGGCGGTACTGTTACGGCTATGACCGCGGCGCTGGCGGGCAATGATACGGCGGCAATTACAGAGAGTATTGCCGCGGCCTCACCGCTGGGGTTTGCCTGTATGCCCGAGGACATCGCCAATGCGATCTTGTTTGCCCTCAGTGACGACTCACGCTATATGACCGGGCACACCCTGGTGATAGATGCCGGTGAAACCACGGGGGGTTCACCCGCTGACTTCCATAGCGCCGATGCCGAGGAGTTACTCCACGCAGGACAACGTCGTAGCTAGTTGACCCGTTCCGGGCGGTAGCGGTTGTCGCGTCTATAGACCGCGTCATCGCCCCGGGACCCTCGCAGGCAGTCCGGCGCCAAGTCGAAGTAGCTGTCGTGGGTGGGTTCGGTGCGACTCCAGTCCACCCGTTCGCTGCGATAAGCGATTTTCCACTCGCCATCGCGGCACTCGTAGCGGTCCAGGTAGCGGCCGGCAATGATGACATCCTCGAAACCCTGTTCGCCCTTCACTTTGTGATAGGCATTGAAGTACACCTCGCCGAATGCCTCATCGCCATCAACGTCAATCAATACGTTCCCGATCATATGCTGGTTGGCGGCGTGCTCCTGCAGGGCCTGCATGGCAAAGTCCACGAAGGCCGCCGGTGCTTCGTTACTGAAACCGTATTCACACCAGCCATCCTCGTGAAACACCGACAGCAGCAACTGCCTGTCCAGGCGGTCCAGCCCGCGGCTGTAGCGGCAGGCCAGTTCGTAAATTTCCTGTTTGGCCAGCAGGTTGGCTATTTTTTTGTCCATGGTCGGCTCCAGTCAGTCGAGTTGGGAAAGGAGGTGATACAGCGGATCGGCGTGCAGGTGGCCGCCGCGTGAGAGCTCAGAGAGAGCGGGGTCATCGCTTTGCGGAATTGCCGATTGGCTACCGTGCCAGTCCATGACCACCCGCCGATGGGCCAGCTTCCAGACCTTATCGCGTCGTTCCAGCCGGTCCAGGTAACGCCCGGCGAACGCCATGGACTCGCTGCGATCCAGTGACAGGTGCGCCGCGTCGACGTAGCTTTCGACAACCGCCTGCTCACCGCCCAGTTGGATCAGCGAATTACCCAGACAATGCCGAGTGAGGGCGTATTTGTCCCGCAGTGCCACGACAACAAACTCGGCAAATTGGTGGGCGCTGCCCTTGTAAGCGCCGTAGTCCACCTCCGCATCGGGCCAGTAACATGACTTAAGCAGATCGGCGTCCAGCCGGTCCAGCCCCCGGGAATGGCTGAATAGTACGTCCTGAATGGCCAGTCGGTCAGCCGATGCCTCTGGTCCCGGTGTGGTACCCGTTTCGGTATTCATGGTTTGCTCCCCCTATAGCCCCTTGCCTTGTGTGGTTAAAGGGGTACATACTAAAAAAACCGTCAAGACTGATTGTATGACCCCGCGCGGTGCACAGTCCACCATAGCGGGCATTGATAAAGGTAAGCCGAATGGCCGAGAAAACTCCGCAAGCCCCGGGCACGGCACGGGCCAGCGGCCCGTCTGTCGCCGATACCCTGGCTGCCGACAGGGTGCCGCCACCACAGCCGCTGCTCGACAATGCGTACGCCTTCCTGGGAGATGAGCAAATCGCTTGCAGCCGCTACACCAGCCGGGATTTCTTTGATCGCGAAATGCGTGGCATGTGGAACCGGACCTGGCAGTGGGCCTGTCGCGAGGAGCACCTGCAAGATATCGGTGACACGTATGTCTACGATATCGGACCCTATTCAGTGATCGTTGTGCGCTCCGGGGAAGGCAGCATCGAGGCCTTTCACAACAGTTGTACGCATCGTCGGACGCGGATCCTGGCGGGCGAGGGAAGTGGCTATAGCGCGGGTTTTACCTGCCCGTTTCATGGTTGGTCCTGGCATCTCGATGGTAAGGTCGACAACATTCCGGGGCGCTGGGATTTCCCACACCTGTCCGAGGACCACAATCTGCAGCCGGTATCCTGTGAGGTTTGGGGTGGTTTCGTTTTCGTTAATCTCGACCCCGACGCTGCACCGTTGGCGGAACAGCTGGATGTGCTGCCAGACCATTTTGCCCATTTCCCCTTGGAACGCCGGCGTATCACCCTGCACGTGCAGAAAATATTACCCGCCAATTGGAAGGCAGCGCAGGAAGCGTTCATGGAGGCGTATCACAACTTCGAAACGCACAACTCGCCCAACGGCGCCAATGCCCAGTACGACGTCTTCGGTAAGTTTGTGTCCCGCTTTATACACAACATTGGTGACTACAGCGTCGAGGCACTGGAGGATTATCCGGGCGACAAGTGGCGGGCACCGCCGCTAACCCAGAACGAGATACTGCAAATACTGTCTGCGTATGGCCTTGAGCACGAGGAGGTGCCCGAGGGCGAGACTGCGCGTTCGGTGGCGGCGGAAGACTTGCGCAAGCTACTGGGTAAAAAGTGGGGCACGGACCTGTCCGCGGTCAGCGACTGCCTCATGCTCGACTCGATCGAGTACCACCTGTTTCCGAACATGTTCTTTTTCCCGGGCATCAATATTCCCATGGTGTACCGCTTCAGGCCAAACGGTGACGACATCGACAGCAGCATTTTTGACCTGATGGTGCTGCAACCGCTGGCAGACGGCGCCAGTCACCCCGTACCACCGGATCCGGTACGAGTGGAGGTGGAGCAATCCTATACCGAAGTCGAGGCGTTGGGCTGGCTGGGTGCGGTGTACGACGAAGACACGGGTAACTTGCAGCAGCAACAGCAGGGCATGAAAGCCAGTCCGGGGGAGGGTATTACCCTGGGAAACTACCAGGAAGCCCGGATACGCCGCGTTCATCTCACCCTTGACGAATATTTACAGGAGACGTAGAGCTTGGAGCAAGAAAATTTCACCTGGGTGGCCGCACTGTGCGACCTGCCCGAGGGTCAGGTTCAGTGTGTAGAACTTGATGGCCGCGAAATCCTGTTGTGCCATACCGCCGACGGTGTCTATGCGGTAGACAACTTGTGCAGCCATGCCGATGCCCGTCTCAGTGACGGCAAGCTCAAGGGTTGGAAAATATTTTGCCCGCTGCATGGCGGGTCCTTTGACGTGCGCGACGGCAGCCCGCTCACCCGACCGGCCATCACCCCCCTGGATCGTTTTTCTGTGAAGGTGGAAGGCGACGATATATTAATCGCCGCGAGCGACTGATAGGGTCAGGGCGTGTTTCTGGCAGCCTCGATGATTGTGTTTGCCACCAGGTCAGGGTCCTCCATGGGAATAAAGTGGCTCAGCTCGGGCAAGTAGATTTCCCTGCCCTGGGGTAAGAGATCGATTAAGCCCGGGAATGTCGGTGACCCCGACAGGTCTACCTGGTGATTCTCAGCCGGTGCCGCGCGCATCAGCGTGATCGGCAACTGCAGCTTGGGCAACAGCCGGTAAATCTCCTCAACGCCTGCCTCATTGACGTAAACACCGGCTTCATGCAATGGATCGCAGGCTAGCTGCAGGTAGCTCTCACCCGGCACCTCAACGAGCGCGTAGGCGCAATAATCTCGCAGCACCGTCTCTTGCCACCGATCGAACGGCGGCTTCTGGGAGAACCTGGCGAACATTTCCTCGCTGTCGCGCCACTGGTTCTTTCGGCGGCTGACCGGATGCATTTCCGCGGTCATGGTCTCGACATCACGACTGGCGGCTGCTTGGTCCAGCGGTGGAATCACCGGATCGATCAGCACCAGGCTCCGAAACCGGTCGGTTTTTTCCGCGGCAACGCGCGCGGTTATGTAACCACCCAGGCTGTGTCCCACGCCGAGAATCTGGTGCAGCGCCAGCTTGTCGAGCAGGCGACAGATATCGCTGGCCATTGTCTCCCGATTGACCGTACCGCGGGCACTGCTGGTTCCGTGAAAGCGCAGGTCCACGGCGAAGATATGGGCGTCGGGTAGACGCTTTACGATCTGGTCCCAGCAGCGGCTGTGAAACCCCGTCGCGTGCAGTAGCAGAATAGGGTCACCCTGTCCGGGCCACTCGTGGACTCCCAGCGTGATGTCATCGATGGCGACGTCGTAGTGTTTGGGTTGTGAGCGCAATAGGGCCTCGGCGATAAAGGGCAAAGTGAAGGGCAACGAAAACAGGCAGGTATGCTACCCTGCAGCCGCTATATTTTGTAGCACCCACCGTCCGATTGGGTCGGGCGGGCGACGGAGTTGCCGCGGTGGGTGGCATTACAGCAGACCGGATAACAGCCAGTGGAGAGCCAGCACGATGGACGCAAACGCAACAGCCGCTCATTTCAATCTCGACGGTAAAGTTATCGTGGTAACAGGTGGCAGCCGAGGGCTCGGCCTCGCCATGTCTACCGCCTTTGCGCGCGCCGGCGCAACGGTCGTGGTGAGCTCCCGAAAGCAGGATGCCTGTGACAAGGCGGCGGCAGACATCACTGCCGAGACCGGTCAGACCTGCCTCGGCATAGCTTGCCACGTGGCCGATTGGGATGCCTGTGACCGGCTGGTTGATGCTGTTTACGAGAAGCTGGGCCGTATCGATGTGCTGGTCAACAACGCTGGCCTGTCACCCCTCTATGAGTCTCTGGCCTCGGTGACTCGTGAGTTGTGGGACAAGGTCATCGGCGTCAACCTGGCCGGGCCCTATCGCCTGTCCGCCGTGGTGGGTGAGCGCATGGCCAGCGGTGAAGGTGGCTCGATTATCAATGTCAGCAGTACCGCTGCGGTTGCGCCGGGTGGCAATGAAGTGCCCTATGCCGCGGCCAAAGCGGGTATCAACAATCTGACCCGGGCATTGTCGAGGGTCTACGCGCCGAAAGTACGCACCAACTGCATTATGCCCGGCCCCTTTCTGACCGATGTCTCAGCAGCCTGGACTGACGAGGTCAAGGCCGAGCTCAACGCTGCCGTACCCCTGGGCCGCTCTGGAGAATCCCCGGAAATTATCGGTGCGGCTCTGTACCTGGCCAGTGATGCGTCCAGTTATACCAATGGCGCGGTTATCAAGGTCGATGGCGGTATGGCGTACGACGCAGGCTAGTACGCGTTAAGCGCCAGCCGGGTTAGCCCTGTTCCTGCAGCGCGCTGTAACGTGGCTGGTCTATGGTCAGCTGCCCGGCGACGGTGGTGCGCAAGTGTTTGGTCAGGCCGGGTGTGTCCAATGGCAGGTTGTCGCGCAATCGCTCCACCAGTTGCCAGCGCAAGTCGTCCAGGGGTCCCTCGGCCGCCAGGAGTTCCTGCAGCCGCGCTGTCTCTCCACGGGCCAGACCGGGTCCCAGGGTTAATTCCCGCTGTGTGATCTGCAGCGAATTTGCGGCCACTCGCGCCAGAAAGGCATCGCGCGATACCAGTTTCCTGGCGACGTCGTTTTTCAGAAAATCGATAGCCCCCGACAATAGCTCAGCCGGCATGGGCAGTTGCGTACCCTCGTCCAGCGCGGGCTCGACAGCCGGCAGCGAGGGTTTGCCCGGCATGATCAGGTTGACGCAGTCCATTTGCGCTTCCGAGGTGCGTCTGCCGATTACCGGCCGCTCCAGGCTGGGCGTCTCACCCGAGCGCCAGGTGCTGGCCATTTGCAGGGTGGTAACAGCCCACCAGAAGGAGCCGAACACTTGCCAGAACCGCAGTGCATCGGGCTCCACCAGGGTGCCGGTTTCCTGCTCGTATCCCGCTAGCAGATCCTCGATCTCTCCGAAGCCGCCCACCGGCAGATCGCTGCGACCGAAACGCCAGGAGTTGACGCAGAGCCAACCCAGGTCGCGCAGTGGGTCGCCGATGTGCGCCAGTTCCCAGTCCAGCACCGCGCTGATACCCCCGGGGGTAACCATCAGGTTGCCGTTGCGAAAATCGCCGTGCACAAGGCAGGTCCTGGAGCTGGCCGGCAGGTTGTCGCAGAGCCAGCGCCAGGTGTAGTCGATCATGGGCTCCGGCACACCCAGGTCGCGGTACGTGGCCCAGGTTTCGTCGACCAGGGTGGCGGGTTCAACCCGGGGTAACTCTTCGTCCAGGTTTGCGGCCTGCCAATCGATTGTATGGATGCGTCCCAATATCTGTCCGCACTCGAAGGCCAGTTTTGGTCGTACCGCCGCCAGTTCTTCACTTTTTACGATGCGTTGGCCCAGCGTCTCGCCGGCCAGCCAGTCCATGAGAAAGCCCGATCCCAGGCCATCGGTCTCGGCGAGTACATACAGCACAGCGGGCCCGGGAATATCGGCCGTGCCGGCCAGTTGGAAAAGCCGCGCTTCGGTTTCCAGACCTATTCCGCCTACCCCGGTAGGTGACGCCATGGTCGGCGGAGAACGGCGCAATGCCAGCTGACGTTCGCCATCGTCCATGGCGAGCGTGATTCGATAGGTCTCCTGGCTGGCGCCCGCGGTCAGTTGCTGGCACTCCGACAGTGCCCTGAAGCCCGGCAATTCCCTGGCCAATACCGCCGCCAGACTGTCAGTGAAGCTGTCGGGCGCCGACATTAGTCGACACCCTTGGGTTGTTGCTGTCGCATATAGCCGAACAGGTAGCCTGCGGCGCGCCGCATTTGTATCTCATCGGCGCCCTCGGTGATCCGGTAGCGGCGGTGGTGGCGATAGATGTGCTCAAACGGTTTGTAGCGGGAGTAACCCATGCCGCCGTGTACTTGCATGGCAAAGTCGGCAGCCTCGCAACAAAGTCGATTCGCCTGGTAATTACAGATTGAGACCTTGTCGGACACGGTGAAAGCTCCGTCACGGTCCATCAACCACGCGGTTTTGTGAATCAGGGCGCGCAGCATTTCACAGCGGGCATTCAGTTCGACCAGTGGGAACTGAATGCCCTGATTGGTCGATAACGCTTTGCCAAAAGGTTTGCGGTTGTTGGCATGGGCAACGGCTTCATTGACGCAGTATTGGGCTGCGCCCAGGCTGGAGGCAGCCTGCCGGATACGGTTTTCATTGAAAAAATGCTGGATGATCATGAGACCCCGGCCCTCACCACCGAAAATCTCACCGTCCGCAACCCGGACATTATTGAATGAGACGCGGGCATGATCGGATGGCATGTTGAAGGTCCAGAGATACTCCTCTACCTTGACCCCGGGTGCGTCCATGGGAACGAGAAAAGCAGTGATTCCCCGGGCATCACCGGGTTCCCCCGAGGTCCGCGCCATCACCAGGTCGCGTTCTGCCGTATGCACGCCGGTGTTCCAGGTTTTCTCGCCATTGATAATCCAGTCGTCGCCATCGCGGGTGGCGGTTGTTTCCATGTAGGTGGCATCGGATCCATGTTCGGGCTCGGTAATACCAAAAGCGAAACCGCGGGTGGCGTTCTTCAGTCCCTCCACCCATTCACTTTTCTGCTGCTCGGTGCCGTACTCCAGCATGAGTAACAAGCCAATATTATTCCCGACGACCGAGTGCTCGTTTTGCAGGTCGTTGTGCAGCCCCAGGCCCTTGCTGGCCAGGTGTTCGCGAATGATGGCCATGCCGAGGTTGCCCCCGTCGCGACCGCCATGCTCGGCAGGGAAGGGGTAACTGAAGATGCCCGCGTCTACCGCCAGGGCCTTGGCCTGTCGCAGCAGGTCCTCCCAGGCCTCGTTCGGCAGCCCCTGCCTGTCCCAATCGGTGCGCGCGTCTTCGCGCCGATGATCAAAAAAACGGATATTGTCGTCCTTGGCTTCCAGGGGCTTGATCTTTTCCTCGATGAATCGGTCCACTTCCTCGAGAAAATCGGCAATGTCTGCGGGTATATCGAAGTCCATGTGAGTAAAGCCTGTCAGGTGTTTTAAGGGTGAATCAGTTTACATGTATCGGGCGGAGGTACACACCGCCTTGCCGTCGATCATAGATCAGCGGTCCGGCTTTGCGGCAATTTTGGATACCTCTTGGCAGAAAAGTAGCGTGCTAGTATTCGGTGCAGAGCGCTACCTTTGCAGTGATACCGGATTGTGAAAAGAAGGCAGGAACATGACAGGATCAGACAGGTTAATTGCCCTGGCCTCTGGGGTGCACCCCGACCTAGAGCCCGATGCCATGGTCAGGGTCGCGGGCGAGGCGGGCTACAACAGCGTTGGAATCTGGGTCGAACCCGGTGTCAATTGGCACCGCCAGACGACGGTGGCTGTGCGTAATGCCCTCGAAGAACATGCGCTCGTTCCCCTGGACGTCGAGGTCATCTGGTTGCAGCCCGACAGTAAACCCGACCCGGTGCATCACGAGATTATCGATATCGGGGGGGAACTCGGGGCTCGCAATTGCCTGATCGTCAGCTCTGAGCCTGATCCCGAGCAAAACAAAAGGCTGTTCGAAGATCTTTGCATTCGCGCAGAAGCGGCCGGTATGAGGGCGTGCCTGGAATTTATGGGCGTAACCGAGGTGAAAAACCTGGAGGCTGCGCTGGCGGTGGTCGCCGGCGTCGATCATCCGGCGGGGGGGCTGCTGGTCGATGCCTTTCACCTTGAGCGAGTCGGATTGCAACCCGAGGCGGTCGCTGCGATAGAGCCTCGCTGGTTGAGCTATATGCAGCTTTGTGATGTCCCCGCGCGGGGCGCAATTGAAGAGGCCGACGACTACTTCGCCGATGCACTGGATGGCAGGCTGGCCCCTGGAGAAGGTGCGCTGCCGCTGCCACAATTGTTGGCGCAGTTTCACCCGGACATTCCCATTAGTCTGGAAATTCGCTCCAGGCATTATCGCGATACCTATCCCGACCCCGTTGACCGCGCGCGTGTCATTCTGGAGAAGACACGACAGTTCCTGTTATAAGGGTCGGCCAGCCAGTCAGAGTGCCGCAAGTCCGAACCGGCTCTGCGGTGTGATCAGTTGTGACTGTGTGACAGGCTGGTATAGGCGCGATTAATGAAGCCCCGGTTATCGCCATACTGCTCGTCGTAATCGCTGGTAGGTTTGGCGGCGTAAACTTCTTCCAGTGTTGCCCCGGATGCAATGAGCTTGGCAATCTGGTCGCGCACATCCGTCAGCATGGCGACGTATGCCTGGAGTGCCGGGTAATCGCTAATCGGGCCGTGTCCTGGAATGACAACCGTATCTTCGTTGATCACGTCCAGCACCTTGCTGCAAAAGGCGATAACGCCATCAATACCGCCGCCGTTTCCGGCATCGATAAAGGGATAGCCCGCATTATTGAACACATCTCCCAGGTGGACCGCGTTGTCTCCGCGGAAGAATATGGCCGTATCGCCGGTGGTATGGGCCGGGCCGAAGTGCAACAAATCTATCTGCTGGTTGTTGAAGTGCAGCTGCATGTCCCGAGTGAACGTGATGACCGGCAGCGCGTCTTCGGGGTAGGCTTTCTGCTCGTAGGCGGCTACTACCAGGTTGATCAGGTGGTCGCCCTGCATCATTTCCCGTGAATTGGCGTGGGAGATAATCTGCGTGCCGGCCGGGCCCAAGGCCAGGTTGCCATCCGCGTGATCGAAGTGCCAGTGGGTGTTGACCGCAAAGTCGATACCCTTGCCACCGAGCTCACCGATGGCTTTTTCGATGTCCGGAATCAACTGGGGGAACTGGTCGTCGACAATAAGCACACCGTCCTCACCGATGGTGACCCCGATGTTTCCACCCAGGCCAAACAATACGTAAAGACCCTCAGTAACTTTCTCGCTGGTAATTTCCGCCGCCGACATGTCCCACCCGAAAGCGGACATCAAGGCCTCCAGTTCCATCGGCTCTGGCGCGTTGCCGTCATCGTGGGCGAGGGTAAACGGGCTTAGCAGGATCAGCAGGGTGAGTAGCAGCGTTTTCATCGGTGACCTCCTTTGTCAGTGAGAGTTCGAGTATAGACCAACAGGCGCCCGTCGTTGCCTTTCTGAACCGAGAGTAAATACGTTAAGGTTGGGACCCTGAGGCAACATCGCAGTTAAGGGTATTCCATAGTGCGACAGGGGCGTTTCTACATACACCAGGTCAGGGTGCGATGAGCACCAGGGAGGCCACCGTCAACGTGGCCGGCTTTAATGCCGTGGTGCAGGCGGCCCAGCGTTTTGGCGTTTCCGGACGCGATCTGCTGGACAGTTTGCAGTGGGGCCAGTCCAGTCTTGGGCATCGGGATGACCGGGTGCCAGTCGAGCTGTTTTTCGAAGCTTATCGACAGGCGGCCAGCTTAACTGCGTGTGACGATATCGGGATTTACAGCGGGCGTATCAGCTATATCAGTGGTCTTCCCTTGCAGCTTTACATGTCGACGCTGTGTCGTAATTTCCGTCAGTATCTCAATCTGGTACCCAGTATTCTGAAATTGCGTGGCGATATTGGGGAGGTGCAGATCAAGCGGGAGGGAGAGCTGATTCGAATGGAATGGCAGCCGCTGCAGGCGGAGACCGCGGCAAGCCGCTTTCTGAGTGATGACATCCTGACCACGGCAGCAGCCATTGTGAATTCACTGTGCGTGGACCCGATCCCGGTGAGACGCGCTCAATTCACCTACCCCGAGCCCGCTGATCTTACCCGGCTGCAGGCGACTTTTGGATCCGAGCTGGCCTTCGGGCAGCCAGTGAGTTGTCTGTATTTTGACGCCGCCTGCCTCGGTTCTCCTGTCATTAAGCTGGATTACGAGCTCGCTCCCGGAATAACCGAGCCGCTGCAGGTGTTTTTTGACGACGCAGTTGCGACCGACCCTTTCCTGCAAACTACTCGCCAGTCACTGGCGCGGGCACTGCCCAGTGGCGAGGCCCATATTGACGCAGTGGCTACGCAGTTGGGGGTTTCACGCCGCACCCTGCAGCGAAGGCTGGCGCAACGTGACACCCATTTTATGCAGCTGCTGGGTGAGGTTCGATCGGAACTGGCGGTGCGCTACCTGGCGGATAGCCGGCTGGGAATCACTGAGATAGCCTTCCTCCTGGGCTACTCCGATCTGGCGGCGTTTTCGACGGCTTTTCGCGGTTGGTATGGCTGCTCGCCCAGCGAGCATCGCAACCAGTTGACCGTGGCACCGATTCAAAAGTAATTGGCACCGGTTCACTAGCTCGCGCTTCCCGCTCCCCCTACTATAATGCCCCTGCCAAGCGCCCCACCTCCAGGTGGTGCGCCAGCTTTATATCCCAACGGGAGGACCTGATGTCACTGGATTTTGATTCGGCGCGAATGCCCAACCCCCACCTTACCGAAGACCACGAGGCATGGCGTACGCAGCTGCGTCGATTCATCGACACCGAAATCATGCCCTATGCCGACGATTGGGACGAAGCCGGACATATACCCGATGCGTTGTGGCCCAAGGCGGCGGAAATTGGCCTGCTGGGTATGGGTTATCCCGAACAATACGGCGGCATAACTGAGGGCATAGATTCCTGGCACAACTGGATTACCAATGAGGAGCTGGCTCGCATCGGCGTCGGGGGTATCCCCGCCAGCCTGATGGTGCACGGTATTGGCCTGCCACCCGTGATCAATTGGGGCAGTGAAGCGATGAAGGAGGCGGTGGCACCGGAGGTTATCTCGGGCCGCAAGAATATTTCCCTTGGTATTACCGAGCCTGGCGCCGGCTCTGATGTCGCACAGCTATCAACCACGGCCGTTCGCGATGGCGACCACTACGTGGTCAATGGCTCAAAAACCTATATTACCGGTGGTATGCGGGCCGACTGGGTGTCGACCGCAGTGCGCACAGGCGGGGAAGGGCATAGCGGTGTTTCAATGCTGCTTATACCAACCGATGCCGAGGGCTTCTCCCGGACACCGCTGGATCGCAAACAAGGCTGGTGGGCCTCCGATACCGCAACCTTGTACTTTGATAATGTTCGGGTACCTGTCGAGAACATTATCGGCGAGGAGAACAAGGGCTTCATCGTGGTCATGACGAATTTCAACGGTGAACGCATGTTCATGGCGGCTGGCATGGAAGCGATGGCCAGGGTGTGCCTCGAGGAAGCGGTTGCCTGGGCTCGCGAGAGGAAGACCTTCGGTAAGCGCCTGGCGGATCACCAGGTTATTCGCCACAAGATTTCGCAGATGAAGCAAAAGCTGAATGCCACCCAGGCCTATATACGTGTCTGCTACGAAAGTATTGAAAACGGCAACGCCAATCCCGGTGATATCGCGATGCTAAAAGTCCAGGCCAGCGAAACCCTGGAATTCTGCGCACGCGAGGCCATGCAGATTCTGGGAGGCATCGGGTATATGCGCGGTAACCGCGTTGAGCGTATTTACCGCGAGGTCCGGGTAAACGCCATTGGCGGTGGCTCCGAAGAAATCATGCGCGACCTGGCGTCTCGCCAGTACGGATTGTAAGCCCCCCGCGGGCAGAGGAGAGAGTATGAAACTGTGGCACTGCCGGGGCGCCCGGTCATTGCGAGCGCTGTGGGCGCTGGAAGAGATGGGCCTGGATTACGAGGTGCATATCATGCCCTTCCCACCGCGCCTGTTCGAGAAGGAGTATCTCGAAGTCAATCCACTGGGCACGATTCCCTACCTGATCGACGGCGAGGCGCGGATGACTGAGTCCTCCGGCATCTGTCTGTACCTGGTTGAAAAATACCAGCAGAAGGATTTTGGCCTGGACAGCGATCACCCGGAGTATGCCGACTACCTCAACTGGCTATTCCACAGCGATGCCACGCTGACCTTTCCGCAAACTCTGGTCATGCGCTACTTTCACCTTGAGCCCACGCCGGAGAAGCAAGGCGTGGCGATAGACTATGCCAAGTGGTTCTTTGCCCGACTGCGTCTGCTGGACAATCATCTGAAGGATCGTGAGTACCTGTGTGATAACCGGTTTACCGTCGCCGATATCGCTGTCGGTTATGCAATTTACCTGTCCAAAGAAATGAAACTGACTGATATCGTCGACCGCACATTGACGCCTCAGGTGGAGGATTGGTACGCGCGGCTGACCGAGCGCCCGGCATTTCAGCGGGCGCACGCAATGGACGGTGGTCAACAACCCTCGATTCCGGAGTAGGGCATGGCGCAACTGACCAGCGAGATCGATGTAAATTCGGAGGCATTCAGGGCCAATGCCGATCTTATGGAAGCCGGTGTTCAGGAGTTCCGCTCGGTAGAGCAGGCCGTGGTCGAACGCGCCAATGGCAAGGCGCCGCGCTATATAGAGCGGGGCCTGTTACCGCCGCGAGAGCGGCTCAGTCAATTACTGGACCCTGGCGCGCCCTTTCTGGAACTGTCTACCTTGTGCGGTTATATGCAGGACCAGGACACCGACGGCTCCTTTGCGGGTGGTTCTGTCATCGCGGGTATTGGCTATGTAGAGGGGACCAGGGTGGGTGTGATGGTCGATGACTACCTGACCAAGGGCGGCATTATGACCACCTTCGGCGGTGTCAAGCGTACCCGGATGCACCTCTTATGCCTGAAGGAGAAATTGCCGCTGGTGACGCTCGCGCAAAGTGGCGGTGGTAACCTCACGACCGCCGGTGATACCTTCGGTACTTCTGGCTCATTATTTGCCAACCAGTGTCGCCTGTCGGCCGCGGGGGTACCTCAGATTACCGTGGTCCATGGCAGTGCGACCGCCGGTGGTGCCTATCAACCGGGCCTGTCCGATTACATTGTCATGATTCGCGAGCAATCCACTGTCTACCTTGCTGGCCCCCCTTTGCTAAAAGCGGCAACCGGTGAAATCGCTACGGATGAAGAAATCGGTGGCGCTCAAATGCACAGTTCGGTGGCAGGCACCGCGGATTACCTGGCAGAAAATGATGCCGATGGCATTCGTATAGCGCGTGAGATCGTCGGCAAGCTCGGCTGGAACAAGGGATTCGTATCACCTGCGAAAACCACTGATTATCGCGACCCCATTTACCCGGCGAGCGATCTGCTCGGTGTTGTACCGTCTGACCCCAAGACCCCCTACGATGTAAGAGAGATCGTCGCTCGGTTAGCTGACGGCTCTGACTTCCTGGACTTCAAGCCGGACTTCGATATGGGCACAGTATGTGGCCATATGGAAGTGAAAGGGCAGCCCTGCGGCGTGATCGGTAATAACGCACCGATAACTGCTAAAGGTGCGGCCAAGGCCGGCCAGTTCATTCAGCTGTGCGAGCAGTCGGGAACGCCCATCCTGTTCCTGCACAATACGACCGGCTTCATTGTGGGTACGGAAGCCGAACAGGCCGGAATCATCAAGCACGGTTCCAAGCTGATTCAGGCTGTGACCAACAGCACCGTGCCCAAGATTTCGATTGTGGTGGGTGGTTCCTACGGCGCGGGTAATTACGCGATGTGCGGTCGTGGCATGGAGCCCCGCTTCATGTTTGCCTGGCCGCGCAGCGTGGTCTCGGTTATGGGTCCTGCACAGGCCGGCCAGGTGATGCGGCAGGTCTGGGAAGCCCAGATGCGTCGTGCCGGTGAGGTTAACGAGCCGCAACTGGATACCATGGAGGGTGAGGTTCGCGCCGCGATGGAGAAAACCTCACACGCGCTGGCCAACACGGCGCGGCTGTGGGACGACGGCATTATCGACCCCCGTGACACGCGCGAAATACTGTCCTTTGTTCTCGATGTCTGCACCGAGGCTGATGCGCGGCAGGTCAATACCAACACATTCGGCATCGCGAGGTTTTAGATGGAGTTGCCAGAAATAGACGAGTTATTGCTGGAGGAGAAGAGCGGCGTTCTCACGATCACGATTAACCGGCCGCACAAACGCAATGCGATGAACGATGCGGTGGTGCAGGGCATCATGCAGAGCTTTGATGCGATTGCTGATCGCCGCGACATACGGGCGGTGGTCTTGCAGGGTGCAGACGGACACTTTTGTTCCGGTGGTGATATCTCGGGTATGAAGAAGTCTGCTAGTAAGGAAGAAGCTGAGAAAGCGGCCTGGGAATTCAACCGTGTTTTTGGCCGTATGTGCACGCAGGTAAATCGCGCGCCCCAGGTGGTGATCACGCTGCTGGAAGGTGCAGTGCTGGGTGGTGGTTTTGGCCTGGCCTGTATTTCCGATATCGCGATAGCGGATGCCGGAGCGAAGTTCGGCATGCCTGAAACCGGGCTGGGTATTATTCCGGCACAGATAGCACCGTTTGTGGTCATGCGTATTGGCCTGACCAGGGCGCGGCAGTTGGCCCTGCTGGGCGAGCGTTTCGGCGGTGCGGTGGCCCTGGATGCGGGCCTCGTGCACTACGTGACCGAGGGGCGCGAGGCAATGGACGAATGCCTCCAGGACGTGGTCGGCAAGCTGCAACGTTGCGCGCCCACAGCGACGGCGGTGACCAAGCAATTGATGCTGGACGTCGGCTCGGTGCCACTGGAGCAGCTGCTGGATCGGGCCGCTGACGATTTCACAGCGGCCATCAATAGTGAAGAAGGTAAAGAGGGCACTGCGGCCTTCATTGAAAAAAGACTACCGGCCTGGGCCCGATAAGGAGATATAGATGGCGACTGAACAGGAACTCAAGGAATTTCGAACACAGGCAGCTGCCTGGATGGCCGACAACAAACCGGCCGATCCCGGCTTTTTGCTGCCGCAGACGTTTATGGAGGTCGGCTCAGACCGGCAACTCGATTTTCTGCGTGAATGGCAGCATAAGCTCTGGTCCGGTGGCTACCTCGGTATGGCCTGGCCCACGCAATATGGTGGTGGCGGCATGGAGCCGGTGTTCCAGCAGATCGCCGATTCGGAGATGCGACGCGCGGCGGTCCCGATCGCCTTCAATGTGATTGGCCTGGGCTGGGCGGGTCCGCTTATCCTGGATATCGGTACGGACGAAGAAAAAGAGAAATACATCAAGGGCATACTCAGTGCCGAAGACATCTGGTGCCAGGGATTTTCCGAGCCAGATCACGGCTCCGACCTGGGTAATGCCCAGTGTCGCGCCGTGCGCGATGGCGACGAGTATGTCGTCAATGGAACCAAGATCTGGACAACGATGGGCAACTACGCGCGCTACATGATCCTGCTTGCGCGCACCAATCCAGAGGCTGAGCGCAAGTACGATGGCCTGTCTTTTTTCCTCTCGCCGATGGATGTAGCCGGCATTGATCCGCGCCCAATCCAGAAGATAACGGGCGAGTACGGCTTTACCGAAACCTTTTTCACTGATGCCCGTATTCCGGCCTCCTGCATCATGGGTGAAGAAGGGCAGGGCTGGAAAATTGCCATGCAGACCCTGCAGTACGAGCGCGGAGCTGAGGCTGGTGCTGCCGGTGGACTGATGCAGGTGAGGGTTGTCATCGATGACGTTATCGATGACCTGCAGGGTATACAACGTGACGGCGAGCCAGTACTCAATGATCCGGTTATCCGCGATCAGCTCGTACAGATGATCATGGAGGGTAAGGCGCATAGCCTGGCCAACCGGCGCGCAGCAATACCGGCGCTCAATACGGACTACCCGGGTTCCCTGCCCCTGTCCAACAAATTGCGAACCTCGGAATACCAGCGCCGCATGCGGCAGCTCGCTGTGGCAACCCAGGGGGGACATGGCAGCTTGTACGTCGGCGATGAGCGGGCGGTATCCGGCGGCTTCTGGCAGCGCGCCTATTTCAACAATTTTTCGACAACGATTGGGGGTGGCACCAGCCAGATCCAGGCCAATATCGTTGGCGAGCATGTGCTCGGCCTGCCCAAGTCCTGAATTGCTAGGAGAATAAAGCTATGACTATTGCAGCAAATAATCACCTGGTGTTCAGCGAAGAGCAGGCCATGATCCTCGACAGCGCTCGCGAGTTCTGCCGAGACAAATCCGATATCAGCGCCGTACGCGCCCTTCTTGGCAGCGAGCAGGGCTTCGACGATGCCGTCTGGCAGGACATGGTCGATCTGGGCTGGCTGGGGCTGGCAATCGCCGAGGAATATGGCGGGTCCGGACTGGGAGTAGGGGCGACGGTCCCGCTGGCCGAGAGTATGGGGCGCTATATGTTGTCGACGCCATTTTTCTCCACCACCCTGGCAGCACAGCTGCTCGCGCGGGCAGGTACCGCGCAGCAGAAAGAACAATGGCTGCCGCAGCTGGCCAGTGGCACGCGGGCAACGCTGGCGTTACTGGACGGCGAGGATTGGGGTGCCAGGGAATTCACTGCGACGGCGGTTGAGGAAAACGGTGAGCTGAAGCTCTCCGGCGAAAAGTGGTATGTGCAGGACGCCGACGTCGCCGATCTGCTTATCGTCGGGGTCAGCCTGGAGGGCGCTCCACGGCTGTTGATGGTAACGCCGGAACAATTACCCGCCAGCGCGTTGCAGACACACACGCTGATTGATGAAACCAAGCGCGCGAGCCGACTGCAGCTCGCGGGGGTGACCGTGCCGCCCAGCGCAATGCTGGACCCCGGGACGACCGAGTCCGCGTTACGTGATACCGCTTTACTGGGCGCGCTGCTGGTGGCGGCCGAGTCCACCGGGGCAACGGCGGCCTGCCTGGATACGGTGGTTGACTACCTGAAAACCCGCAAGCAGTTTGGCAAACTCATCGGGTCCTACCAGGCCTTGAAACATCCCACGGTGGACGTGTTGTGCGCCATGGATGATGCCCGCTCGTTTATCTACCACGCGGCCAGCGTTGTGGGCGACGAAGCCCTCGACAGTGACGCGGAGATTGCCTGTCGCATGGCCAAAGCCCAGGCCACCGATGCGCTCGAGTTTGCCGGTGATCGCGCTGTCCAGTTTCATGGAGGAATGGGCTTTACTTACGAGTGTGATGCGCAGCTCTATATCCGTCGCGCGCAGTGGGCACGACCCCAGTTCGGCGATGCTTATCACCACCGCAAGCGATTGGCGGCGCTGCTGCTTGATTGATTGCCACAGGGGGAGACGCTCGTGACCGATTTTTACAAAATCCTGGTAGCCAACCGCGGTGAGATAGCGGTGCGCGTCATAGCGACGGCGCGTGAACTGGGTTACCGGACGGTAGCGGTGTACAGCGAGGCCGATGCGGATGCGCTCCATGTCCGCGAGGCCGATGAGGCGGTTTGCATAGGCCCGGCAGCGGTCAATGAATCCTACCTGGTACCCGAAAAACTGGTATCCGCCGCGCGTCTGACCGGCGCCGACGCCGTGCATCCTGGTTACGGCTTCCTGTCAGAAAATACGGACTTTGCGGCGCTGTGCGCCGAGTCGAATATCACCTTCATCGGACCGCCTGCCGCCGCGATCGAATTGATGGGCAGCAAGCGTCTGTCCAAGCTGGCCATGCTGGAGGCGGGAGTACCCTGTATTCCGGGTTACCAGGGCGCCGAGCAGGAAGAAGCCGTACTGCTGGAGAGAGCGGCTGAGGTGGGTTTCCCACTCATGGTGAAAGCGTCCGCCGGTGGTGGCGGTCGTGGCATGCGGCTTGTCTTGAGTGAGGACGAACTGGCGGAGCAGATTCGCACTGCGCGTTCGGAGGCCCTCAACGCTTTTGGCAGCGACGAACTCATCCTCGAGCGTGCCGTCCTCGAGCCCCGGCATATTGAAATACAGGTATTTGCCGATCGCCACGGCAACGCGGTGTATCTTGGCGAGCGTGACTGCTCCATTCAGCGGCGCCATCAGAAAGTGGTTGAGGAAGCCCCGTCCCCGTTTGTTGACGACGCCCTGCGCACGGCAATGGGCGAGGCGGCAGTCAATGCCGCCAGGGCCTGTGACTACGTTGGCGCCGGGACGGTGGAATTCCTGGTTGACGCCGACCGAAACTTTTATTTTCTCGAGATGAACACCAGGCTGCAGGTGGAACACCCGGTGACAGAAATGATAACCGGGCAAGACCTTGTGGCCTGGCAGATTCGTGTCGCGGCTGGCGCTGAGTTGCCGCTGAGCCAGGCTGATATCCGGCTGTCGGGGCATGCGGTCGAAGTCCGTCTGTATGCGGAGGATCCACGCAATGGCTTTCTGCCGCAGACCGGCGAGATCCTGTCGTGGAGCTACCCGGCCCGAGACGGTATCCGTGTAGATCATGGGATATCAACCGGGCAGGTAGTATCGCCGTTTTATGATCCCATGATTGCCAAGTTGATCGCCTGGGGTGAAACCCGAGAGGAGGCTTGTCGCAAGCTGGCGAGTACGGTCCAGGACACTGTGTTGCTGGGTGTGAACAGTAATCGTTACTTTCTTCAGAACATATTGCGCCACCCGGTGTTTCTGGCTGGCGGCGCAACCACCGCGTTTATCGATCTGCATTTTGGTGACGACGATAGTCTGCGCGATGTCACAGCGCCACTTCAGACGCTGGCGCTCGCCGCTGTGTTGATTTACAGCCACGACCGTGACGTTCGCCAGGGCTGGCACAACCCGGTGGCGGCGAGTCATTGTTTTCGCCTGTCGGTCGCGGATGAAATGGTTGATGTATACCTCCGCGAGGAGAATGGCCAGTTTACCGTGCGACGGGGCGAAGATACCTGCGTGCTTGAGTTACTGGCCCGCGACGATCACTGCTGTGCGTATTTACTCGACGGGGTCCGCAGGACAGCGGCGTATGCGTTTAGTGATGATGCGCTCTATCTCGACAAGGGTGAGGGGCAGTTCGTTATACGCGATCTGACCTATACGCCCGCCTCTGGCTCAGGTACCGCCGGCGGGGGTGACACGCGAGCCTCCATGGATGGCGCGATCGTCGCCGTTCTCGTGGCCGAGGGAGACCGTGTGGAACAGGGCCAGACACTGGTCGTACTGGAGGCTATGAAAATGGAGCATCCTCTCAAAGCGGGCATGTCCGGGCTTGTTGAGCAGGTGGCAACGCGAGTTGGTGACCAGGTTAAATCGCAGCAGGTGCTGGTCACCATCATCGAGGAGGAAGGTCCCGCATGAGCAAAACAGTTCGTATTGGTTGTGCTTCGGGCTTTTACGGTGATAGCCAGTTGGCCGCGCGCCAGTTGGTTGATTCGGGTGAAATCGATTACCTGGTGTTTGATTACCTCGCCGAAATTACGATGGCCATTTTAGCCAAGGCGCGGTCGCGGGACGATAACCTGGGTTACGCGATCGACTTTGTTACCGTGGCAATGAAAGACGTGCTCGCCGATTGCGCCCGCAAAGGTATCAAGGTGGTGGCTAACGCCGGGGGTGTCAATGTGCCTGCCTGTATTGCGGCGTTGGAGGCATTGTGCCGTGAGCAAAACCTCGACCTGAAAATTGGTGGCGTTTATGGGGACAATCTACAGGGCAGGGATGACCTGCCCAAAGATCAGATGACCGAAAACCAGACCGGTGCGCCCATGCCAGATCGCCCCGCCAGCGTTAATGCTTACCTGGGAGCCAGACCGATTGCCGATGCACTGACCGCGGGCGCCGATGTTGTTGTCACTGGCAGGGTCGTGGACAGCGCGGTGATGCTGGGTCCCTTGATTCACGAGTTTGGCTGGGCCGAAGACCAGTACGACGCGCTGGCACAAGGTTCCCTGTGCGGACATGTCATAGAGTGTGGTGCTCAGTGCACGGGAGGTAACTATACGGACTGGCAAACAGTACCGGATTTTGCGGATATCAGTTATCCGGTGGCCGAGGTATCAGCTGATGGCAGCTTTGTTATTGGTATTCCAGAAGGCACTGGCGGCCTCGCCACGGTGGGTAGTGTCGGCGAACAGGTGCTGTATGAAATAGGCGATCCGGCAAACTACCTCTTACCGGATGTAGCCTGCGATTTCAGCAGCGTAACCCTGGAGCAGATTGCCCCTAACCGGGTGCGGGTGAGCGGCGCGCTGGGCAGGGCGCCGGGTAATAAGTACAAGGTGTGTGCCACCTGGCGGGACGGCTTCCAGGTCAAGGGTTGCATCATGATTGGCGGCCCCCGGGCTTTAGAAAAAGCCCGCACGGCGCTTGAAGCCTGGATAAGAAGGGTACGCAAGTATTACGAAGAGCAGGGTTTGCCTGACTTCAGGGAGGTGGACCTGGAGTATTTTGGTGCTGAACATACTTACGGACCCCACGCGAGCGAAGCGGCACGGTCAACGCGTGAAGTGGTGGCGAAGTTCGGGCTGCACCATGATGACCCCGCAGCCCTGCAGTTTGCTGCCAACGAGATGGTTTATCTCGGCACCTCGGGTGTGCCCGGCTTTTACGGTTTGGGAGGCGGCAGAACGCGGCCCGGTGGCCTGATGCGGGTGCATTCTACGCTGATAGAAAAGTCCTTGGTGCCGGTGACGGTGCAGGTCGGTGCCGAGAGGATCCTGGAAAAATCGTATACGACTGCGGTCAGTGAGCCGGTCGCGAAAGTGCGTATGGATGTCGCACCAGCAGAGTCCGCTACTAACGAGATTGAGGTTGACCTTGAGAAGCTCGCCTTTGCGCGCAGCGGGGACAAAGGCAATAACGCCAATATCGGTCTTATCGCACGTCAGCCCGAGTACCTTCCCTATCTGTATGAGCAGGTCACTGCACAGGTGGTGGAAGACTACTTCGCACACCTGGTCGAGGGCGAGGTGGAACGCTTTGAACTACCGGGCTTCAACGCATTCAATTTCTTTATGACCGAGGCACTTGGTGGCGGCGGCACTGGCTCGGTGCGAACTGATTGCCAGGGCAAGTCACTGGCGCAGCAGTTACTGTCATTGAAGGTTCGGGTGCCGGCAGGGCTGGTCTAGATGAGCCTGCCCCCTGGCGGAGAAATTTGGCGCGTTAGCGCTCCAGGATTGACCGGGGACTGCCTGGCCCGCGCCTGCTTCTCGGCAGGGGCATTCGGTGCTTGATGGTCTGCAGCACGTTTTTTAGCGTGTGTGGCAGCGCCAGCATAGCTGGTGTAGCAATGAGCGTCAGCAGGGTGGCAAAAGTTAATCCAAAAACGATAGCCTGTGAAAGCGGTGCCCAGAACATCGCCATTTCGCCTTCTGCCGTGATGGTTCTGGCTGTCAGGTCCACGGAGTAGCCTGCCGCCAAAGGCATCAGCCCGAAAACCGTGGTGACGGTTGTCAGCAGAACAGGGCGAAGTCGCTGAGCGGTAGCCCGGACGATCACCGCACGGACGTCCAGCTCAGGATGTTGGCGTCTAACGTGATTGAACGTGTCGATCAGAATGATGTTGTTATTCACAACGATGCCAGCCAGGGCGACCACACCAACCCCGGTGAGCAGGGCGCTGAAGGGATTACCCAGTATCAACAGGCCAAGCAGGACACCGGCGGTCGACATGATGACTGCCAGCAGGATCAGCGTGCTTTGATAGAAATTATTGAACTGGGTTACCAGCAGGATAAACATCAAAGCCAGGGCAAGTGTAAAGGCGGCGGAAACGAAGGCCATTGAATCTGCTTGTTCCTCGTTGGCACCCCGAAAACGGATAGTCAGCGCGGAATCGAATGGTTGGTCCTGGATCCAGGTGTCGATATCCTGAACCATGCGATCTGCCATCACCCCTTCACGTACATTGGCCCGAATCAGCTCCACAGGTAACCCGTCCACGCGCTTGAATGAGTCAACGCCGGGTGCAGGCTGCATGGTGACAAAGTTGCTCAATGGCACCATGCCCTGGTTGGTGCTAATGCGCAGCTCGTCCATGGCGGTGATACCGCGGTCTTCTCGGGGATAGCGCACCCTGATATCCACCGAGTCCTCTGCATCGTCGGGTCGATACTCACCCACTTTCACGCCATTGGTGACGAGCTGTACTGCCAACCCGGCGGAGGATACGTCTGCACCGTAAAGTGCGGCCTGCCGCCGGTCGACCTCAATGCGCCATTCAATCGATGGCAGTGCTGCCGAGTCATCGATATCGACAAGCTCGGGCAGGGTATCCAGGTGCGCGCGTACCCGCGCCATCGCCGGTTCCAGTAGCGATCGGTCCCGTGCTGTGAATTCGATCTGGATAGGCTTGCCGACCGGTGGGCCCTTTTCCAGCGGCTGAACCTCGACCTTGATGCCGGCCAGTCCCTCAGTGCGGTCGCGAATCTCCCGGATCACCGCGTTACCACCGATTTCTCGCTGTGACTCGGCCACCAGCTCGATGAATATGGAACCGATACGATCTGAGCTGGTGCCCATAAAGCCGCCATCGCTGGTACCGGGTAGTAAGGTCTGGGTGTTAACGAAGCGAATACCCGGTATCTGGAGTACTTCCGACTCGACTTCCAGTACCAGGTCCTTTACTTCATTGGCCGAAAAATTACCGCGGCCCAGCACGGAGACCTGGATAAACTGTGGATCTGCATCGGAGAAGAAAATCGTACCAACGCCGTATTTGCCGTAAGCCCAGAACACGGAGTACAGCAGGCTGAATATAATTCCCAAGGTCAGAAGCGGGCGGTGGCACACCATCGTCATGAAGCGCGCAAAACGTCCGGTCAGCGAGGATAACTCGGTGGGATCGCCAGTCTCCAGTACCTGCTGTGCACGGGCGACTTCGGCACTGTGCATGGATGGCTTACCAAAAAGCGTGCCCAGTACGGGGCCGAAAAGCAGCGCGTAAAGCAAAGAGCCTATCAATACCGTAAAGACCGTGACGGGTAGATAGCCCATGAATTGCCCGGAGACGCCAGGCCAGAATAGCATCGGAAGAAAGGCTGCCAGGGTCGTGGCTGTGGACGCGGTTACCGGCCAGAACATCCGCTTGACCGATTCCGCGTAGGCCCGCTTATGATTCATGCCTTCACCCATTAAGCGGTTGGCATACTCGGTCACTACGATGCCGCCATCAATGAGCATGCCCAGTCCCAGCAGCATTCCAAACATCACCATGAAATTGAAGGTGTAGCCAAGCAGATAGATGATGGTTACCGAAAAGAGCAGCGAGAAGGGTATGCCCAGGCCAACCACCAGGCCACTTCGGAAACCCATTGCAGCGACGACGAGCACCATCACCAGCGCCAGTGCGGTGAGAATATTGCCTTCCAGCTCACGTACCTGCACGGAAGCGAACTCCGCCTGGTTTTGTGACACGATCATTTGTATGCCGCTGGGCGTGCTGGAGCGCGCTTGTTCTACGATCTTGAGGACGTCTTCTACTGTATCGATCACGTTCGCATCTGAACGTTTCTTCACGCTGATGGAGATGGTTGCCTGGCCGTTGTAGCGCGCGAAGCTGGCTCGATCCTTGAAGGTTCTGCGCACGGTTGCCACGTCTTGCAGGGTGACGACGCTGTCCAGCGAACTGCGCAATGGCAGCTCCAATACGTCATCTGCACGTTCGACCACTGCGGGGACCTTGACGGCGAAGCGTCCGTTGTCCAGGTCCATGGTGCCGGCGGGTATCAGCCGATTATTACGCTGCAGAATGGCGATCAATTCCTCGGCGGAGATCTGGTAGGCGTTCAGAGCATCGGGGTCGATGATGACTTCCAGAACCTCTTCGCGGTGGCCCTGCAGATCGGCGCTGAGCACCGCGGGAACCGTTTCAATCTGCTCCTTGAGCGCAAGCGCTGCCTGGTAAATCTCTCGCTCGTTGGCATTCTCGCCAATGAAGTTGACTTGCAGCATGGGGAAGTCGTCAGCGTTGAGTTCGTTGACGAACGGTTCTTCTGCGGTTGTCGGAATTTCGGCCCGTGCGGAGTCCACGGCTTCTCGGACGTCGCTTAGCGCCTTATCCAGGTCCTGTGTGACGTCAAACTCGATGAAGAATGACGCCATGCCTTCCGCCGCAGTGGACTTCAGCTCGACGACGCCTTCCAGCTTGCGCAACTCAATTTCCATGGGCTGCACCAGCAAGCGCTCAGCGTCCTCGGGTGAGATGCCCTCATGGATAACCCCGACATAGAAAAGGGGCAGGTCAACGTGGGGGTCATTGGCGATGGGCAGAGCCGCACGCGCCATGATGCCTGCCAGCACCATGACGGCGAGCAGCGACAGGGTGGTGCGTGTTCGACCGATGGCGGTCTCTATCAAGGTCATCGCGCTGCGATCTGGTCGCTTGCCAATTCCATGTAGACCGGTTCAACCCGCTCGCCGACGGAGACATATTCCTGGCCGACGGTGATGAGATTCACGGTGTCTGGGAGCCCGGTGATCCAGAGCCCCTGCTGTCCGTCTTCAACGATCTCTACGGCGTTGAAGACAACGCGGTTGGCGTCGTCCAGCACGCGAATGCCCATGTCACCCTCGTCGCTCAAGGTCAGCAGGGAAGGGGAGACGCGGTGCGCCAAAACTTCATCCAGTCCGACGCGCAGGTTGACGGTCAGTCCGGAGCGCAGGCTGTAATCGCTGTTGGCGACGGTTATCTCCACGGGGTAGGTTCGTGTCACGGGGTCGCTTTGCTTGCCGATAAAGGACAGCTGGCCTTCGATTTCCCTGCCCATGCGGACACGACCTGAAACCGTGCTGCCCGGTTGCAGGTTTTCCACTTCTTCCTCGGTAACGTGAGCGACAACCAGCATGGGGTCGAGGTCGATCAGGGTCGCGCAAGAGCTGCCGGGCATGGCGTAGTCACCCGCATTCATGTGTAACTTTTCGATCACGCCGTCGAACGGCGCGGTAATGCGTGTGCGCTCAAGGTTGAGCTCCTGCCGGTGCAGGTGGGCCCGGGCAGATTCCTGACGTGCTTCCGAGGCCGCGATGGCCACTTCTGACAACAGCCCTTCGTCAGCCAGCTTCAAGCTGCCAGCGTGTTCAATTCTGGCCTGCTCGAACCCGGCACGGGCCTCGGCTACCGCAACTTTCCGGTCATCCACCGCAATTTCGCACAGCAGCTGTCCCTTGGAGACCTGCATACCTCGCTCAACCGGCCGCGCGACGACCTGGCCGGCTATTTCTGCGGTAACCTCGACTGTGCGCTTGGTTTCAGTCTGGCCCCTCAGGACTACTGTGCGGGTGCGTGGCTGGGCCCTGTGAATAGTCACGCGAACCTTGCTCAGGCCATCACTGGCAGTCTCAATACGGTCATCGGCCTCAACGTCGAGCGTGGTTTGCTGCGTGGCCTGGGTATCGCTGATAAAGGCACCGGACCCCAGCCAGAGCACGAGGATTGCCGCGACAATAAGAGCGGAAGTGACGTTTTTGGACATGCCTGCTTACCCGATAGTAAAAAATTTACGTGAATTCGAATGCAGCGAGGGGTTCAATGGCCCCGCAAACAACTTTTCAGAGTGCTTGTTACGTTAAGAGAATGATTTTGGACGACTTTTTTGTGGCCCAGTCATCAGGCTAGCTGCATGAGAGGCTAATTTTTCTTACCTGCGATAGGAATGTGAGCCATTAACGTAGCCCGACCTGGCCATTGGCGGGCACCCCGGGGTAGGGAGTCGAGAATTGGGGCTGCAGGAGGTGGTTGCACAGAGGGAGGCGGCCACAGCCATCCCTGCAGTGAGTAAGGTGATATCTACTCGTAACCGTTTGATTACATTGATTGAAATGGGGTGCTCTACAGCATCAGGGCGTAAGCAGCAGTTTGCCGCGGTGACCGCCTTTGAAGAGCATATTCAGAGCCTCGGGAAAGCGTTCCAGGCCTGTCTCGATGTGCTCCGGCATATGGATTTTGCCTTCACTGGCCCACTGGGTCAGGTTGGCTTCCATGTCCGGGAAGTGTGCCTGGTAGTGGTCTACCGTGAAGCCATGCATGCTGGCGTTGCGCTCCGCCAGACGCAGGTAAAGCGCCGGTCCCTTCACTGCGGCCAGATCGGCGTATTGGGAGATGGCACCACAGATGACAACGCGCGCTCCCATGGCGAGATTATCAAGCGCCGCATCGAGAATGCTGCCGCCCACGTTGTCGAAAAACAAATCGAGGCCATCGGGCGCCAGGAAGCCGATCTGCTCGGCAACGTTGCTGCTCTTGTAATCGATGGTCGCATCACAATGGAGTTCTTCCAGGAAAGCGCATTTTTCCGGACCACCCGCGATGCCAATAACACGTGCCCCCTTCAGCTTGGCCAGCTGGCAGGCAATGGTGCCCACCGCGCCTGCCGCGGCGGATACCGCCACGGTATCGCCTTCTTTTACCTTACCGACCAGGATCATGCCGGCGTAGGCGGTAAGCCCGGTCGTAATACCCAGTAAGCCAAGGTAGGTGCGCGCCGGGAGTTTGGAGTCATCCAGCTTGCGATAGCCCTCAACCGGGGTAACTTTATAGCGCTGCGCGCCCATCCCACCGAAGACGCGGTCGCCCGGTGAAAATTGTTCGCTGCGGCTCTCAATGACTCGCCCGGTACCCAGTGCCATGACCGGCGCGTTGACCTCGCTCCGGCCGTGATGACCGTCGTGATTGAGGGTGGTCGTGATAAATGCATCGATACCCAGGTGTTCGACCTCGATCAGGATCTCGCCCTCAGCGGGTTGGCCGACTGTCTCACTGACGATGGCGAAATCATCCCGGGTGGGAATTCCGGCGGGGGCTTGCTTCAGTACCACTTTCTCGTTGGCGAGCGACATCGTGTCACCTCTGTTTGGCGTTTGTTCAGGTTAATACAGGCATTACGCACCCAAACAGGTAATCAGATCAACCTGCAGCGCATCTGCAGACCAAGCTGCGCTGCGACGAAGGCTATCGGTGAGACGGTGAGCGCACGGCAATGGGCTGTTATCGGAACGCTAGAGCTGACAGGTGTTGGCTAAGCGCACACTTGGGCTGTATGCGCTAAGCTCTCATTACTGAAAGTGATGCGCAGGACACGGAGACATGCACTACGACTTAATCATCAGGAATGGCCAGTTATACGACGGTGCTGGTAACGGACCTCTGGGGCTCGACCTGGCCGTTAAAGATGGCGTGATCGCTCGCATCGCCGAGGCTATCGAGGGGACTGCCGATCGGGTATTCGATGCCCAGGGCAAGATCGTGACACCGGGCTTCGTCGACGTCCACACCCATTACGATGGCCAGGCAACCTGGGACGTACACCTTAAACCCTCGTCAAACCTGGGCACCACCACGGTGGTCATGGGCAACTGCGGGGTTGGCTTTGCGCCCTGTCGCGAGCAGGACCACGAAGTGCTTATCAAGCTGATGGAAGGCGTGGAGGAAATCCCCGGATCTATCATGGACGCGGGGCTCCCGTGGAACTGGGAAAGCTTTCCGCAATACCTGGATGCGCTGGATGAACGACAAAAGGACATCGATGTCGCTGTGCTGTTTCCCCACGCACCGCTGCGTGTCTACGTGATGGGCGAGCGCGCCCTGAACCGAGAAACCGCCACGCAAGAGGATGTGCAAAAAATGCAGGCGCTGGTCAAGGAAGGAATAGAAGCGGGGGCAGTCGGTTTTTCGACCTCCCGTACGCTGGTGCACCGCAGTGCCACCGGTGACTTCATTCCAACCTACCAGGCCGCCACACAGGAACTGAAGCAAATCGGCGAGTCGCTGTCGGGTGAAAAAGGCAGTGTATTCCAGTTCATATCAGACTGGGACGATGCCGATGATGAATTCAGTATTCTTACGGCGACCAGCGAGAAAACCGGTGCCAAAGGTACCTTTACCCTTGTTGATGTCGGCGGTGCACTGGATGGTGAGAGTGCAGCGGGGCAGCCCGGTCAGTGGCGACAACAACTGCAGCGATTGGAGGATGCGCAAGCACGAGGCCTGGATATACGCGGCCAGGTCTTGTCTAGACCCATCGGCATCCTGATGGGGTTCCCGGGTTCAATGCACAGCTTCTACCGTCGCCCGAGCTTTGCTGCACTGAGCGAACTTCCCTGGGATGAGCGCAAGGAGAAGCTTGCGGACCCAGTCATCAAAGCGAAGATACTCGCCGAGGAAAACGTCAATCCGCATGTCTTTGTAGAAATTTTCAATCAGCGCTTTCGCAATATGTATCCGCTGGAGGACCCGATTAACTATTTACCTGAGCGGAGCAATTCAGTTGCCGCCTGCGCCGAGCGTGAAGGGCGTGATCCCCAGGAGTGGTTATATGACTATTTCCTCGGTAACGAGGGCAATAACCTGGTATATATCCCGGCGGTAAACTTTACCGAAAACATACCCACGCTGTTGAAGCATTCGCATACTGTGTCTGCGCTCGGTGATGGCGGCGCACATGTCGGCTCCATCTGCGATACCAGCGCGAATATCTATCTGTTGACCAAGTGGGTTAAAGACAGCGGGGATATTGCATTGGCCGATGCGATCCACATGTTATGCAGGCAACCGGCAGAGCTGTATTCCCTGCTGGATCGGGGCTTGCTGGCAGAGGGTTATAAAGCCGATATCAATATTCTCGATTTTGAGGCCTTGGCGCTGCATACCCCTCACGTGGAGTATGACCTGCCCGGCGGTGGCAAGCGCTTTTTACAACATGCCGATGGCATTTGCGCCACCATCAAAGCCGGCGAAGTAATCTTCGAAAACAATCTGCCTACGGGTGCTTTGCCAGGACAATTATTGAGGGGCAAGCGTGACGAGCCCCTGCACCAGCAAAGTGTGAATTAACAAAGGCTTGATTTGCCAGGAGACTCCCAGCTTGTCGCCTGTGAAAGCCTCTCTCATTAGCTGGGGTCGGTCTAGGGGGTTAGGTCAGTTGTGCGGCTATCCATCTAGACCAACTCAACCAACATGTTGCGGACCCCACGCATCACCATTGTATCCATGTACTCACACTCGTCGTCGCATAAGGCCAGGTTTGGAAAGTGCTCGATCAACCGGGCCATGGCAATCTTACCCTCGAGCCGCGCCAGTGGTGCGCCCATGCAGAAGTGCGCACCATAATTGAAGGTCAGGTGATGGTTGGGCTCGCGGGTGATGTCGAATGTATCAGGCGCCTCAAACGCCTCCAGATCATGATTGGCAGCGTTAATCATCACGAACACGCGTTGCCCGCTCTCCAGCCATTTGTCGTGAAACTGATGAGATTCCTTGACGATGCGCACAGAAGCTCCGGTCGGCCCGTCATAGCGAAGCATCTCCTCCACTGCACTGTCGATAAGCTCCGGCCTGTTTCGCAATAGCGCCATTTGATCGGGGTGAAGAAGCAATGCCCTGGTTCCGTTGCCAATCAGGTTGGTGGTGGTCTCGTGACCGCCGAACAGAAACAGCATAGAGGTGCCAATCACTTCGTCTTCGGTGAGCGTGTCGTCGGAGTCGCGGATGGCCAGCAGCTTGGTAATCATATCGCTGCCGGGATGTTGCTCGCGATCGCGAATCACTTCCCTGAAATACGCCGCCATCTGAATCGCACCCTCTTCCGCCAATGCGTACTTGTGGGGCGATGTGGTGGCGCTGCCAATAAACAACTGCATCTTGTTAGACCAGTCCTTTAACAGGTCCATATCTGACTGTGGCAGACCCAGCATCTCCAGAATCACCATCGCAGGCAGCGGATAGGCAAATTCCTCGATAAAATCAATCTGCTTTTTGCCCTCAAGCTCGGTCAGTAAGTGATCCACAGCAGACTCGATAAATCCCGACATTTCTGCCACGGCTGCAGGTGTAAAAACCGTTCTCATCAGTTGGCGCAGGCGGGTATGTTCAGGTGGATCCTTGAAGGCTACCCAAGTGTTCAGGTAGCGTATAAGCTCCTTGATAGGCTGCTGCTTTTCGGGGGGCATTGCGTCAAAAAATGGGGATATTCGATCGGCTGAGAAATCATCATTGCGCAATACTCGTTTCACATCCTCATAGCGGGTAATGACCCAGCCACGCAAAACATCCGACCAGTACACTGGCTCGGTTTGCTGTAAGCGGCGCAAATGTGGGATGGGATCATTGATGGTGGCAGGATCCCGCGGATCGTAAACGGGCGTCGTTTCATGCACAGGTGTTTTATCCATTGGCATGCAGAACTCTCTCACTTCACCCGGTCAGAAGGATAATTATGCTACCATGCGATAAATGCTTAACCAAGCGAACATTTGGTTGTTTTTGGGGGCAATGATGGCGCAATTGGACGACACGCAGGTATATCTACCCGAGATATGGGCAAGCCATGCCCGCTTCCGTGGTAATCATCTCGCCCTGGTCTGCGGAGAAGACAGGCTGACCTGGAAAGCGCTGAATAGCGCAATGAATTGTGTTGCCAACGCGCTGTTGGAGAGGGGTATCGGCACGGGTGACAAGGTCGCGATCCTGATGAGCAACTCCGCTGAGATGTTCAAGATTCTCTTCGGCATTACCAAGGCGGGAGCCTGTGTGGTGCCGATCAGCACACTGCTAACCGAGCAACAGGTGGCAACCCTGCTGGCGGATTCGGGTGCCCAGGTGCTATTTGCTGGCGCAGATGTCAGTGAGTTGGCCCAGGCTGCCACCGCCGAGGTCGACTCGCTGCGCAATGACGGCAAGATAGGCCGCGGCTTTGTCGCCGAGGGTTGGCAGGATTACGGTCAGTGGCTGGGTGACTCCCCCGATCACGAACCGCCGGTCAGGTACGACCTGGGCGACGAGTTTAATATCATCTATTCCTCGGGCACGACCGGCGACCCAAAGGGTATCGTGCAAACACATCGCGCGCGGCAGCACTGGTCTTATTCCAACGCGCTGGAGCTGCGCTTCACTCCGTCATCGATTGCGTTGGCCACTACCTCTCTGTATTCCAACGGCACCTGGTTCATGTTGCTGCCGCCGATGTTTGTCGGTGCCACTATTATTGTGATGGAGAAGTTCAGCACGCAAGAATGGCTCAGTATCGTAGAGCGTGAGCGGGTGACGCACTCCTTCATGGTACCCACACAGTTTGTGGCCACGCTGGAATGTCCAGCCCTTGACGACCATGACCTTTCTTCCTTAAAGCAGATTTTATCTGCCGGCTCGCCTCTGCGACCCGATACCAGGGACGCCATTATCCAACGCATATCACCGGGATTGTTTGAGCTCTATGGCTTTTCCGAGGGCTTTGCCACCATCTGTCGGCCCGAGCAAATGGACCGCCAGGGCTCCGTGGGCACCCCCGTGGTTGGCTTCGACCTGCGCATCATCGATGAAAACGATAATGAGGTGCCGCCCGGCGAAGCGGGAGAGATTGTCGGCTACGGCGGTGGCCTGATGCGGGAATACCACAATAAACCCGAGATCACCGCCGCCGCCATCTGGCGTGATGAACGCAACAGAACATTTCTTCGAAGTGGTGATATTGGCAAGGTCGACGAAGACGGCTTTCTCTATATCCTGGACCGAAAAAAAGACATGATTCTGTCCGGGGGGTTTAATATTTTCCCCAAGGATATTGAAACTGTGGTGGGCCAACATCCCGATGTCTCCGAGGTCACCGTTATCGGTATTCCTCATGAGAAGTGGGGAGAGACACCCCTGGCACTGATCATCGCCGCGCCCGGCGCTACACCCGACCTCGACGCAATCTGTGACTGGTCAAATACGCGGCTGGCGAAAACACAACGCTTACACGCCGTTGAGTTGCGTGATGATTTTCCGCGCAACGCGCTCGGCAAGGTGATCAAACGCCAGTTGCGTGAGCCCTATTGGAGCACGTCATGAGCGGCGTCTATGTTGTGGGCGCAATCAGCACTCGCTTTGGCAAACGCCCCCAGGACAGCATCAAGGATCTTACTCGCGAGGCTTACCTGCAGGTTCTGCAAGACGCAGCCGCCATAAGCGCCAGTGACATTGAGTCGTGCTGGTTTGGTAATTGCGGCATGTGGACCGACAAGCAGGGCAGTATTCGTGGGCAGGTCGCGCTCACTCCGTTGGTTCGCGAAGGCTTGTTTCCGGAGCGAGTGCCCGTTACCAATGTGGAAGGCGGCTGTGCCACAGCTTCCATGGCCTTAAATGGCGCGTGGAAAGACATCGTGTCCGGAGCAGCTGAGGTCAGTTTGGCGCTCGGTGTCGAGAAGACCTACTTCCCGGATAACCCGGAAAAAACTACCCAGCTGTATTGTGGTGGCATCGATCAGTACGACCCGCAAGAATGGGAAGAGTACTATCGCAACGCCGGTGCCGAGGCCGGCAAGGCATTTGAGCCGGCCCCCGATCGCACCATCTTCATGGACACCTACGCTATGCAGGCCAGCTATCATATGAAGCGCTACGGTACGACCGCTGAACAGATCGCGATAGCCGCCGCCAAAAATCACTGCTATGGGGCCCTGAATCCGCGCGCCCAGTACCGTTTCAAAATGACTGCCCAGGAGGTTCTGGCCGATCGACCGGTAACGGCGCCGTTAACCCGTGCGATGTGCGCACCCGTCGGTGACGGTGCAGCGGCGGCTCTATTGGTCTCTGAAGATTTTCTCAAGCGCTTACCCGAGCCGGTGCAGGCCAGAGCGGTACGGGTCGCCGCCACCACCTTGTCTGGCGGCAAATATCGTAGCCTGGAAGAACCGGGCCTGAGCCGATTTGCAGCCAGGAAGGCGTACGCGCAGGCCGGCATAAAACCCACGGACATCGACGTGGCCGAAGTGCACGACGCGACCTCTTTTTGCGAAATTTATCAGGCCGAGATGCTGGAATTTTGTAACGAGGGCGAGGGAGGGGCGTTCGTTAGTAGTGGCGCAACCGGCCCCGGCGGTCAACTGCCCATTAACACCTCGGGAGGACTCGTTTCCAAAGGCCACCCGGTGGGCGCAACAGGGCTATCGATGATTGCCGAACTTACGGAACAACTCAGGGGTGAAGCCGGTGAGCGCCAGGTTGCCAGCCCGCGTTATGCGCTGGCAGAAAACGGCGGCGGCGTCATGGGTTTCGATGAAGCCGCCTGCTCGGTGATTATCCTCGAGGCCAACTAGTTGTCTGCGCCGAAACGTAATCGCACGACTTTCGGCTTGGCCGCCGGCAAGGACGCATAAGCGATCCACACATCACTTGTTTGAGGGTCGATCGCAATATGGCGAGTATAGGCTGGCTCTGTCGGCAACGGAATTCTAGCCAATGCGTCTGAGTCCGGGCTATAGCGCAACATGCTGGAGTCCAGTGAACCTGAAATCCAGACATCGCCTGTCTTTTGGTCAACCTCGACGTCGTATGCACCCAGCGTGGACAGCCCCAGGTCGATGCGCTCGAACTCTCCAGTGGCCGGATCGAAGGCTGTCAGGAAGCCCGTGTTAAACTCCGGTATCCAGAGCCTACCATCTGGGCCAAGCCCTGGTCGCCTCGGCCCACTGTTTTGCGCCGGCATTTCCAGAAGTTGCTTTGCACCAGTCCTCGTGTTGTAAATGGCCAATGTGTTAGCTGCCAGTTGGGTACTGTATAAGCGGCCCTGGCGGTCTACCTGCAAACCGTAGGGCAGCGGCACGCCTTCCGACGGCGGTCGATTTGCCGCCGGTATTGGCAAGATGGTGACCTCGCCTGTGCCGGCATCTACTTTGGCCACACGCTCCTTGCGGGCAAAGTAGTCATTCACCCAAACGTTGCCCTCGGGGTCGAGGTCGAGACTGTGGGCGTACATCTGCACGTCGAAATCCTGGTAGGTGCCCGCTTGCGTGTCCAGACGCACCACCTTGCTCGTACCGCCATTTACAATCCACAAAAAGCCCTTGTGATCAAACTTGAGCGCGCGCGGTTGTGCATTGACCGTGTCATCGTCGTCTATCGGGTAGACTTGGATGGCACCATTGTTTGGATCCATAGCCCAAATCTGGTCATAGAAAAAAGCGGTGATCCAGATACGTCCGTCCGGCCCTACCACCAGGTCGTGGGGTAATGAGTCCCCATGGGGAAGCGGAAACTCAGTGATGGTCAAGCCGCTGACGGCAGAAGGCGCGGGCAGATCGGCCGGGCTAAGGCCATCGATAGACGGCTGATCAAGGTGTTTCGCCAGCCAGCTTGCTACCGCTTTATCGTCAAAGTCAGGGGGAATAACCTCGAACGCATCTAATGCCCGCATCATGGCTATCGCCGCATGCCAATACGTCGCATCACGTGGTTTACTGTCGACCATAATGCGCGCCTGAGTGATTTCATGGCAGGTCAGGCAATTGAGGATAAACTCACGCTTTAGCTCCCCCTCCGGCAGCAGTGCCATCCACTGACTGCTGGGCAGGCTCGACAAAAACTCACCGTCGAGCTCCAGTGTCACGCTCGCCGCGGACCCGTCAGTCGGCTTTCCAATGGCAGCCTCACGATACCCCGCTGCGCGCACCCGCCAGCGACTAGCTTGCAGCGGAAAAGACCCGGCCCCCCGGGTATCGGTGAATCGCGTGTGCTCCAGACCATTGTCGTCAAGCCAGCTGAGCATAGCACCAGGTACGGGCTTACCGTTTTGGTCGAAAACCACAACGGGCGCTGCAACCTCCCTGGTAACCCCGGCGGATAGTCCGCCAGCCCAGGTCAGGCCAATGACGCAAAGGACGGCCAATAGATTTTTTTGCATTGCTTTCTACCCGCGTGTTTTATTGATAATAGCAGTATATAATTTAACCCACCAAGCGTTTGCTAGAATTATAAGGTGCCTCCAATGCAGTCAAGCAATGTTCTCGAAACGACGAGCCGCACTCTTTACGGAGAGATCGAAAACGTAAACAGCAACCTGATGGATTGGCGTGTAGTGGAGGGTCAGCCAGGCAACTACCTTAAGGTGCTGGTGATAGACGAGAAACGCAATCGCGTCGATTTTCTGTTCAAGCAAGATCCCCATGCCGAATTCGCCAAGCACAACCACTGCTGTACGGCTGTCGCCTATACGCTCGATGGACTGTGGGGCTACCGCGAGGGAGAAGAAATGCATTTCCCAGGCACCTATTCCTATGAGCCGCCCGGCAGTGCGCACACGCCCTATGCCTCGGAGCAGGGCATGATTGTTTACGCGAGCTTTCAGGGAACCGGCCCCGAGATGCTGGAAATCCTGGACGGCGATGACAACGTCATCGATGTACTAACCATTGATTTCTTCAAGCAGTACTACCAGGACTGATATACTTCTACCAAACACCGTAGAAGGCCTGTCGATGTCTCCCCCGAGGGCAAAACCCAAACCCGCTCGCGGCGACAACCGTCGCAACAAGGTACTGGAAGCAGCAGCCCGCTTGTTTGCCAGTAAAGGTTATGAGGGTACCTCTATACGCGATATCGCAGCCGAAGTCGGTATCCTGTCAGGCTCGCTGTATTATCACTTTCCTTCCAAGGAAGCGATGCTCATAGCCGTTCACTCCAAAGGCGTGGAGCAGGTGACGACAGCAGTGAAAGCCGCAATTGAAAAGTCATCAGACGAGCCCTGGGATCGGTTCACATCCGCCTGTATCGCGCACCTGGAAATACTACTCAGTGAAAGTCCATTCAGCCAGGTTGTTACACCACAATTTACACGAGCATTCGATGAACCCCTGCGGTCTGAGCTTATCGCCCAGCGGGATTCATACGAGAAGCTTTTTGCCAACCTGGTAAAAGCACTACCCCTGCCAGCTAACATCGACCGTCGTTATTTCAGGCTTGCGGTGCTGGGCAGCTTGAACTGGACACCGACTTGGTACCATCCAGGAAGGAACTCACCGACAACAATAGCGAAAGAGATGATCAACGTTTTTCGCTACCAGTTGGATCCGAAGGCGAGCGACTGACAGCAACCCAACAGACGCCGCCTCTATCGCAATGACCTAATCCCCAAAGTTCATCGAAAACGCCAGACCCCACTCTCTAGGGCGGTTGTAATAGGCCTCTACATAACCCAAACCCAGCACCTCAACACCATTCGTCACATACAACTCATCGGTGATATTGGTCACGAAGGCCGCCACTTCCCACTGCTGTGACGGTGGCGTGTAGGTCAGGCGACCATTCCATATGGTATAACTTTCTGCCATCAACTCCGGGGTATTAACCGCATCACGATATTGTTCGTCGCGGTAAATCATGTCAGCGCGCATTGTCAGATCGCCCTGGCCTACATTAAAAATGTACTCGGCAGACAAGTTGGCGCTTAACTC
Source organism: uncultured Alteromonadaceae bacterium (assembly GCA_964590005.1). Taxonomy (GTDB): domain Bacteria; phylum Pseudomonadota; class Gammaproteobacteria; order Pseudomonadales; family Halieaceae; genus CALJFL01. The sequence continues at coordinate 36,728 of CAZPVJ010000025.1, read as the reverse complement.
GGGGGCATTGATTAACTCATTGTCCTCGCTGATACCAGCGCTCGACGCCGATTCGCCAATATCGTCATACTCGGCATCCAGAAAACCGACGCCGCCTGACATGTTGAATTGCGCCGTAGGAGCCCACTGAAATTCCAGCTCACCCCCTATGATGGTCGCTTCGCCGGCATTCTCAATAACCGTTTCAACATTACCGCCACCGAGGTCCAACACCGCCAACAGTTGAATGTCCTGATAGTCGTTATAGAAGATGGCGCCATTGAGAATCAGTGTATTGTTCAGCAGCGTAGACTTGACGCCCGCCTCGAACGAATTGATGTATTCGGGGTCGTAGGCTTTAGGCGCAATCCCCGACAATGCACGAGAGTTATAACCACCGGCCTTATAGCCTCGGGACGCGTTACCGTACCAGAGTAAGTCGTCTGTCTGCTGAAACTCTACACCCAGTTTGGGTAAAAACTCTGTCCAGTCCTCTTCCAGGGTCTCTGGTGGAAGGGGGACATCGCCGGATTCAGGCCGACTCAGGCCATAGACATATTCCTTGTCATCACGAGTCAACCGCCCACCCAGGGTGATACCAAGCCTGTCAGACAGGTGATAGGTACCTTCTGCATAAGCGGCGACAGAATAGGCTTCGTAATCTGTGTTAATCAGCGCAGTAAGATCAAAAGCGATCGCGTCGTAAAGACCCGACAACAGCGGCGCGTAAAGCTCACTTTCACCATCTTCATAAAGACCAAAAAAGCCGGCTACCCAGTCCAGCCGATCATCCATGGCCTGGCCTATCAACTGGAATTCCTGACTGTATTGGGTGAACTCCTCCGGATTGTCCACCTGCACTATATCGAACGGCGTATGCTCCGAATCACGGCGGATATCAATATCGTAATCGCGTATGGCGGTAATCGACTTAAGCTGCATGCTGCCATAGTCCTTATCCACCGTCAGCGACATGCCCCAGATATCGGCGTCGTCGCGAGTCTTTACCGTGCCGCCCGAGTCAAAAACACAATCGTCGCAATCGTCCAGCGTTTTTACATAAGCGTCGCCGTAGACATCATACGGCGGCTCCAGACCAAGCTCCTCTGCCGTTTGGGGCGCCAAAATTCCATTGATCAGCCCATCTGTTCCCTCATCCAGGTCATCGAACCTCACCATCGAACCAGCAGGTCCAGCCTGTTCCTGGGTCATATAATCAGCGGAAAACAGCACATCCAACGTGTCGCTGGGCTGCCAGCGCAACGCCAAACGAATATCCAGTTCGTCCTCTTCACCGAGGTCTTGTCCGATGAAGTTCTCGCCCAGCCCATCCCTATTGAACGTGGCCAGCGCGACTTTTCCGGCTACGGTGTCCGACAGAGGCATCTCATAATTGACGAAGGCGTCAATGCGATCGTAATCGCCAACAGTTACCCCGACTCTTCCGCCGGTCTCTCCGGTAGGCTTGTTGGTAACAATTTTTACTGCGCCACCTATGGTATTGCGCCCGTATAATGTGCCCTGCGGGCCACGCAGAATCTCAATGCGCTCTATATCCATAAAGCCAAAATCGGAGGCAGCACTGCGGGACACGTAAACACCATCTATATACAGGCCAACCCCAGGCTCATTGGGAAAGGAGTAATCATCCTGGCCAACCCCGCGGATAAATATCTGTGTCGCGCTGCCCCCACCATTGGGGATACCGCCATTGATCTCTATATTGGGCGCTATTTCGCCCACCTGCTTAAAACTGCTAATGGATCTGGCTTCGAGCGCGGTCTCGCTGAACGCGACCATTGAGACTGGCGTGGACTGTACAGATTCTTCGCGTTTTCTCGCTGTCACGACCACTTCTTCTAGCCCCATATAGCCCGAGTCAGACTGGGCAAAAACAGAAACACCGGGAACCCATGTCGCGACGACCAGCGCACTGATTAATGATGACTTACGGGGTACGGTAAACGGGTGCTTGTAGTTCATTGTGATAACTCCCTTACTGACCAGGAACATCCTAGTCGGACGTTTATATTTATATGTGCCCTAGAGATCTTCAGCCTAAGCCTCCTGCGGAAGATAACACCATCAGAAAACTTTACCAAGCAATTGTTTGGTAGAAATTGAAGATGCACTTTGCAATGCTCAGGGGGCATGTTGGGCGGTCGATCGCTGAAAACTACAATGTATTTTGCGGGTGTATTGCTACAAACAGTGATGTCATTGGTAGTAGCGGGCTACCTCGTGGTCAGAAAGGGAGTGGCGGATTGATCGTGGCTGTATTCCCCTCTCTCAGGGTAAGAAAGAGGCGGTCTCAATAGAGTCTCAGAATGGTTTCAATTTGAAATAGAGCACAAAACGACAAATCCTGCGCAATCAAAAACCTGCGCGAAGCTCATGAATAATAAGGATTAAGTACCTAAGAGAAGTGGTAGCTACGGGTGGACTTGAACCACCGACCCCAGCATTATGAATGCTGTGCTCTAACCAGCTGAGCTACGTAGCCACATCGGTCTTGGGGGTTTGCAGCCCCGAAGAGGCGCGAATTATTCCGATTTTGCCAAGGCAAGTCAAGGTGCGCTGAACAGCCGTGCAAACGGGATTTTTTGGCGCCGCGTCGAACTTTAGTCCGGCACCCCGGTCGGAAAAATATGCCCATTAAAAGTGTATTCCTGGCGCTTTTCCTCGCCTCGCCGCTGACCATTGCGGAAATAAGTTATCGCTCTTCACCCGAGCAGGCCACCGTACTCGAGCTCTATACCTCGGAGGGGTGTAGCTCCTGCCCACCAGCCGATCGCTGGTTTTCAGGCCTGATAAACAGGGCCGATCTGTGGCAGGGCGTCTTTCCCGTAGCCTTCCATGTCGACTATTGGGACTACCTGGGCTGGCCTGATCGTCTCGCGAGCCCCGAAGCCGGCGAACGACAACGGCGCTATAGGCGCGAGGGCAGCGTTAACGGGGTCTATACCCCGGGCGTGCTCGCGGTTGGTCAGGAATGGCGTTCATGGCGCCGTAACCCGTCGCAGTTGCCAGTCAGTGAACGCCAGGTCGGTGTACTGGAGTTGATTACCCGGGGTGACGCCTTCGAGGCGCGCTTTTCGCCGTCAACTGATGATGCCGCTGAGATTCGATTGCATGTCGCGATACTGGGCTTTGGCATGAAAACGCGGGTCAGGGCAGGGGAGAATGCCGGTAAGGAACTGAGCCATGACTTTGTTGTGCTGGGTCACTCGATCTTCTCGGCGAGCGAGCGCAATTGGCAGGGTCTGTTACCCGAGGCGCCGCTAGCGGATGAGGCAGAGCGGTTTGCCGTGGTTGCCTGGGTTAGCGCTGCCGACCGGCAGGGCCCGATACAGGCTGTGGGAGGCTGGCGCTAAGAGCAGAACGCTGACTCATGAGTCAGCCATGAGGCAGATGGCGTCTCGAGTCTCTGGGGTATTTAGACGTTAAACCGAAAATGGATCACGTCACCGTCCTGGACGATGTAGTCTTTACCCTCCAGACGCCAGCGACCCGCATCCTTGGCGCCTTGCTCACCCTTGTGTTCGATGAAGTCATCGTAGCTGATAACTTCAGCGCGAATGAAACCCTTCTGGAAGTCGGTATGGATGACCCCGGCCGCTTCCGGTGCGGTCGCGCCAACCTTCACTGTCCAGGCCCGCACTTCCTTGGGTCCGGCCGTGAAATAGGTTTGCAACGTGAGTAACTCATAGCCGGCGCGAATCACTTTATCGAGTCCGGGCTCATCCATGCCCAGGTCATTGAGAAACTCCAGGCGCTCTTCATCATCGAGCTCGACGATTTCAGACTCCAGCTTGTTGCAGATGGGTACTACGACGGCGTTTTCGGCTGCCGCAATCTCCCGCACCACGTCCAGATGGGGATTGTCGTCAAAGCCATCTTCATCGACGTTGGCTATGTACATGGTGGGCTTCGAGGTTAGCAGGAACAACTGTTTTGCCAGTACTGTCTCGTTGTCGGTTAGCGTCAGCGCTCTGACCGGTAGCGCCTCGTTGAGGTGCGGCAGGAGCTTGTCTTCCAGTAACGCTTTCATCGCGACTGCTTCCTTGTCCCCACCCTTGGCCGTACGAGTAACTTTCTGCAGCTGCTTCTCGCAGCTTTCCAGGTCCGCCAGCGCTAACTCGGTATTGATGACTTCGATATCGCCCTTGGGGTCAATACGATTATTGACGTGGATTACGTTGTCGTCCTCGAAGCAGCGAACCACGTGGGCGATGGCATCTGTTTCCCGGATATTCGCCAGGAACTGGTTACCGAGCCCTTCGCCCTTGCTGGCCCCTTCCACCAGCCCGGCGATATCGACGAACTCCATGGTCGTGGCAATCTCTTTCTCTGGCTTAACCAGTGCCGCTATCTTGTCCTGACGGGGGTCGGGAATCGGCACGATGCCGGCATTGGGCTCGATTGTGCAGAAAGGAAAATTCTCCGCGTCGATACCGGCCCGTGTCAGGGCGTTAAATAGAGTCGACTTGCCCACATTGGGCAGGCCCACGATGCCACATTTGAATCCCATGGTAGATCCTTTGTCGAAGTCGCGACTCAGGCCGCGGTAAAACTGTGTAGTTGTGTCATTGCCTTTGTCGCGTCGCCGTCTAATAGCAGGGGCAGTGCCGCGATGGCTTCGTCAATACTGGCCTCGATACGCGCGCAATCTACCTGCGACGGCTTTCCCAACACGTAGCCGGTTACCCTGGATGCGTGTCCCGGGTGTCCGATGCCGATGCGCAGGCGATGAAAAGCCTTGTTGTTGGCCAGCGCCGGAACGATATCGCGCAGACCATTGTGACCGCCGTGGCCGCCGCCTTGTTTAAAACGCGCTGTACCCGGTGGAATATCGAGTTCGTCGTGGGCCACCAGGATTTCTTCCGGTGCCACCTTGTAGAAGGTTGCCATCGCAGCGACGGCCTTGCCGGAGCGATTCATGAAGGTGGTAGGCACCAGCAGGCGAACGTCATGCCCGGCAAGGGCTACCCTGCCGGTCAATCCGAAAAACTTGGAATCGGCTTGCAGCGATGACCCACAATGACGCGCCAGGGCCTCGACAAAATCTGCCCCCGCATTGTGGCGAGTGCCCCGGTATTCGCTACCGGGGTTGCCCAATCCAACAATGAGTTTGATGGATGCTGCCACAGCGGGTGCCGCCAACAGCGAGGGGATTAGTCCTCGCTATCGCCTTCTTCAGCAGCGCTATCGTCGCCGTCTTCTCCGGCTTCACCGGCCTCTGCATCGCCTTCTGCTGCAAGGTCATCCTCAAGTGTGCCTCGAGGTGCGATGATGGAAGCAACGGCAAGGTCGTGGTCCTCGCCCAGCGAGAGTGCAGTAGAGACAACGCCCTCTGGGAAGGTGATGTCGGACAGGTGAACGATCTGGCCGGTCGTGACCTCGAGCATATCGACTTCAAGGTACTCGGGAATGTCGCCCGGCAGACACTGCACTTCGACTTCGGTCATCTGGTGCTGAACGATACCGCCTTCCATCTTGACGCCGACAGACTTGTCTTCGTTGAGGAAGTGGATGGGCACGGTAACCTTGACGGCCGTCTTGTCATCGACGCGCAGAAAGTCAGCATGCATGACGCTGTTCTTGGCGGGATGACGTTGCAGGTCCTTGAGAATCGCTTTCTGCGCGTTTTTGCCGACGTTGATAGTCAGTACGTGCGAGTAGAAAGCCTCGTTCTCCAGCGCCTTCTCGAAGTCCTTGCGGACCAGGGTCAGGGGCTGTGGGTCTTCGCCACCACCATAGATAATGGCGGGGACATTGTTGGCCAGACGACGTAGGCGGCGGCTCGCACCTTTCCCTATGTCCTGACGCACCTCGGCGTTAATTTCAAATTGGTCAGACATGGTCATGACTCCTTTGATTATGCATTACAGGGCTTGCGACCGGCCCGGCAATGGGTTCAAAAAAACGCTGTCCTTAATCGAACAGCGCGCTGATTGATTCCTCGTTCGACACGCGGCGGATGGATTCCGCCAGCAGGTCTGAAATGGTGAGTTGGCGGATCTTACCGACCGTTTTCGCCTCGTCACTCAGGGGAATCGTGTCTGTGACTACCAGTTCATCGAGCTGGGAGCCCCTGATATTGTCCAGTGCGCGACCTGACAGCACCGCATGGGTACAGTAGGCCACCACCTTGGTAGCGCCGCGCTCCTTCAGAGCGTCGGCTGCCTTGCACAGTGTGCCGGCGGTATCGACCATGTCGTCCACCAGCAGGCAGGTTCTGCCGTCAACTTCACCGATCAGGTTCATTACCTGGGCTTCGTTGGCCTGGGGCCGCCGCTTATCGATAATCGCCAGGTCAGCTTCATTGAGCTGCTTGGCTATCGCCCTGGCCCTGACCACGCCACCGATATCCGGTGATACCACCATCAGGTTGTCGTAGTTGCAGGCGACGATGTCGTCATTCAACACCGGTGAGCCATACACGTTATCCACGGGGCAGGCGAAAAAGCCCTGGATCTGCTCGGCGTGTAAATCGACCGTCAGTACCCGGTCAACACCCACCGCATCGAGCATGTCCGCCACGACCTTCGCCGTGATGGGTACCCGCGCTGAACGCACCCTGCGGTCCTGTCTGGCATAGCCAAAGTACGGAACAACCGCGGTAATCCGGGTTGCCGATGCGCGACGCAGCGCGTCGATCATAACGATCAGCTCCATCAGGCTGTCGTTAGTCGGTGCGCAGGTTGACTGCAGCACGAACACATCTTTACCGCGAACGTTTTCGTTCAGTTCAACGGCAACCTCACCATCGCTGAATTTACCAACGTTAGCCTTGCCGATGGACAGGTACAGTCGGCTGGCCACTTTGTGGGCCAATTCCGGGTTGGCATTACCCGTGAACACCATCATTTTCGAGGACACGACTCGTTACCTTCTGGGCTATCCGATGTATTTTGCATACAAAGGGGGCGTCACGCGCCTTCGCATGACACCCACCAGTGTATGGCTGGGGTGGCAGGATTCGAACCTGCGAATGCCGGGATCAAAACCCGGTGCCTTGCCGCTTGGCGACACCCCAATAATCTATCTGCTTGTATCCAGTTGCTCGAGAGCGGGAGAGCGGTTCACGCCCCTCGCGACTACACTGCGCCACCCGGCCGGAACCTGGTGTTGGATGGCCTGTGCCTCGGCCTCGGTCTCGAAGCTGGCGAACACGCTGGCCCCGGTGCCGGTCAGCCTGGCCTCCGAAAAATTTCCTAACCATTTCAATGCCTTGGCGATCTCCGGGTAGAGATCTGCCACGACAGTCTGGCAGTCGTTTCGGGAGTGCCCCCCAAAAAAGGCCGCTATTGTGATGGCAGGGCTGTCCCGTGTCAATTCCCGCCGGGAAAATATTTCCCCAGTGTTTACAGGGGTTTGGGGGAAGATCACCAGGTACCATCGGGGCGGTAAATCGACCGCGGTCAATTGCTCACCAATGCCTTCAGCCCAGGCGCTGTGCCCGGCTACAAATACCGGTACATCAGCCCCCAGCCGGGCTCCAATTTCCTGCAACTCCTCGTTGCTGTGACCCAGCTGCCATAGCTGGTTGAGGGCCAGTAAGGTGGTGGCTGCATCAGAGCTGCCGCCTCCCAGGCCGCCGCCCATGGGTATCTGTTTGTCCAGCCTAATATGCATCCCTCGCCCGGCGTGGTTCAGTGACCTGGCAGCGCGTACTATCAGGTTATCGTCGGGGTCGATGTCGAGTTCGGGGCACTCCAGGCTGAGTTTGCCGGAGTCATTGCTGGTGAAATAGAGGGTATCGCCCCAGTCCAGCAGCTGGAACAGGGTTTGCAGGGTATGGTAGCCGTCCGGGCGGCGGCCGGTGATGTGCAGGAACAGGTTGAGTTTGGCGGGGGCTTTAACGCTGACTGTCGGGCTCATCGGTACTGCGAGACGGTCCAATCGTACATCAGGATGAGTGCCCGGGTACCATCGCGCTCCACCGTCATGCGGGTTGGTAGTGTGTACAAGCCGAATTGGGCATAGCGCTCGTAACGGATCTGCCAGCCGTCTTCGGTGAAATTTTGCACCAGGTCATTTTCTATCGTCAGTTCAGCGGCTGCGGCGTCCGAGTAGGGGATGCCGAGTACCCAGGTGGGCAGGGATTTCAGTGGCAGGTCCCAGCCGGTGCTGGCCGCTACTGCTTCCGGGGAAGAGATGTCGTAAACCGCAGTATTATCATCCTGCTCAATCTCGAGTTCCGCACCATCGGAGCGAAGGCGGGTGGCGGCGACGCCCAGTGGACCGGTCAGGTCGACAAAGGAAACCTCTCCCTGTTGAACCCAGATCATGGTGGCAGACTCAGCCAGCTCCGGAGTACGCAAAGCGAGCTTGCCGTGGATCTTCCAGTTCTCCAGGTTAGCCAGCCTGGCGCGGCGCTGGTCCCAGGGCAGGTCTGGCGAAATGATCGTGGGTTCGCTGGCGCAACCCACCAGCAGAGCGGTGCAGAGCAGGGCTACCAGGGTCGCGGGAGAGCGAGAGCAGAGCTGCTGCCTAGTGACCAACATCGAGAGCTGTGATGCCCAGTCGCTTAATGGTGGCTACGAGGACTTCGTGGTCCGGGTCCTTGAGCAGGGCAGCCTGCCAGATTTCCATTGCGCCGGCTTCGTCGCCACTGACCCAGAGCACTTCGCCGAGGTGAGCGGCGACTTCGGGGTCAGGGAATTTGTCATAGGCCTGTCGCAGGTAATCCAGGGCCTCCTCGTATTCGCCCTGCCGATAGAGCACCCAGCCCATGCTGTCCAGGATGGCGGGCTCTCCAGGCTGGAGCACCAGTGCCCGGGCGATCAGGTCCCGGGCCTCGACATAACGGTCGGTGCGATTGGCCAGGGTGTAGCCGAGCGCGTTCAGTGCCGTGGCGTTGTCCGGGTCCTTGGCGAGTATGGTGCGCAGGTCGCTTTCCATTGTGGTCAGGTCGCCCATTTGCTCCGCGAGCATCGATCGGCTGTAGAGCAGGTTGGTCGAGTCAGGAAATTCGCTCAGCCCCTGATCGAGAATAGCGAGCCCTGCCTCGGGTAAATCGTTGCTGTTGAGCAACTCTGCTTCCAGGGCATAGAGAGACTCGCGCTGCTCCGGTTCGCGGTCTCGCAAGGCGCTGAAGTACTGGTGGGTTTCCTCGACCTGCCCGGCGTCCATAAGAATGCGCCCGATGCGGTTATTGGCCGGCAGAAAATCCCGTCCCGCCGACACCTGCTTGTACTTGTAAAGCGCACCCTTCAGGTCCCCCTCGTCCTCGGCAATGCGGCCAAGGTAGTAATGGGCTTCGTCTTCGCGTTCGCCCAGTTTGACCATCTGCTGCAGGTAAGCCTTGGCGGCCAGGTTGTCGCCGGTTTCGCGATTGATTAACGCCAACGAAAATAACAGGTCCGCATCTTCCGGGTTCTGCGCAGACAGAATCTCGAACTGCTTACGCGCTTCATCCATATCGTCCCGGGTAAGCAGGCGCGCGTATTGCAGCCTCAGTCGACTGTCACCGGGATTTTCCGCCAGCGCTTTACGCATGCGTTTGAACGGGTCTTTACGGTTGTTCTGTACCAGTAGCTTGGCTTCCAGGAGAACGGCTTGTTGCTGATACGGTTCGATGGCGAAGAGCTGGTCGAGTTTTGCCAGGGCCTGTTCGTTTTGTCCCAGCTCCTCATGTATCAGCGCCTGGGTCAGTATGAGCTGTGGGTCGTCCGGGAACTCCTGGGCCAGCGAGTTGATGCCATCGACCAGCTCGGCCTGTTGCTCGGGCGTGAGTTGGCGGAAGCCATTGAGCAACATCGGGAAACTGGTTTGTGAGCCGCTGCGCGCCACGACCGCCACGTGCGGGATGGCCTCCACCGTTCGGCCACGGCGTACCAGCAGTGTCGCCAGGGTATTGTTGGCTTCTATATTGTCTGGCTCCAGCGCGACCCACTGCTGCACGGCCTCCAGGGCCTCCGGCTCGCGTTGCATGAACTGGGCGAGGTGCGTCGTATGTGCGCTGATTCCCGCGTCTTCGAGAAGGGAGGATTGCTCCATGTACTGGTCCAGCGCGACCTCGTAAGCCCGCCTGCGCAGGGCAAACTCGGCGACCAGCAATGGGTAGAGGCTCTCCTCGGGGATAGCGCGCTCGGGGACCTCTACTGTCGCCTCGGGCTCGCTGTCGGTCTCGACCACGACAGGCGCCTCTGGCGCGGTCGCGCAGGACCAGGCCAGCAAGGGCAGAATGACAATCAGGTAAAGACGGCGCATGTTAAGCAATCAGGGGAGTCAAATCCGGCTACATCGTCGGCAATGATGACACACTCATTCGTTGAAACCTATAAGGATGGACTGCAGGCGAACTCCGGGGTTCCCTGAATGGGGCCTTGGTCTCGATGTCTTTTGCTCCGTAACTTGTTAAAATCCATAACAATTTTTACCGGATGTGCTATCTTGCGCGGCCTTTGCCGTGTTTCGGTGAATTAACCGTCTACCTCTGGGAGTGGAAACGCCGCGCGATGAACCTGATCGCCCTCGGGATTAACCATAACTCCGCCGCTGTTGAAGTGCGCGAACGGGTTGCCTTTGCGCCGGAGCAGGTCAATGAGGCGTTAGTCGATGCCATCGACAGCACCCGGCTGGACGAGGTGGTGATCCTGTCAACCTGTAACCGGACCGAGGTGTACGCCATCGTGCCCGAGGGCGCTGTGCTGGCCGACAAGGCCCACGAGGTGGTTGAGTGGATGGCGAATTATCATCATCTGTCTGCAGGTGAGCTGCGCGATGCCGCCTATCATTTCGAAGACGCCCAGGCGCTTCAGCATATTATCCAGGTGGCAGCGGGCCTTGATTCCATGGTGCTCGGCGAACCGCAGATCTTCGGTCAACTCAAGTCAGCTTTTGCAGTGGCCAATGACAGTGGCACCGTGGGCTCAGAACTGGGCCGCCTGTTTCCGCGAGTCTTTTCGGTTGCCAAGCGCGTGCGGACCGACACCGCCATCGGCGAAAACCCGGTCTCGGTAGCCTACGCGGCGGTCGATCTCGCCAGTCATATCTTTGCCGAACTCAGTGCCTGTACAGCACTGCTGGTTGGCGCCGGCGAAACGATTGAACTGGTTGCCAGGCACCTGGTTGACGCCGGTGTCAGTCGCATCGTCATTGCCAACCGGACCCTGGGCCGGGCGCGAGAGTTGGCCCAGCAATTCGGCGCCGAGGCCGTCCTGCTAGCGGAGATACCGGAACAGCTGTTGGATGCTGATATCGTCATTACGTCCACCGCCAGCCAGTTACCCATTCTTGGCAAGGGCGCGGTGGAGCAGGCCATCAAGGCCCGAAAGCATCGTCCCATTCTCATGGTCGACATCGCCGTGCCCCGGGATATCGAATCGCAAGTGGGTGAACTGCGGGACGTTTACCTGTACAGCGTCGACGACCTGCGCGAGATCGTTGATCAGAACCTGCGCAACCGGCAAACCGAGGCGCGCAAAGCGGATGTCATTATTGAGGCTGGTGTGCGGGACTTCGTCGAGGAGATACGCAGCCTTGGTGCAGTGGACTCTGTTAAGGAATACCGGGCCCTGGCCGAGGACGTTCGAGAGCAGGAATTGCAGCGCGCACTGCGTGCGCTGGCGCGAGGGGATGACCCCAACCAGATTGCCGCGCAGCTGGCCCGAGCCATTACCAACAAGCTCATTCACGCCCCTACTGCGGGACTCAAACAAGCGAGCCTGGAGGGCCGGCAAGATCTTCTCGCCAATGCCCGCAAGCTACTCGGTCTAACCGACAGTGCGGCCGAGAATACCGCTGACGGCCGGGCGGTTCCCGAGGATGAGACCGTCGCCTCCGGAGCCAGTGCAGAAGAACGCGATAATACGGATGGCCGCACCCTGCAATGAAGGCGTCCCTGCTTGGCAAACTCGAGGATCTGACCGAGCGTCACGAGGAAGTGGCCGCCATGTTGGGCGACAGCGAAACCATCGCTGACCAAAACCGCTTCCGCGATCTGTCCAGGGAGTATTCAGAGCTCGAGTCCGTGGTGCGCTGCTATAACGATTACCGCACGGTGCAGGCCGACCTGGAAGAAGCCCGGGGTATGCTCGAGGACAGCGATGCCGATATGCGCGAAATGGCGCAGGAAGAAATCAGCGCCGGCACACAACGACTGGCCGAACTGGAGACGGAGTTGCAGACCCTGCTGCTACCGCGCGATGCCCGCGACTCCCATAACGTATTTCTGGAAATACGCGCCGGCACCGGTGGCGATGAAGCGGCGATTTTTGCAGGGGATCTTTATCGCATGTATTCGCGTTTTGCTGAGAAAATGCGCTGGAACGTTGAGGTCTTGTCAGAACGACCTGGTGAGCATGGCGGCTATAAGGAAATCATCACCCGCGTAGAGGGCAAGGACGTTTACGCGCAACTCAAGTTTGAGTCCGGAGCTCATCGTGTACAGCGGGTGCCTGAAACGGAATCCCAGGGTCGCATTCATACCTCCGCCTGTACGGTGGCGGTGATGGCGGAAGCCGAGGATGTCGATGAGGTCGAGATCAACAAGGCTGACCTGCGGGTGGATACTTACCGTGCCTCGGGTGCGGGTGGACAGCATGTCAACAAGACCGACTCGGCGGTGCGACTGACACATCTGCCTACCGGCATCGTAGTGGAATGCCAGGATGAACGCTCGCAGCACAAAAATCGGGCGCGTGCGATGTCGTTGCTGCAGGCCAAACTTCTCACCAGCGCCCAGGACAAACTGGCTGCGGAACAGGCGGAAGAGCGACGCAACCTGGTGGGTACCGGTGATCGCTCCGACCGCATTCGCACCTACAACTTCCCCCAGGGCCGGATTACCGATCACCGCATAAACCTGACCCTCTATAAGCTGGCCGAAGTGATGGAAGGTGACCTCGACGCCGTGGTCGGACCCCTGCGCCAGGAGCATCAGGCGGATCAGCTGGCCGCCCTGTCGGAATAGTGATGACCAGTGTGCGGCGGTTGTTGCAAGAGGCGGATGACCTCCCCGGCGACAGCGCGCGACGCGACGCCGAGATTTTGCTGTGTCATACGCTGGGTAAATCGCGAAGTTGGCTTTACACCTGGCCAGAGGCCGAACCCTCTGAGCGGGAAGAGCAGGCGTTCAGGCAGTTACTTGACCGGCGGCGCGTGGGCCACCCGGTGGCCTATTTGATCGGCGAGCGAGAGTTTTGGTCACTACCGCTGGCTGTTGATGAGCACACCCTGATTCCACGACCGGAAACCGAAACCCTGGTCGAGTGGGCGTTGGAGCTGGCGTTGCCTGCGCAGGCCCTGGCGCTAGACCTGGGCACCGGATCCGGTGCTATTGCGCTGGCGCTGGCCAGTGAGCGCCAGCAGTGGGTCGTAACAGCCAGCGATCGTAGTGAGGGTGCCCTGGTGCGGGCACAGGGCAACGCGTCATCCCTGGGGCTGGATAACGTGCGCTGCGTTGTCTCGGACTGGTTTGCGGCTTTTGATGATAGGCGTTTCGACTTGCTGGTAAGTAATCCCCCCTACATAGAGGAAAGCGACGCGCATTTGCGCCGCGGTGATGTGCGTTTCGAGCCCCGCGATGCGCTGGTTGCCGGTCCTGATGGGTTGGATGATTTACGCCACATCGCCGCTTTAGCCGGCGATCACCTGAATCCGGGGGGTTGGTTATTGCTGGAGCATGGTTATAACCAGGACGAAGCCGTGCGGCGACTGTTGTCCGAGGCCAGTTTCAGCGGGGTAAGCACGCGAGCGGATCTCAACGGCCAGCCGCGAGTAACCGGAGGGTGTTGGGATGCTGACTGACGAGCAACTCGTCCGTTACGGCAGGCAGATTTTGCTGCATGATTTTGATGTGGCCGGGCAGGAGAAGTTACTTGCGTCCACGGTGATGGTGGTGGGCCTGGGCGGTTTGGGTAGTCCGGTAGCCATGTACCTCGCCGCCGCCGGGGTCGGCCACCTTGTGCTGGTGGACGGTGACCAGGTGGAGTCGAGTAACCTGCAGCGGCAGATCGCCCACGGTGATGCCGACCTGCAACGCAACAAGGCCAGTTCTGCCGCTGATACCCTGGCCACGCTTAATCACCAGGTGAGGGTCACCGTCTTCGCGGAGCGGCTCAACGAGGATGCGATGTCGCAACGGCTGCAAGGTGTGGACCTGGTGGTCGATGCGACCGATAACTACCCCGTGCGCTTTTCGCTTAACCGTGCCTGCATGGCAGCGGGCATTCCACTGGTGTCGGCGGCTGCAGTGCGCACCGAAGGTCAGCTGGCGGTGTTTCACCCCGCCGCTGGCGGTGCCTGCTACCGCTGCCTGTATCCCGAGGCCGGCGATGACACCGCTCTAAGCTGCAGCGCCAGCGGGGTGCTTGCTCCGGTGGTGGGGGTGCTGGGGTCCCTGCAGGCCCTGGAAAGCATCAAGTGGTTGACGGGTTACGGTGAGGCGACGGTGGGTCGACTGCTGGTCGCTGACCTTCGGACCCTGGAATTTCGGACCCTCGCATTGACGCCCCGGGCGGACTGCCCTGATTGCAGCAAATTCCGCTAGGACCCAACACCCGCATCTGCCTTCGCATCGGGCCCTGCATCGACCATTGTTGGGAGCGGCTTTAACAAGGTCTGCCAGAGGCGTGCGCTCACCAGGACCGCGGTGATCGATATCCCCAAAATCATGGCCTTCCAGAATCCTACGGTGCCTGCGCTGGCGTCCTGGGCCTGAACCACGCCCCACCAGTAGCCCAGCGGCAGTGTAATCATCCAGTAGCTAAAGCACATGACGGCGAAAGGGAAACGGGTGTCCTTGAAAGCGCGCAAGCAGAACGAGGTGGCCACCTGGATCGCGTCGATCAGGATAAACAGGCAGGCCAGGCGAATCAGGGTGAGTGCCAGGGCTACTATTGCCGTGTCCCCGGTATAGGCCTGCACAATGGGGCCGGGTATGGTCAGCAGCAATAACATGATGGCCAGCGCAATGATCACTGTTACGCCGGTGCCCACCTGGATCGACAGTTTGACGCCGGGTCTGTCGCCGGCGCCAATGGCATGTCCCACCCGGGTTGCCATCGCCGAGCCGACGCTGATCAGCGGCATATAGGCGACATCCCAGACATTGAAGGCGATCTGGTGTGCGGCGATGGCCACGTTACCCAAACTGGCAATCATCAATGAAATCACTGAAAAGACACCGACCTCCAGAAAGAATGTCAGACCGATGGGTATCCCCAGCAGGGCGATCTCAGCAATGACGGTCATATTGGGTCGATGCCAGCGAAAAGAGGGCAGGTAGGGCTTCAACGCGTCTGCCCGGCTCATGTAAAACAGGATCAGCAGCGGCCCCAACCACATCGAAATTGCGGTGGCCCAGCCGCAGCCTGCAGCACCCATCTCGGGTATGCCCCAGCGGCCGTAAATGAACGCATAGTTCAGTGGGATATTGGCGAAGAAACCGATCACGCTGGCAATGGCAAAAGGGCGCAGAATACCAATGCCCTGAGTGTGACACCTCAGGGCCTGGAAAATAGCGGCGGCGGGCAGGCCGAAGGCCGTAGCCTGCAGATACGCCAGACTCTTGCCCTCGGTGGCTGGGTCCAGTGACAGCAACCCCAGCAGTGGGTGGGCGAAGTAGCACAGCGGTGCTGCAACCAGACCTACCGCCAGCGATAGCCAGAGCGATTGCGGCAGATAGTGGCGAATGCGCTCGAGGCGCCCTGCGCCATACTCCTGCGCGACAATGGCGGTTGCGCCGAGCATGATGCCGACAAACAGCAAATAGATAGGCAGCCATATGTTGTAGCCAATCGCTATCGCTGCCAGATCGACGGCACTGTACCGGCCAGCCATGATGGTATCGACCACGCCAGTGCCCATTTGCGCCAGTTGGGCGATAAACATAGGCCAGGCGATGGTGAAGAGGGCGCGGCCTTCCCGAGAGAGTCGGCCGGTATCAGCATTGTCTGCTAGCATGTTCGGTGCGCCTAAAACTTTTTGTCGGCGGTGCTGTCAGAAGGCCTAGAAGAAATCAAAGGAAGCTCAATAATGAATGCATTGGTAGGGCTGTATTACACCATACACAACGCTATATTTCCCCGGCTGCAATACCTGGATGGATTGGCGCCACTGGCGCTGCGGCTGTACCTGGTCCCGGTATTCTGGATGGCAGGAACCCAGAAGCTCTCCCATATTGATAGCACGATTGATTGGTTCGGGAACCCCGATTGGGGTCTGGGGCTGCCTTTCCCTGCACTCATGGCTTACCTGGCCGCTTATACGGAGGCTATTGGAGCCTTGCTCCTGCTTATTGGCCTGGCCACGCGGTGGGTTTCCATCCCGCTCATCGTCACAATGCTGGTCGCAATTTTTGCAGTGCACTGGGATAACGGCTGGGCGGCGATCGCGGACTCCAGTGCACAGGATGTCGCGGTCCGATTGGGCGCGGCCAAGGACATCCTGCGTGAGCACGGCAATTACAGCTGGCTTACTGAAAAAGGCAGTTTCGTGATCCTTAATAATGGTATTGAGTTTGCCGTAACGTACCTGGTGATGCTGCTCAGTTTGTTGTTCACCGGCGGTGGCCGTTTCGTCAGCGCGGACTATTACCTGTCGAAGATATTCCCCACTCGCAGTTAAGAGAGGACGCCGTTTTTGCGGCGGTTTCCCGTCATGGGACAGCCGCCGCGCCTCTGCAGCTTTACTCCACCTTTCACCGGCCAAAGATGCTAAACTAGCGCGCTTTTTGACCAGTGACAGGAAATACCACCTTGATAAAGAATTTCGTGGGACGCTTGGCGGGTAAGGGCGACGCGTCCGCGGATAACCCCTCGCAAGCACCGGCCCAGAAAAACGCACAGGCTCATGGCAGTGCCGGTAAGGCGCATGTGGGCGGCGAGCGCGATGCCGGCAAGAAGAGCGGTGGCGCCGGCAAAGGTTCCAGAAAGGCCCGGCGAGGTGGCGCCAGGCCCGCCCAGCAGTCGTGGTCGATCGACGATTTCCAGGTTGATCCCCAGGAAGGTCAGACCCGCTTCCATGACCTGGGCTTGCGCGATGAGTTAATGCATGCCATCGCCGATCTTGGTTTCCAGTATTGTTCTCCGATCCAGGCTACTGTCCTGCCGCATACCCTGCAGGGTCATGATGCGATTGGCAAGGCGCAAACCGGTACCGGAAAAACTGCCGCTTTCCTGATTACCCTGTTCAATGACATGTTGTGTCATCCGCCCGAAGGTGAACGATTCCTGGGTGAGCCGCGTGGTCTGGTGATTGCACCCACCCGTGAGTTGGTTATGCAGATCGCCGCCGATGCAGAAGACCTGGCCAAGCACTCCGGTTTAAAAGTGGCGACCTTGATCGGCGGTATGGATTACCAGAAGCAGTTGAACCGGTTGAATAATGTTGTGGTTGACCTGGTGGTGGCGACCCCCGGGCGCCTGTTGGATTTTATGGGCCGGCGAGACCTGTTTCTCGATCGAGTGGAATTCCTGGTGCTGGATGAAGCCGATCGTATGCTTGATATGGGATTCATTCCTCAGGTCAAGCGAATCGTTCGGGCGACGCCCCGCAAGGAGGAACGGCAGACACTGTTATTCTCCGCCACGTTTACCCAGGACATTATCAACCTGTCACAGCAATGGACCTACGAACCGGTATCAGTGGAGATCGAGCCCGAGCACGTGGCGACTGATACCGTTGACCAGAAGGTTTACCTGGTCAGCAGTGAGCAGCGCTACAGGGTGCTGAACAACCTCATTCGCGGCCCCGATGCCAGCAGCGTGATTGTGTTTGCCAATCGCCGGGACCAGGTGCGTCGATTGCACGAGCGGCTGCGTAAGTCAGGCGTTGCCTGCGGCATTTTGTCGGGAGAGGTTCCGCAGGCCAAGCGCACCCGTACGCTGGAAGATTTCAAGCAAGGTAAGATCAAGGTGCTGGTTGCAACCGACGTCGCCGGTCGGGGTATTCACGTGGAAGGAATCAGCCACGTGGTCAACTACAATCTGCCTGAAGACCCGGAGGACTATGTTCACCGCATCGGTCGAACCGGTCGCGCGGGTGCCACCGGGACGTCGATCAGCTTTGCCAGCGAAGACGACGCTTTCCTGTTGCCCGACATTGAGGCGCTGCTGGGAGATCGGCTGGAGTGCACTCACCCCCCCAAGGAACTGCTGAGTTGACCTGACTGCCTGCTCAGCTGTCGGCCAGCTCTTCGCACCAGAGTAAGGTTGCTCCCACCACCGCCGAGGGTACAACGAAGAAGTTGACCACCGGAATGCCTGCACACAACGCTACCAGGCCACCAAAACCCATACTGGAAAGCCGTCTTCGCCGGACCGCTTCTTTCACATCGGCAAAACCCAGCTGATGGTTGTCCATGGGGTAGTCGACGAACTGGATACTCATCATCCAGGCCCCCAGCAGAAACCACAGAAACGGGGCAATGGCGTTGACCACGGGAATAAAGCTGACCAGCAAAACGAAGGCCGCCATGGGCACGTAGTAGAGCAGTTTGGCCAGCTCCCGCACAATGCCTCTGGGCACTGCCATCAATGCCGCTCCCAGGCCCTCCAGCGAATCTACCGGCTTGCCTGTTACCAGTTCTTCCGCTTTTTCTGCCAACAGTGCATTAAAGGGTGAAGCGATAATCAGTGCCACCGCCGTGAACAGGTAACCCGTGACCAGGCTCACCGCGATGCCGATCAGGGGCCAGAGCAGCCACTCAATGAAGCCCAGCCATTCGGGAATCCAGCCCAGCCATCGGTCGACGACATCCACCAGGTAGCTCAGCCCGACGCCGATAAGTGAGCCGAATATCAGGATATTGACCAGCAACGGAATCAAGACGAATAGCCGGAGTGCCGGATGCGTTAGCATTTTGGCGCCCCGCATCACATACCCGGCGCCGTTGACAACATTACCTTCCACGCTTGTCTCCTGTCTGCGTTGCGCATGCCTGGCACAGGCAATATTTACCGACCGCTTCCTCGGGGACGACAGCCAGTGTCTCCGGCGCAATACTGACCTGGGTGCACCAGCATCCGGCAGCCGGCTGGCCGGCAGCCATCGCACATTGGTTGCTGGCGCCGCAAAGCGGACAGAGCTGGTCCAGCGGGGTTTCTGTTGACGTCACGGGTTCACCGTTGCCGGGGTTTATCGCGTTATAATAGCGAAGACTGGCCGGCTAGTAAGCTATTGATGAGCGACGAAGATAATCAGTTCCTCGAAGAGATGTCCGATGTGGTGCCGCTAAAACGGGAAGGCCGCGTCAGGGTGTCCCGCAAGCGGCAGACACCCGGTGAGACCTCGTTGGAAAATCGTCGACAGGCAGCGGTTAATGATCGCACAGTTGATACCAACCCACTTGCAGAGGACGGCATCGAGCCTCTGGACCCGTGGTTTGTGCTTGAATTCAAACGTCCGGGGGTGCAGAACGGCGTGTTCAGGAAGCTCAAGCAAGGGCGCTATGACATAGAGGCCAGGCTTGATCTTCACCGGATGACGGTCAAGCGTGCCCGCCGCGAGTTGTACGCGTTTATCGAGGAGTCCCACACCCTTGGGTTGCGCAGTGTGCTGCTAGTGCATGGTAAGGGTGAGAGCAGCGCAGACAGAGAACGCAGTTCCGTTCTCAAGGGGTGTGCCAATCATTGGTTGCGAGAGTTGCCGGTCGTACAGGCTTTCGCCAGTGCCCAGCCACGGCACGGCGGTACCGGCGCGGTTTACCTTTTGCTGCGCAAGAGCGAAGACAAAAAACGGGAAAACAGGGAGCGTTTCAACAAGGGCAGGGTGCCGGTCGACTAATTGGCACCGGCTTGTTGCAGAATCTGCGCGTATTCTGCGCCCAGGCGATGACCTTTGACGATATCCAGCACGCTGCGGCCATCTCGACCCCGGGCATTGACGTTGCGCTGCTCTTCACCGAAAAACTGTACGAACAGGGCGAAGTCCTCGGCGCGCATGCTCTGGTAGGCTTTAAGCAGCATATGAAAATCGTCGTCGGTACCGTCATGAGATCGCACAGTCAGGAATGTCCTGATGTGGTCCTCGGTCCACACTTCATCCAGAACCTTCTCTTTATCTTTTCTCATTTTCGCTGAATATCCTTTGCTGATAGGGTTAAACGAGTTTCTTCGCGAGTAACTCGTTGACCATCCCGGGGTTGGCCTGACCCTTGGAAGCCTTCATGACCTGGCCGACGAAAAAGCCCAGCAGTTTCTTTCGCTTGCCTTCATCTGCCGCGAGGTACTGTTCTACTTGTGCGCTGTTGTTGGCGATGACCTCATCGACCATGCCCTCCAGGGCGCCGCTATCGCTGACCTGCTGCAGCCCGCGTTCGGCGATAATCGTATCGGCATCACCCTCGCCCTGCCACATGGCCTCAAAAACCTGCTTGGCGATCTTGCCCGATATGCTGCTATCCAGGATGCGCGCAATCAGCCCCGCCAGCCCCTCAGCCGATACCGGGCTGCCGGAGATATCCAACTCCGCTTTGTTCAGTTGACCCAGCAGCTCCACCTGTACCCAGTTGGCCGCAATCTTGGCATCGCCGCAGCTCTCTACTACCGCTTCATAGTAGTCGGCCAGGGACTGGCTCGCCGACAGTACGCCCGCATCGTAGGCGCTTAGCCCGTACTGACTGGCAAAACGGTCGCGCTTCTGGTTGGGCAGTTCCGGCAGGGTATCGTGCAGTGCGGCGATATAGGCGTCATCCAGAACGATGGGCAACAGGTCGGGTTCGGGGAAGT
This sequence comes from uncultured Alteromonadaceae bacterium, assembly GCA_964590005.1. Lineage (GTDB taxonomy): Bacteria > Pseudomonadota > Gammaproteobacteria > Pseudomonadales > Halieaceae > CALJFL01. Next base: position 16,068 of record CAZPVJ010000025.1, on the reverse strand, counting down.
AGCGGTAATCATTGGCTACCTCTTTACTACGCATGGGGCGTGTTTCGTTACGATCAGCGTCGTATAGCCGGGTCTCCTGAACGATGCGCCCACCGTCTTCCAGAATGTCGGCCTGCCGCTGTGTTTCGTGCTGGATGGCTTTTTCGACGAAGCGGAACGAGTTGACGTTCTTGATCTCTGTGCGGGTCCCCAGTGTTTCAGAGCCTTGCCTGCGCAGTGACAGGTTGATGTCGCAGCGCATGGAGCCTTCCGCCATATTACCGTCTGAAATACCCAGGTAGGTCACGAGACTGTGCATGGCCTTGAGGTAGGCAACCGCTTCCTCGGCGCTGCGAATGTCGGGTTCTGATACGATCTCGAGCAAGGGTGTGCCTGCGCGATTGAGATCGATACCGCTCTGGCCGTGAAAATCCTCGTGCAGGGACTTGCCGGCGTCTTCTTCGAGATGGGCACGGGTGATCCCGATGCTCCGTGTGGTGCCGTCTTCCAGCTGAATCTCAAAAACGCCGCGCCCGACGATGGGTTCCTGGAACTGGCTTATCTGGTAGCCCTTGGGCAGGTCCGGGTAAAAGTAGTTTTTGCGATCGAACACAGAGCGCTGACCGATCTCTGCGCCGATACCCAGGCCGAACATCACCGCGCAGCGCACGGCTTCTTCATTGAGCACCGGCAGCATGCCTGGCATAGCCAGGTCGACGGCGCTGGCCTGGGTGTTGGGCTCTGCGCCGAAGCGCGTGGATGACCCGGAAAAAATCTTTGATTGAGTGGCCAGCTGGAGATGCACTTCCAGGCCGATAACGGTTTCCCAGCTCATCAGTCGGAACCTCCGGTGGCGAGGGCGGGGTGCTGCTGATGCCAATCGGTGGCCTGTTGAAACTGGTGGGCCACGTTCAGCAGGCGCGCCTCGTCGAAGTGCGCGCCTATCAGCTGCAGCCCGACTGGCGCGCCTCGCACCAGGCCCGCCGGCATGGACAGGCCCGGCAGTCCGGCCAGGTTAACCGCCAGTGTGTAAACGTCTTCGAGATACATAGACACCGGGTCATCAGATTTTGATCCGATGGCGAACGCGGGCCCGGGTGTGGTGGGCCCCGCTATCACATCGACCTCTTCAAAACAGTCGATGAAGTCCTGTTTGATCAGGCGTCTGACCTGCTGGGCCTTTTTGTAATACGCATCATAGTAGCCAGCAGAGAGCGCGTAAGTGCCAACCAGAATCCGTCGCTTCACTTCGTCTCCGAAGCCCTCTTCCCGCGAGCGGGTGTAGAGGTCGTTGAGATTGCTGGGGTTTTCGCAGCGGTAGCCGTAGCGCACACCATCAAAGCGCGACAGGTTGGTTGATGCCTCTGCCGGGGCCACGATGTAATAGGTGGGAATGGTCAGCTCGCTGTGGGGCAGGGACAGCTCAACCAGGCTCGCGCCGAGGCTCTCGAGTACTTTTAGCGCATCGTCGATTCGCTGTCCCGTCTCGGCATCCAGACCATCACCAAAGTATTCTTTAGGTAGGCCGATACGGAGTCCGGCTAATGAATTACCGAGATCGGCCGTGTAATCGACGACAGGCTCTTCGGACGACGTGGAGTCCAGCGGATCGAAACCTGCCATGGTGTTCAGCAGCAGGGCGCAGTCCTCGGCGGTATGGGCCATGGGTCCGGCTTGATCGAGACTGGACGCGAATGCCACCATCCCCAGCCGCGATACCCGGCCATAGGTCGGTTTTAACCCCGTGATGCCGCAAAAAGCGGCGGGTTGGCGGATGGAGCCGCCGGTATCGGTGCCGGTAGCAGCGGGGGTCAGTAGCGCCGCCACCGCGGCAGCGGAACCCCCGGAAGAACCACCGGGTACGAGGTCGGTATTCCACGGATTCCTGGCCGGGCCGTAATAGCTGTTCTCATTTGAGGAGCCCATGGCGAATTCGTCCATATTGGTCTTGCCAAGAGGCACGGCGCCGGCGCTATTGAAGTGGCGGATCAGTGTTGCATCGTAGGGCGGAACGAAATTGTCCAGCATGCGTGAACCGCAACTGGTGCGGGTGCCGCGTGTGCAGAAGATATCCTTGTGGGCTATGGGTATGCCGGCCAGCGCGGGTGCATCGTCGCCGGCCAGGCGAATATCGGCCTGGGCAGCAGCAGCCATAGCCGCCTCTTCATCGACAGTGATAAAGCTATTGAGAGTGCTGTCCAGGCTGGCAATACGCTGCAGGAAGGCACGGGTCAGCTCGGTGCTGGAAATCTCGCCCTGGTGTAGCGCGCGGCTGAGCTGGGCAACTGTCTGGTTAAACATAGGGTGTCCTGGAGTAGGGCGGTTGGGTCTAGTCGATCACTTTGGGGACCAGGTAGAGACCGTCCTCGACCGCTGGTGCGATGGCCTGGAACTCATCGCGCTGGTCTGTTTCGGTGACGACGTCGGCACGCAGTCGCTGGGTGGCATCCAGGGGGTTGGCCATAGGGATAACAGCTGCGGTATCCACGCCCTGTAGTTGATCAACCATGTCCAGTATCTCGCCGATCCGCTCGGTTAGCGGTCCGATCTGATCATCGGCCACGCGTATTCGCGCCAGCTCTGCGATCTTCTGAATTTCGTCCTGCTGTATAGCCATTTTTTTTCCGTTTTGCGCCGCCGGGAATACGACGGGGGCGTAAACTTATCACATTTGCGCCTTGCCCAAAATCCCCGTGGTTGGTACAGTTGCCGGAATATTTTGAGGCCGCAAAAATAAGTAAAATGCCGTCTGTTTTTCCTGTTGGGTCCCGACTGGAGAATGGCGAGTAGGGGTCCCTGGAAAGCTCCGCACCGGAGGTTTCCGCAGCGTTCATTAAGGTAGTTATATTCAATGCTAAAGAAAATGCGCGGGTTGTTTTCCAACGATCTATCGATAGATCTTGGTACCGCCAACACGCTGATTTATGTACGTGATCAGGGGATCGTACTGGATGAGCCATCGGTCGTGGCCATCCGGGTCCACAATGGCCAGAAGACTATCGAGGCCGTCGGTACAGAAGCGAAGCGCATGCTGGGCCGGACGCCGGGTAATATTACTGCCATCAGGCCGCTGAAGGACGGCGTGATCGCGGATTTCCAGGTCACCGAGAAGATGCTGCAGCACTTTATCGCCAAGGTGCACGAGAGTCGCTTTATTCGCCCCAGTCCGCGGGTGCTGGTCTGTGTGCCCTGCATGTCGACCCAGGTTGAGCGACGCGCCATCCGCGAGTCTGCACTGAGCGCTGGTGCCCGGGAAGTCCGCCTGATCGAGGAACCCATGGCGGCCGCGATTGGCGCCGGCCTGGATGTCGAGGAAGCCACTGGCTGTATGGTGGTCGATGTCGGCGGCGGTACGACCGAGATTGCTATCATTTCGCTCAACGGGGTCGTCTACCGCGATTCGGTGAGAGTGGGTGGCGATCGCTTCGACGAAGCCATCGTATCCCATGTGAGACGCCGCTATGGCAGCCTGATCGGCGATGCGACTGCAGAGAGAATCAAGGAAGAGATCGGTTGCGCCTTTGCTGGTAGCGAATTGCGCGAGATTGATGTGCGCGGTCGGAATCTCGCTGAAGGTGTGCCTCGCAGCTTTACCTTGAACAGTGACGAAATTCTCGAGGCTCTGCAGGATCCCCTTTCTTCGATAGTGCAGTCGGTAAAGTCCGCCCTGGAACAATCACCCCCTGAACTGGCCGCTGACATCGCTGAGAGTGGTATTGTGTTGACCGGGGGCGGTGCGCTGCTACGTGATCTGGACAAGCTGATTTCCGAAGAAACCGGACTACCCGTTATTGTTGCCGAAGACCCGCTGACCTGTGTTGCCCGTGGTGGCGGCAGGGCAATGGAGCGGATGGATCGGCACACCATCGATTTGCTGTCCACCGAGTAACTCATCGGCGGGTGGTCCTGACAAGGTAACTCGGACACTCTCATCAAGCCGTTATTCGTCAAACAATCCCACCTTGGCCCGAGACTGTTGGTAACGTCGCTGGTTGTGGTGGTACTGCTCGTGCTCGACTTGCGTTATAACAGCCTGGATACCAGCAGGGCCTTCCTCGATACAATTCTCAGTCCGGTTTACTGGGCTGCCGACATTCCCGGGCGAATCGGCGACTGGCAGGAAGAGCATATCCAGTCCCGCGGGACTTTACAGGAAGAGAATGAACGTTTGCGCAGGGAAAACCTGCTGCTGCAGGGCCGGTCTCACCAGATGGCCTCATTGCAGGCCGACAATGCTCGTCTTCGGGCACTGTTGAACTCTACTGCCCTGCTGCGTGACGATGTGCTGGTTGCCGAGCTTATCGGTGTTTCTCCAGACCCTGTGCGGCACCAGGTGGTGCTCAACAAGGGTGAAGATGATGGCGTCTACCTGGGAGCACCATTGATCGATGCGGACGGATTAATGGGCCAGGTGGTGGAGGTGAATGCAATGACCTCCCGCGTCCTGCTGATTACAGATGCAACCCACTCCATTCCGGTGCAGGTCAATCGCAACGGTGTGCGAGCCATCGCCGAGGGCGTGGGAGTATTGGACACTCTCGAAATCCGCCACGTCGCCGCCACAACCGACATAAGAGAGGGCGACCTGCTGGTAACCTCCGGCCTGGGCGGACGATTTCCCGTCGGCTACCCGGTGGCAGGCGTATCCCGTGTGGAACGCGACCCCGGGCAGCCTTTTGCCCGCATATTTGCCAAACCCAGCGCGGCCCTTGATCGCAGTCGCCATGTGCTGCTGGTCTTTCATGCCGACTCGGTGCCGGCTGACGACTGATGGCCGACGAGGGGCCACAGGGTTACTGGGTCATATTGGCGAGCTTCCTGGTGGCGCTGGTACTGGCAGTGTTGCCACTGCCACAGTGGCTGTTGTGGGCGAGACCCGAGTGGCTTGCCCTGGCACTGATTTACTGGAGTATCGCCCTGCCCGAGCGCGTGGGCATCCTGACCGCGCTCTTACTGGGTGTGGTGATGGACGTACTTGAAGGCGCCGTGCTGGGCCAGAATGCGTTCGCCCTGGTAGTGGTTGCGGTATTGTGCCTGCTTCTATACCAGCGCGTTCGGGTGTTCAGCCTGCTACAACAGGCGGGCGTTGTGTTCGTGCTGATCGGTATTCACCAACTGATTTGTCAGTGGGTCCAGAACCTCGAGGGAGCCGGGGCGACAACACTGCTGTTCCTTATGCCGGCGCTGACCAGCGCCTTACTCTGGCCGGCGGTCTTGCACTTGCTGCGGGCGCTGCGTCGACACTACGAGGTGAGCTGACGTGGCTCCGACTCTCATTTTGGCATCGGCATCTCCACGGCGCAGTGAGTTGTTAACCCAGCTGGGGGTCGAGTTTCATGTACACCCGGCCGATATTGATGAATCGGTTGCCCGTGACGAGGCGCCGGGAGACTATGTCGAACGCATGGCGCAGGAGAAGGCCGCGGCAGTGGCCGCGCTCTATCCAGGCGGCACCCGCATATTGGCTGCGGATACCACGGTGGTAATCGATGGCGATGTGCTGGGTAAGCCTCGCGATCACCTTGATGGGCTGGCAATGCTGGCGCGCCTGAGCGGCAGGGTGCACGAGGTTATCACCGCGGTTTGCCTGGTTGGAGGCGGTGAGACGGTCAGCCAGCAGGTGACGACCCGGGTACTTTTTGCCAGCCTGGACCGTGCAAGCTGTGAGGCCTACCTGGCCACAGATGAGCCCTGGGACAAGGCTGGGGGCTACGGTATTCAGGGGCTGGGCGGAGCCCTGGTGGCACGCATAGAGGGCAGTTATAGCAATGTGGTTGGCTTGCCCCTGTACGAGACCTGGCAGATGCTCGCTGCCGGTGGGGTGGCAACCCGCCTGGATCCGCCCGCGGAGCCCGGCTAGATGGGCAGGTGCGAAGAAATGACCGTTAAATACCCCGAGCTTGCCAGGCAATCCCCCTATAATCGGGAACACTTTGTGAGAGTGCGGCTCTAACAGGAACCGGGCAAGCTCCGTGGGTACGAGATAGCGTTTGGAACATACCTATTTTCATAAATTGAGTAAATTGCTGTGGCGGGTGCTGGTGGCGGGCGTGGTCCTGCTGGCGGTATACGTCAGCGTCGGCCGCTTCCTGATGTCAAATGTGGGGGCTTACAAGGCCGAGATCCTCAGTCAGCTCAATAACCGACTCCCGTTTCTGATAGAGGCGGAGGACATCAGCGGCGAGTGGCACTCATTTACACCCGAACTGGTGTTACGCGGTATGCGGTTACGCTTTCCCGAGGGCGCTCAGGCACCGGTTGAACTGGTCGAGGGTCGCCTGGCGATAGATACGCTACAGACTTTACGCACCCGCGCGTTGAAGGGTAGCCACCTGGCACTCGAGGGCCTCAGCCTCCAAGGCGAGATCAGCGACGATGGCCGTTTCCGTATTGTCGGCTTTGGTGGCGGGCGGGGCGGCTTTGCTGATTGGCTAGAGGATTTCCTCGGTAACGTTGAGCAGGTTGCGCTGGTAGACAATAACCTGGAAGTCAGTCTGCCCGGCGGCGAACAGCGGACCCTGGGTCTTAACCTGTTACTCAATCGCGAGGGCAAACGCCGTACGCTTAGCGCACGCCTCGTTTCTACGACCGGCACCGTGATCACGGCGACTGCGGATGGTGTTGGTAATCCGTTTGATTCAAGAACCTACAGTGGTGATTTGTACCTCAAAGTAGCGCTGCCTTCACTGACCGCGTTGCGCGATATGCTGCCCGCCGCCGCCAATAGCAAGATACTGGTCGATGGTGCGGTTGAGCTCGATGCCTGGATCGCCTGGAAATCCGGTGAGCCTTCCATCGAGGCGAGCCTCACAGCCCGGGACCTGGTCGTCAACCTGGTGGAGCAGGATCGGACGATTCCGATTGAATCGCTCGCGGTGCAGGGCACACTGTTACAGCAGCGTAACCGCTGGACCCTTTTTGCCAGTGATCTCGTATTGGCTCGCAATGGCCAGATGCTCGAGTTGCCGAGGCTGCAGGTCGATAGTTGGGGCGATTCACTGAGGCTTCGGGCAACCGACGTGCAATTGGCGCAGGTCAACGCATTGGTCACCGGGCTGGCCAGCGTTCCGCAGAATCTGGTCGATGTATTGGAAACGCTGAGACCAGAGGGACAGCTGCAGCGAGTGCAGTTTAGCCTGGACGATTATGCGGACCTGGCAGAAGGCTGGAGCCTGGAGGCAAATTTCGAGGACGTCTCTGTCGAGTCATGGAAGGGGGCTCCGGGCGTGACGTCGGGAGAGGGCTACCTGAACCTGCAGCCCGGAGCCGGAGAGGTCATTATTGATAGCCAGCAGTTTAGCCTGGCCTTTCCGGCGCTGTATAAGGATCCACTGTTTTACGATGAGATTTACGGGAAGATCACTCTCGACTGGGACAGCGAGCACCTGAAGCTGGGTAGCGGGCTGTTGACGGCCAGCGGTGTCGAGGGTACCGCCAATGCGCTTTTTGGCTTGAACATACCGTTCAGCAAGACGCCAGTGGGTATTGAGATGGAGTTGCTGGTAGGTCTTGAGGACAGCCATCCCATTCATCGCACCAAGTACCTACCCTATACACTCAATGAGGCCCTGCTGGGTTGGCTGCGCAGTAGCCTTGGCGAGGGTAAGGTTGAGAGGGGCGCATTCCTGTGGCGCGGGAGTCTGCGCAAGGGCCTCGCCCCTCACCGCACGATCCAGCTTTTCTTTGACGTCACCGATACCGAACTGAATTACCACCCGTCCTGGCCGCAGGTCAGTAAGCTTGCAGGCCTGGTGTTGATAGACGATACCAATGTCAGCGTCTGGTCGGAACGTGCGCGCCTTTACGACACTGACGTGGATTACCTCTCAGCTGAGGCCTGGCTGGGCGAGAGCAAGCAGATGCAGCTGGCCATCAGCGGATTGATGCGCGGCGATGCCAGCGATGGTCTTGAGGTGATCAACAATTCGCCGCTGACCGGGGTAGTGGGTGGTGCGTTTGGCGACTGGCAACTGACTGGCGAGCTGGCCACGCGGCTGGACTTGCAGATGAACCTGGGGGATGTGTCCCAGCCGCCAGCGGTAAACGTGGAAACTGACCTTAACAATGCCGAGCTCCTGATCCGACCCGGGGAGCTTTCGATCACAGGCCTGACCGGTGAGTTACTGTACAGCACTGAACGGGGTCTCTCGGCAGAGCGATTGACCGGTGAGCTCTGGGGTCGTCCCGTTGTCGCCAGCGTGGTCCAGGAGGGCGTTGAGGATCTCGCTCCCGGTGTTGCCTATGACCCCGGGACCTCACCGGTATTGGTGCGTGTGGACGGTGAGGTAGAGTCAGCGGCCCTTCAGGATTGGCAAAAATTGGAACAACTGGCACTGGCCCAGGGAAGCACCGAAGTCTCGGCGCTGGTGACAGTGACGCCGGGTGAGACCCCGCTATTCACGGCCACCAGTGACCTGGTGGGCGTCAGCCTGGACCTGCCCGAACCCTTCAGCAAAGATGCGGGGGACTCCTTCCCGCTGCAGGTGCATCTGCCGCTTGCCGCTGACCAGATGGTGCTGTGGCTCAACGGTGATGACGTCATCCAGCTCATGCTGGATATCACCGGTGGCGGAATGCGCGGAGGATCGCTGACCTTCGGGCGTGAGCCTCTGCCGGTAAGGCCCGGGGGGCTTGTCGTTGGGGGTAGTGTAGGGCGCGTTGATGAACCCCAGTGGGAGACCTTCGTGTATACGTATTTCGTCGGTGAGCCCGAGGGGGAAGATGCCCCGGGCTTTCCGATAGATGTCGCGCTGGAAAACTTGCGTGTCAACAAGTTAGATCTCTGGGGCCAGACATTTCGCGATATTCTGCTGAATGTCAGCAAGCAACCGGAGAGCGGGAACTGGCGGGTGGCAGCGCAGACCGATTGGTTCAGCGGCGAACTGGATGTCGACGAGGCGGTGACCGCGGGCACCCTGAAGGTCGCCCGCCTGGATCTCGCCGGGCTGGATACCCTGAACACCGGCGAAGAGAAAAGCGGAGCGGCGGAACCGCTGCAGCTGCCAGACCTCGCGGTATCGATAGCGGCGTTATACAGCGACAACTTGTTGTTGGGGAATCTGGATTTTTCCCTGATGACACGGGAAGACCAGCTCATGGCCAGTGACATCTCCGCCAATATCGGCGGCATGGTCACTAACCCTGAAAAACCAGCGAGCTATGTCTGGCGCCAGGGCGCGTCCAATGAAAGCAGTTTCAATGCTGCATTTTCTTTTCGCGATCTGGGAGATGTGTTTGCCAGGCTTGAATACCAACGCATTCTAGAATCCCGGCGTGGCTCCCTGCAGATAGATCTGGATTGGCCCGGGGGGCCACAGGACTTCGCGCTCGCCAGATCAACAGGCGAGGTGCTGATTGAAGCCAGGGAAGGTCGCTTTCTGGAGGCGCCCGAAGGTGCTTCCGGTACCTTGCGGGTTGTTAGCCTGCTCAACTTTGCCGGTGTTATCCGCCGCCTCAGCTTGTCACACATGTTTGAATCCGGTATTCCGTTTGATTCACTGGAGGGCGAGTCCCACCTGCATGCCGGCACTATCGAAGTCGATGCGATTGAGGTGAAAGGTGCTTCCAGCGGTTTTCGATTTAGCGGGCTGGTTGAACTGCCTGACGAATCGCAGCCGCAAACGGTCAATGGGGAACTGGTAGTCACCCTGCCTGTGGCCAATAACCTGCCCTGGGTGGCGGCCCTGGCCGCTGGCCTGCCAGTGGCTGCCGGTGTATTCGTTGTGAGCAAAGTATTTGAGAAGCAGGTCAACCGTTTCTCCAGCGGCGTCTACAAGATCAGCGGCGACCTGGAAGAGCCGGAAGTTGTCTTCGACCGTATTTTCGATGATTCAGAGGCTGCAGGGCTGATTACCCAGCCCCCTGAACCCGCTGTGTCAGAGGCTGGCGCGGAAGACCCCAATGCCGGGCGATTGGGCGGCACTGGACAGGATGGGGCAGTGGAGCCAGCTGGAGCCGCCGATCCTAATACCTTCTAAAAAGGTGCGTGGCCCCCGCGCTAGTCCTCCTGTAGCTCCCGTAGATAACGGAAGAGTTTGCGACTGGCCGCCGGCGGTTTGCCCAATTGTTGTTCGTGCTGGTATTGCCGCAGTAGCTGCCGTAGTTGCTGCCGGTTTGCCTCTGGCCGGCGCTCCATCACCTGCTGGATGCCCTTGTCACCCTCTTGGAGGATAAGATCGCGCAGGGCTTCCAACTGGTGGAAGTCGTCGGTCTCTTTCTGGTGATTTTCGTCCATGAGTTTGAGCGCGACCGCAATGGGCTCTGGGTCGATATTGCGCATCAGCTTGCCGATAAACTGCAGATGTCGGCGGCGGGCGCTATTCGACCGAATCCGTCGTGCTTCGTGAATAGCGTTCTTCAATTCGTCATTGTCTATCGGGATTTTTTGCAGCTGGCGGTCACTCAGCTCGACCAAGGTCTCACCAAGCTCCTGCAACGCCGTCATTTGTCTTTTCAGCGCCGATTTACTGGGTGGCAGGTTCTCCTCTGCGTCCTCAGGCAAGTCTCGGTAATCAGGCATAGAAGAGCGTTGCCAGTCCGAGGAAAGAGACAAAGCCGACCACGTCGGTGACCGTGGTAAGGACAACGCCGCCGGCAAGCGCCGGGTCTACCCGCAGCTTTTTCAATACCAGTGGTACGACAGCGCCACTGAGACCGGCTGTGACCAGGTTTATGACCATGGCCGCGGCAATGATAAAACCAATACTCCAGTCGTCGAACCACAGCGATGCGGCTACCGCTACTACTCCGGCCCAGATAATGCCGTTCAGGATCCCGAGGAGCAGTTCGCGCGTTACCAGGTAGGTCTGGTTGCTGCGAGTTACCTGGCCCAGGGCGATGCCTCTAACCAGTACGGTCAATGTCTGGGTCCCGGCGATACCGCCCATTGAGGCGACGATGGGCATGAGCACAGCGAGCGCAACAACCTTCTCGATGGTGTCCTGGAACAGGTTGATCATGGAGGCCGCGATAAAGGCCGTAATCAGGTTTACGCCCAGCCAGATTGTGCGACGAGGTGCGGCCCTCAGTAGCGGGGCGAAGGTGTCCTCATCCTCGTCGAGACCAGCCATGGACATCAGAGAGTGATCGGCATCCTCACGGATTACGTCAACCACATCGTCGATCGTGATCCGTCCCAGCAGCCTGCCGTTCTCGTCAACCACTGGCGCCGATACCCAGTCGTTCCGCTCGAACAGCCGTGCAACCTCGTCATCGGGCAAGTAGGCAGGAATGGGTTCGACATCGGTCAACATCATTTCGCGCACCGATGCGGCGGGATCGGCAACCAACAGGGTGCGCAGTGGCAGCAAGCCGATGTACTGATCGCTGCGATTAACCACGATCAGATTATCGGTCATTTCCGGGATTTCCTCGTGCCGGCGCAGGTAGCGTAGTACCACATCCATGGTGAGGCGCGCACGTATGGTGATGGTGTCGGTGCTCATCAGGCCGCCGGCACAATCGTCGGGGAAGTGCATCACCTGTTCCAGCCGGGCACGATCCTGCTGGTCCATTGCGTTGAGCACTTCCCGCGTAACCCGATCGGGAAGCTGTTGCAGAATATCGGCGACGTCGTCGTCGGCCAAGCCCTCGGTGATTTGCGCGACCTCAGCGGCATCCATATCGCTGAGGAAGTGGGATTGCAGGTCGTCACTGAGCTCGTTGAGGACCTCACCTTCCTGCTCGACCTCCACCATCTTCCACAGGACGTGCCTGACCTTGGGCGGCGAAGACTCCAGTAAGTGTGCGACGTCGGGTGCAGACAAGCCGTTAAGCATTCGGCGGACGTCCAGCAGCGTGCCGCTGTCCAGTGCCAGCGACAGCTTGTCGAGCTGTGTCTCGGTGGTTTCCGTTGCGTGCGCCATGTGTGTTATCCGCGAATTACCCTTCAGCGCATGCCTGCCTGATTGGATAATTATCCGGTAATCATTCGATGACAACAACGCCTGACGGCGATTGCTTTCGGCAGTATTACTCGTCTTCGCCGAATCGCTCGGCAATGAGCGTCGTTAAAGCCTGCAGGGCATCCTCTTCGTCCGCCCCTTCAATTTCCAGGTCTAGTTCGGTGCCTTTGCCGGCAGCGAGCATCATAACGGACATGATGCTCTTGCCGTCGACGAGATTGCCAGCCTTGCCGGCTTTGATGGAGCTGGAGAAACTCGAGGCACAGCCAACGAATTTGGCGGCAGCCCTGGCGTGCAGGCCGAGTTTATTGACGATGGTTACCTGGGTCTGGATCACGCGTTGGCTGCTATTGCAGTTCCCTGTGCCTGAGGTGAATGTTCTCGTACCGGTCTTTATAGTGCTGGTATAGCCGGTTCGCCAAATATACTGACCTATGTTGTCCGCCGGTACAACCCAGGGCTATTGTCATATAGCTGCGATTACTGGTCCCGTAATGCGGTAGCCAGTTATCCAGGTATTGGCAGATATCGCGATAGAGCTCGCCGGTCATTTCCTGCGCTTCCAGAAAAGCAGCCACGTCTTCGTCCAGTCCGGTTTTCAGCCGCAGGGACTTAACCCAGTGCGGGTTGGGTAACAGGCGCAGGTCAAACACGAGGTCGGCATCGGCGGGTACGCCGCGTTTGAAGCCGAACGACTGTATCAGTATCGACATTACACCGGCACTGGCTCCGACCAGTCGCTGTCTGATGGCATCACGCAAGTCATAGATAGTGAGTTGGCTGGTATCCAGTACCAGTGATGCGGCTGCGGCGATCGGCTCCAAAAGCACGCGCTCGCGCTCTATGGCTTCGGCGAGTGGCACATCAGCGCTACTGAGCGGGTGGCGCCTGCGGGTCTCACTGAAGCGCTTGATCAGCGCGTTGTCCTGCGCATCCAGAAACAGGATGCGACTCTCAACGGTTTCTGGCAGCGACCTGAGTATAGCGCTGAAATTCTCCAGATCCTTCCAGGCATTGCGGGCGTCGATGCAGACAGCCGCGCCCTTGAAATGTTCAAACTCCTCCCGGCTGGCCTCGGTCATCAACGCGGGAAGCAGGGCGACGGGCAGGTTGTCTATGCAGTAATAGCCCTCGTCCTCCAGCTGGTGCAGTGCTGTACTTTTCCCCGAGCCGGAGCGTCCGCTAATGATCACCAGTTGCATGATTTACTCAGGCCTCTGGCCACGTCGTTGCTAACTCGTACAATGCTTCGTCGCTTTCGGCAGAACGCAAGGTTTCGCAAAAGCTGTCCTGGTTAAAAAGCCCGGCGACATTAGCCAGAATATCGAGGTGCAGTTGATGTGCTTCATTAGGCACCAGCAGCACGAACAATAGGTCGACGGGTTGGCCGTCAGGTGCGTCGAAGTCAATAGCCTGATCAAGCGTGACCAGCGTACCCAGCGGATGGGTGCAGTTTTCGACGCGGCAATGGGGTATCGCGATACCTTTGCCCAGCCCGGTACTGCCAAGCTTTTCCCTGGCAATGAGTTGGCTGAATATTTCGTCGCCTGGGAGTGATAGCTGATCCTGGGCGATGACACTGGCGATGGTTTCGAAGAGGCGTTTGCGACTGATGCCGCTGGCGTGGCAGAGGGTCCGCCCCGGCGTCAGTAGTTGGGCAAGCTGTTGCATGGTGTATCAGTCAGTGACCTCGTGATTTTTCTTTGTGCTTGATTAACTGGCGATCCAGCTTGTCAGCGAGAGCGTCAATAGCGGCGTACATGTCTTCGGACTCGGCGGCAGCAAATATGTCAGCGCCCGAGATATGTACGGTCGCTTCGGCTTTTTGTACCAGTTTCTCTACGATCAGGGTGACCTCGGTATTGGTTATTTGGTCAAAGTGTCGCTGCAGGCGTTCGAACTTGCTTTCCACGTATTCGCGTAATGGCTCTGTCACTTCAACATGGTGACCACTGACGTTTAATTGCATCTGGAACTCCTCTTTCTATGATTACCGGTGTCTCACCACCGCTTACTGTTGCTGATTCTTTTGTCTTTAGCTGTAGTCTAGACCAATCTCTTGCGCTCGTTGGAAGGCGGGATATAGAGCGTGTCCCGGTACTTGGCGACGGTTCTTCTCGCAACCTGTATACCTTGTTCTTCCAATAGCTGGGTTATTTTATTGTCGCTCAGTGGCTTGCGTGGATTCTCGGCGGCTACCAGTTTCTTGATCAGGGCGCGAATGGCAGTTGAAGAGCACTCGCCGCCGGATGTAGTGCCAACGTGGCTGGAAAAGAAGTACTTGAGCTCGAAGATGCCGCGAGGAGTATGCATGTACTTGCGGGTGGTTACCCGCGAGATGGTGGACTCATGCATTTCCACTTCTTCGGCGATATCGTGCAGGACAAGCGGCTTCATGGCTTCCTCGCCGTACTCCAGAAAGTTGCGTTGTCGTTCGACAATTTTGCTGGCTACCTTCATTAGCGTTTCATTGCGACTGTGCAGGCTCTTCAGGAACCACCGCGCTTCCTGCAGGTTGTCCCGCAGGAAGGTATTGTCGCTGCTGGCATCGGCTCGCTTGATCAGACTGGCGTATTCGTTATTGATGCGTAATTTGGGCGCGATGTCAGGATTGAGTTCGACTCGCCAGCGTCCATTGCGCTTGCTAACGAATACATCGGGCACGATGTACTCCGTGCTGTCTTCGCCCACCGATTCCCCCGGAAATGGGTCGAGGGTTTTGACCAGCGCCAGCACTTCCTTGAGCTCTTCTTCCTTGAGTCGGGTACGACGCAGTATCTGGGCATAGTCGCCACTCCCCAGTTGGCCAATATGCCGATTGACCAGTACCCGGGCCTGTTCCAGCCAGGGGGTATCCGCCGGTAATTGTTGCAACTGGATCAGCAGGCATTCTCGCAGGTCTCGCGCGCAAACCCCGGTAGGCTCGAACCGTTGGATTCGATGCAGTACCGCGACAACTTCGTCCAGATCTATCTCCAGCTCTTCGGTGAGCTGCTCGTGAATTTCCTCCACCGATGCCTCCAGCCGGCCATTGTCGGCGGTGGCATCGATGATGGTCATGGCGATAATGCGGTCGGTGTCCGAGAGTCGCGTAAGGCCTAATTGCCACAACAATTCGTCGTGCAGGCTACTACCGGCACTGTTGCGTGCATCGATATCGTAATCTGCGGTATCAGAGGTGGCTGGTGGCGGCGCGGAGGAGGGTACAAGGTCCTCCCACTGGGTATCGACCGGCAGGTCGTCTGGCATCGAATCTGACCAGTCACCCTCGGCGACCTCAGCAACGCCGTCACCGGCAGCATCCAGTTGTTCTGCAGCGCTGTCGGCTACCGGGTTGTCTTCACTCTGTGCCGCTGGTGCCTCGTTGTCGGGCGACTCGCCGTCTTCCTCGACCTCCAGCATCGGGTTGCTGTCCAGTACAGTCTGTATCTCCTGCTGCAGATCCAGGGTGCTGAGTTGCAGCAGTTTGATAGCCTGTTGCAACTGAGGCGTCATGGTCAGCTGCTGGCCGAGCTTTAGCTGGAGCGATTGCTTCATCGGGTGGTTAACGCTTCCCAGAAGGCGTAGGTACAATTCTTGCAGTGTAGCCCTGTCGGAAGGAGGCTGGCAACCACTTGGCGCGATTTTTGCTTACAGTCGGGTTCGCCAGGCTTAGAGTTGGAATTGATCACCCAGGTAAATTTTTCTCACTCGGGCATTGCCCAGCACGTCGTCGGCGCTGCCCGCGGCGATAATATGGCCCTCGCCTACGATGAAGGCTTTCTCGCAAATATCGAGTGTGTCGCGGACATTGTGGTCGGTAATCAGCACGCCGATGCCACGGCTCTGCAGGTGCTTGATGATCTGCTTGATATCGTTGACTGAAATTGGGTCGACGCCCGCAAAGGGTTCGTCGAGCAGGATGAAGTCCGGCTCAGTAGCCAGCGCCCTGGCAATTTCAATACGCCGCCGCTCACCGCCGGACAGGGATTGCCCCAGACTGTCCCGCAAATGGCTGACGTTGAATTCTTCCAATAACTGGTCGCACAGTTGCTGCCGTTGGTGCCGGTCAAGGTCTGGCCGCGTTTCGAGGATAGCCATGATGTTGTCACTGACGGTCAACTTGCGGAAGATCGAGGCCTCCTGGGGCAGGTAGCCGATGCCGCGCCGCGCGCGTTCGTGCATGGGCAGGGCGGTGATGTCTTCG
>CAZPVJ010000024.1:0-26135 GCA_964590005.1 uncultured Alteromonadaceae bacterium | reverse complement strand
TAGGTGCGCTCCTGCATAATGCTGGAGCCCTCGCCGTAATCCTCACCGACGATCACCATGGCACCACCGGTTACGCCAGACGATGCCAGATTCGATAGTGCATCAGAGGCCACGTTGGTCCCCACGGTGGATTTCCAGGTCACCGCTCCACGCAACGGGTAATTGACGGATGCGCTGAGCATTGCCGCCGCAGTCGCCTCGCTGCCGCTGGCCTCAAAGTGCACGCCAAGTTCGCCGAGTATCTCTTGCGCGTCGTTCAGCACATCCATCAGGTGCGAGATGGGTGATCCCTGGTAACCGCCCACGTAGGAAACCCCGGACTGCAGCAGGGCCTTGGTAATCGCCAGGATGCCTTCTCCCTGGAACTGCTCACCGTTACCGGCGCGGAGTTTCAGTACTTCCCTGGCAAAGGAACGCTCTGCCATAGCAGATCAGCCCTGTGGGACCAGTGCCAAAACTCGCACGGGGCTACCAGAGCCCTCGCGAATCTTGAGCGGCGCGGCAATGATTACGCTGCCGGTGGCGGGGAGCTGATCGAGATTACAAAGACTGGCCAGGCCGCATTTGTTAGCGCCGTGCATCAGGTTATGGCAGGGGAACATGGGTTCCTGGCCAGAGGCCTGGCCGGCGTCGGTGCCGACAGTTTCGGTGCCCACCCCCGTTATGTTGCGCTCTTCCGCCAGGAAGGTCACAGCCTCTGGCTCCCAGCCCGGGGTGTGCCCGCCATCAGCCTGCATATTCAGGTATTCCTCGGCGGTGGCTTTCTTCGACCAATCGGTGCGATACAGGACCCAGGAGCCGGCGGGAATCTGACCGTGCTCTGCTTCCCAGGCCTTGAGAAAGTCCAGGCTTAACAGGTAATCGGGATTGGACTTGACCTCCTCGCTCGCGTCCACCACGACCGCAGGCGCCACAAAACGCTCCGTGGGTAAGGTATCGGTCGCATGATTCTCGTGGTCTTTACCGGTAACCCAGTGTATCGGCGCATCAAAGTGCGTGCCGGTGTGCTCGCTACACTTGAAGTTATTCCAGTACCAGGCGGGCCCCTTCTCGTCGTAACGGGATATAAGCTCGCTGCTGAACGGCCAGGCCTGGCCCCAACCGAATTCCTCCGGCAATTGCAGCACCGGCGTATTGGGATCCAGCGTGACCGTCAGGTCGACAATTCGAATTGACCCCTGGGTAAGAGCCGTGGCGAAGGACATCAGTGCATCAGTACTCATCTGCATTTCCTCGTTATCAAAGTGCGCAGTCGGGTTTGGCTACAACTATACTGTAGTCAATTTTCCGGCGTGGCTGGAATATATTTTAAGTTTAAAATATACTGCATCACTCAGCTAACTACAAGCAAAGGCGCACGCATGCACAAACACCTCCTGCCGGAGGGCTGGCCACGGCCCAAGGGCTACGCCAACGGTGTACTCGCCGAAGGTGGCAAGACAATTTACATTGGCGGGCAGATCGGCTGGAACAGCGACTGTATATTTGAGACCGATGATTTCGTTGCCCAGGTCGCCCAGGCGCTGGTCAACGTAAAGGCAGTCCTCAACGCCGCCGACGCCGGCCCGGAACACATGGTGCGGATGACCTGGTATATCACCGACAAGGTGGCCTATACCGACAACCTGGGAGCCATTGGCCAAGCCTACCGCGACATCATGGGTAAGAACTTTCCGGCCATGTCCGTCGTTCAGGTGGTTGCGCTTGTCGAGGACGCGGCCAAGGTCGAAATCGAAGTCACCGCGGTTGTTGACGATGCCCTACCCCACTGATTCCACGGCCAGCGTCTACGATGCATTCGTGGCAACCTGTGCCACCAGCGCCAACCGTCCCTTCCTGCATATTCCGGCGACCGCAACCAAAGCCTATGCACAAGGGCCCGTGGACTACAGTTACGCCGAGGCAGCCGAGCACATTGACAAGTGCCGCAGCAATTACCAGGCCGCGGGCTATGCCAAGCCAATGCGGGTCGGCTTGCTGCTGGAGAACCGCGCCGAGTTTTTTATCCACTGGCTGGCACTGAATAGTCTGGGCTGCAGCGTCATCCCGCTGCACCCGGATATGCCAACGGCCGAAATGGGTTACTTCCTGGAATTTGGCGAGGCCGTATTGGCGATAGCCTTGCCAGAAGCAGTCGAGCGCCTGCAACGAGCCTGCGCGGATCTTAAAACCCCACCACCGGTAATCGCCTGCGATGATCTGGAGAATGTACCACCGGCGGACTCCGCTCGGGGAGATGGTACCCCCCTGGACCGCAACACCGAATGCGCGCTGCTGTACACCTCGGGCAGCACCGGCCGACCCAAGGGCTGTGTACTGGACAATGACTACTTCCTCTATGCCGGCCACTGGTATAACACCATCGGCGGCATGGTCGACGTACAGCCGCAGCAGGAGCGCTTGTTGACACCCCTGCCCCTCAATCACATGAACGCAATGGCCTGTTCGACGATGGCCATGATCATGAGTGGTGGTTGTATCGTGCAATTGGATCGCTTCCACCCGAGCACCTGGTGGCAGAGTGTACGCGATTCCGGCGCGACGATTGTTCACTACCTCGGCGTATTGCCAGCCATGTTATTGGCCAGTCCTGAAGGCCCGAGCGATGACTTCAGCGGCCAGGTAAAGTTTGGCTTTGGTGCGGGGGTAAATCCCAAGCATCACGCGGTGTTTGAAGAGCGCTTCGGCTTTCCACTGCTGGAGGCCTGGGCAATGACCGAGTCCGGTACTGGCGGCAGCATCATCGCCAACCGCGAGCCGCGCCACGTTGGCACCGCCTGTTTTGGAAAGCCCGAGCAATGGCTGGAATACCAGTTGGTCGACGAAAACAAGCAGGTCGTACCGCGCGGCGATGACGGCGAACTGCGCGTACGCTCCAGCGGTGACAACCCCGCAAAGGGCTTCTTCTCCGGCTATCTGAAAAACCCGGAAGCGACCGCCGAGGCCTGGCAGGACGGCTGGCTCAACACCGGCGACGTGGTCAGGGAGAATGAGGACGGTAGCCTCAGTTTTGTAGACCGCCGCAAGAATGTTATTCGCCGCTCCGGGGAAAACATTTCAGCACTGGAGGTTGAGGCGGTTCTCAGCGGCGCACCCGGCATAGCGGAAATCATCGCCACTGCCGTGCCCGACGATATACGCGGCGATGAAGTCGCCGCCTGTGTAGTCTTGCCTGAAGGCGAAGCGGCAAACGAAGCCCGTGCTCGCGAGATAGTCGAATTCGGTCTGGCCAACCTGGCCTACTTCAAATGCCCTGGCTATATCGTGTTCTGTGATGAGTTGCCGAAAACCGCTTCCAATAAACCGCGCCGGGCCGATGTGAAAACCCTGGCAAGGGAACGCGTGGCGGCGGGCGAGTGCTTCGACACCACGCACCTCAAGAAGCGGAGAAAAACCGGATGAGGAGCTACGAGGGCGTCGCACTGCTCGCACCGACCAGTTTCGGTTACGCCCGGCAGAGTCCGCACGGAGCCAGCTGGTTCATTGGCCGCACTCTCAAGGCCATGCTCAGCCAGGTGGGTTTGAGCAAGGATGATGTTGACGGTTTCGCGATCTCCAGTTTTTCCCTGGGTGTTGACTCGGTGATTCCACTCACCCAGCACTACGAGATTTCACCGCGCTGGGTGGAGCAACTGCCTTATGGCGGCGCCTCCGGAATTATCGCCCTGCGCCGGGCGGCGCGTGCAATACAGGCCGGTGATGCAGACATTATTGCCTGTGTAGGCGGTGATGGCGCGGCCCACCGGTCTTTCGAGCGCACCGCGGGCGAGTTCAGCAGCTTTACGGTCGATGCCTCTTTTCCCTATGGTGCGGGCGGACCGAACGCCGCGTTCGCCATGATTACCCGCAACTACATGGAGCGCTATGGCGCGACCCGTGAAGACTTCGCGCGTATCGCTGTGGACCAGCGTTACAACGCCAATCATTATGCACCGGCCTTACTGGGTCACAAGACACTGTCGACAGAGCAGTACCTGGCCGCCCGGCCAATTGCAGGGCCTTTGCATTTGTTCGACTGCGTCATGCCGTGCGCCGGTGGCGAGGGCTTTCTGGTCATGAGCGAAGAGCGCGCCCGGGACACCGGCCAGCCCTTCTGCCTGATCAGCGCAGCAGACGAACTGCATAACGCTCACCGCGAAGACCCGGTACAGGAGCGTGGCGGCTGGACTGAATACGCCCATGACCTGTATCAACGCGCCGGTCTTGGACCCCGTGATATAAACCTCGTTCAGACCTACGATGACTACCCGGTGATCAGCATGATGCAGCTGGAGGATCTGGGTTTCTGCAATAAAGGCGAGGGACCCGCTTTTGTGCGCGAGACCGATATGCGCTTTGACGGCAGTGGACCGCAAAACAAAAAACTGCCCCACAACACCAGTGGCGGGCAGTTATCAGTTGGCCAGGCCGGCTCAGCAGCGGGTTATCTCGGGGTCACTGAAACCCTGCGGCAATTGACCAACAGTGCGGGCAACAACCAGGTAAACGGTGCCCGCCACGCCATGGTCAGTGGTTTCGGCATGGTCAACTACGATCGCGGTCTGTGTTCCGCGGCAGCTATTCTCAGTGGAGCGGACGCATGAGCACCTCAAGCAAAATGCAACGCCGACTCAAACTCAACAGGCCGTCGGTCAGGGCGCGCGCACGCCCCCCCAAGCAACGCACGCCCGCCGGTGATATTTTCACGGCGGCCAACCTGCCGAACGCACTGACCCTTCAGCACTGCGAAGAGTGCGGCCAGGTGCAATATCCGCCACGAGAACTGTGCAAAGCCTGCCTGGGTGAACTCGTTTGGCGAGAGACCCAGGGGAGCGGCGTGATCAGCTCTGGCGTGGACCTGCACCACAGCCTATGGGAATTTTTCAAGCGCCGAATGCAACAAAAGCCCTGGCCAATCGCCAGCATCGCGCTGGATTGTGGGCCTACCGTAATCGCCCACCTCGATCTTGAGAGTTTTGCAGCGACCTGCGCAGACGATATCGCCCTGGCTACCGCGGTACAGGTTTTCAGTCACAGTGACTGTTCACAACAGGCCGTGCTCATTGCCGTCGCCAGTGGCGAACCTACCAAAACAGCGGACCAACGTGCCGCCATAGCGACGCGGCTGGGCTTACTGGCGCCCGCCCTGAAACCCGGAGGAATCTGAGATGTCATCCGCTCACGATACGATCGTTGTTACCGGGGGCAGCACTGGTATCGGCAGCGCAATCTGCCGACAGCTCCTCGATGAAGGCCACCAGGTCATTAACCTGGCGCGCCGCCCGGCTGAATTCAGCGATGCCAGGCTGCATAACATTGAGCTCGATCTCAGCGATCGCGCTGCTACCGCAGACGTCGCCGGTCAGCTGGCCAGTGACTACAAGGTCACCGGCTTTGTGCATAACGCCGGCCTGATCCGTGCCAATGTGCTGGACGAGGTAGAACTCGAAGACTTCGATTACCTGGCACAGGTCCATATCGGCGCAGCCATCACCCTAAGCCAGGCCTTCTTGCCCTCAATGAAAGCATCGACCTTTGGTCGCATCATCCTGATTACCTCGCGCGCCGCGCTGGGTCTGCAAACCCGAACCAGTTACTCGGCCACCAAATCGGGAATGATGGGCATGGCTCGCACCTGGGCCTTGGAGCTGGGTGAATTCGGCATCACCGTTAACACCGTGGCGCCCGGCCCCATCGCGGCCACCGAGATGTTCCACAACGTGATACCGGAAGGTGACCCCAAATTGGACGCCATGGCGGCCAGCATCCCGGTGCGCCGACTGGGTCTGCCGGGCGATGTCGCCCGTGCCGTCTGTTTTCTCAATGACCCCGATAACAGTTTCATCACCGGCCAGACCCTCATGGTCTGCGGTGGCGCCAGCCTGGGATCGCTGGCCCTGTAACACCTGCGGAGGAAGAACATCATGAATAAGGCAATCAGCGAAGAAGAAATCGCCGCACTCGTGGAGCCCACGCGAATCCACAAGCGCGCCTATGTCGACCCCGACATTTTTGAGTTGGAAATGGAGCGCATCTGGGGGCAGGCCTGGATTTTCATAGGTCACGAGTCCCAGGTCCCTGACGCCGGCGACTACTTCACCACCAACATCAACCATAAAGTGCCGGTCGTTATGGTGCGTGACAAATCAGGCGAGGTGCACGTACTGCACAACCGGTGTGGTCACAAGGGCGCCAAGCTGGTTGAAAAGCGGCAGGGTAATGCGCGGGGAGCTTTTCGCTGCGCTTACCACGGCTGGACCTTTCGGCACGACGGGGGACTACTGAAGATCCCCGCCGAGGAAGGTTATGAAGATACCGGCTTTGACCTTAACGACCCCTGCAACAGCATGCAGCGATTAGCGCAGGTAGAGAGCTATCGCGGTTTCGTATTCGCCACGCTGTCCAGCACGATTCCCGACCTGAAAACCTGGCTGGGAGGTGCCATCGACTGTTTCGATAACCTCTGCGACCGTGCACCCGATGGCGAAGTCGAAGTAGCCGGTGGTGTGCTTCGCTACGAGCACGACTGCAACTGGAAATACATCCTGGAAAACCTCAATGACACCATGCATCCGATGGTGGTGCACCAGTCGGTTGTCCAGGCCGCCGAGGAATACATCAGTACGCTGCCGGAGTCTGCGAGTTCGCAACGTGCCGAGGCCGAAATCATTCCACCATTCGGCGCATCCTACGAAAACTTTGAGGCCACCGGCATCACCGGATTTCGCTTCGGCCACCACTACGACGGCGGTAAAACAAGCATTCACGCAGATTACACCGTCATGCCGGCTTACCACGAAGCCATGGTCAAGGCTTACGGCGAAGAGCGCACACGCGAGATTTACTCCTTCAACACGCACAACACCTGCTATTACCCCTCATTGACGATTAAAACCGCGATCCAGAATATCCGGGTCATTCGTCCTGTCTCCGTCAATAAATTCATTGTTGAAAGCTGGTCGTTCCGTCTGAAGGGTGCACCCGATGAGATGCTGCAACGCACCGTATTGTATTCCCGCCTGATTAACTCCTCGGCGGGGATGGTAGGCCCGGACGACCTGGAGGTCTATCGCAGAGTGCAGGAGGGTCTGGAGTCCGACGCCACTGAATGGGTGGAAATGCACCGCCAGTTCGGACGCGACAAGGACCAGGGCGACCGCATCGTCGGCGGTGGCCTGAGCGACCTCGACATGCGCACCCAGTACCGGGCCTGGCGTGAATACATGACCGGGGAGATAAGCGCATGAGCACCGTGGATTTGAAGTCGGTAGAGGACTTTCTGTACCAGGAGGCAGCAGTGCTGGACCGCCCGGACCTGGATGCATGGCTGGCGCTGTATACACCGGACGGCTCTTACTGGCTGCCGGCTATGGAAGATCAGCCCGACCCGTTGAACCATGTATCGCACATGTATGAGGACCGGGTAATGATGGAAATACGCCGGCGCAACTTCGTGCATCCACGCGCATCATCGAAGGATTCCGCAGTGCGTTGCTCACACCTGATAGGCAATGTCCGCCACCAGGGCAGCACCGACAAGGGCGACCTCATTATTACGTCAAACTTCCAGGTGGTGATGTGGTACCGCGACGAGCAGCGGCTATTTGCCGGCACTTACGAGCATCACCTGCAACCGCAGGGAGACAGCTTCCTGATCAGGCACAAAAAAGTCATGCTGATCAATCCCGATGCGCCGCAGAAGACCATGATTATTTACCTGTAATCGGCGGGTAAGGCAGCGGAATATCACGGTTGAGGTATCGGTGCATGTAGATTTGCCCAAAGCCCACCAGCAGAGCTGCACCACCGTAGATCAGCACAGTAAAGAGCACATTGTCCCCAACCGGGTCAGCCGTTCCCGCAATCGCGGGAAACAGCGAAGCCTTGATCAGCAGCCCCAGGTTACCATTGCGTACGGTAACCTCGATATTGATCGCCGTGTTATCGGGCCTACCCACTCGCGCCAGCCAGGGTATCAGCCAGGAAGCCGTGGCCAGGAAAAACAGGAACAGCATCACCACGCCCAGGTTATACAGGCCAAACTTTTCCACATCCACGCGACCAGAGCCCGTCGCGCCGATCACGATCAAGAGGATGATGAATAATGAGCCGCGTATGCACACCTTTGAAATACGTGGCGCCACGTCTGGAAGAAAGGCCAACACCATCATGCCCAGAGTCAGCGGCAGCAGCAATATCAGCGCTATTTCTGTAGCCACCTGGCCGGCCGGCATACTGAAGTTAGCGGGCATATGCTGCGAAATCAGCAGGCCCAGTACGATAGGTGTGGTCACCAGGCAGGCCACGGTCGTGACCCCGGTCAGGGCAATGGACAATGCGACGTGACCACGACCGAGGAAGGTAAAGACGTTTGACATGGTGCCGCCGGGAATCGCGGCGCACAGTGCCAGCCCTATGGCGACGCCGGGATCCAATGGAAACAGCGCCAGAAATAGCAGGGCCAGCAAGGGTACTCCCGCGATCTGCAGCACGGTACCCACCATGATTGGCCAGGGGCTGCGCACAACCGCGGCAAAGTCCCTGACCCTCAGCGTTGCGCCCATTCCGAACATGGCAAGCGCCAGCTGGGTAGCGGCAAACCAGTATTCGTAACGGATGTAGAAATCAAACATTTCGGTCATTCCAGCGTTTGGGCTGCAGCATTGTCGCCCAAAGTCATGTGGGCTGTCGCCCCGGGCAATGTCCGCAGGGAAGTTGTAGCGATAGCATGGTTACACGCTAACAGAAACCCACAGGGAGTAGCACGCCATGATCACTCGATTCAAAAACAAACTTCGACTGTCCGGTATGGAAGACCAGCTGCAGCGCGAGCTGCAGATCCCGCGCACTACCGCCGCCTGGCTGGCCCGGCTGGCTTTCGACGTGGCCCAACAGAATGGCCACGACTTACTGAAGTCACCCGCCGACGTCTTGACCAGTGCCGTGTTCTGGCAACTGGAGCGCGCCGGATACGGCGACCTGCTGGATATCCTCGGGAAAGAGTACTACACCGTCAAGGCTGAACTGGACCGCTATCGCCAGGGTCGCGGACAACTGGCTGCCTGATCCCGGGCGCGTCGATTAATGCCTGCCTGCGAGTAACTGCTTTTGCAGTGACGTCACCAGGCGGGTGGCGGCGAATACGGACATCGAGGGCGCTGCCCTGCCCTCTTTACCCAAAGCGTCGAGCTGTGCGTAGTACCAGAACTGCACAGCGAATCCCGCTACCGCACGCAGTGCCTTAACCCCTTCCAGGAAAGACAGCCAACGGGGGAACAGTGACAGCTCCTGTTCATAACGGGGCAACTCTTCAAGCCCACCAATGAGTTGAGCCGGCGCATCGGTCATCACACACATGGGGCGACCCAGGCCAATCAGGTCGGCGCCTCCCTCCGCCACGGCTTGCTCCATCGCGGCGCGCTGGCGAAAACCACCGGTAACCATCAGGGGAATGTTAACCTTCTCCTGCATAGCGATCGCAAAATCGACAAAGTATGCCTCGCGCATCATGGTCGACTGCGCCACGTTCTGTGTTTCCTCCTCCTCCATTCCCTCAAGACCCATCAACTTAGGTTGCTCGTAGGTACCTCCCGAGATCTCGATCAGGTCAACAGAGGCTTCCTCGAGCCAGGCAGCCACCTGCAGACTGTCCTCAAAGGCAAAACCACCCTTCTGAAAATCGGCACTGTTCAGCTTCACCGCAACCGGGAAGTCGGGTCCCACCGCCTTGCGCACTTCCGCAATAATCTCCAGCAGAGCACGCGCGCGATTGGCCAGCTCACCACCGTACTGGTCGGTGCGCTGGTTGGTGCGAGGGCTCAGAAACTGCGAGAGCAGGTAGCCGTGCGCCGAGTGCACCTGAACGCCGGTAAACCCGGCCTCTTTGACCGCCGCAGCGCAGACACCAAAGCGCCGCACAATTTCCTCTATCTCGGGCACCGTCAGGGCCACTGGCTCACCGAACTGGCCGCCGGGCAAACCAACTTTTACTGCCGAGGGTGCCTTGGGGTGCGGGTTGACGATCTTCTGGGTCTGCCGGCCTGCATGGCTTATCTGCGCCCAGAAATGATTGCCGTTGCGGGTGGCTGCCTGCGCCCAACTGGCCAGTGCATGCCGCATGGTCTCGTCAGGCTCCCGGTCAATCACCACGTTACCCGGGCGCTCCAGATGATCCGCGTCTATCTGTATGTTGCCGGACAGTAACATCCCGGCGCCACCATCGCTCCACAGTCCGTACAGTCTTTCCAGTGCGGGTGTGGGCACGCCGTCCGGCGTGGCCAGACCCTCGGTCATCGCGGCCTTGGCGAGACGGTTGGGCAACTCGACCCCACAGGGCAGCGACAGTGTCTGGGACAGTACGTTATTCATGTGCATCCTTAATCTCACAATTACTGGGCCAAAGCCGATGAGAGCCACCATATAAGCCGCCCTAGCGATCTTTATCTACCACTAAAGTCAGCTTTAACTCTGGTGCTCATCAAGCCGGGGGCGTTACTATAACCGCCTTTGACCACGACTTGAAAATACCTCCGAGGGCGCGCCACATGACATCACGGGTTTTGTTTTTCATCGCCGGGCTTATGCTGGCTGCGTCTGCAAGCTGGGCTGAACAGACCGTCAAGCTCATGGCCAATACCTCGCCGCCCTATGCCGACGCCAAGCTACCCGAGGAGGGCCTGGCCCTTGAACTGGTGCGCCATATCTTCTCCCGCACCGACTACACCCCCGATATCACTATCGAGAACTGGTCGCGCGCCATCGAGGGCGCAGAGCTTGGCGTCTATGATGGGCTGGCGTCGGTCTGGTACACGGATACCCGCGCGGAAACACTGCAGTTCAGCGAACCCTACATCAGCAGCAAACTGATCATGGTTAAATTGCGGGCACGGCGCGGCGGACTGCGTAGTCTGCAGGATTTGGCTGGGCGTCGACTGGGGATTAGATCCGATTATGCCTACGGTATCGACTTTGACACGATACCCAACCTCACCCTGGTGGAAGAAAATCACCTGATACAGAATCTTCTCAACCTGTTGAACGGCTCGGTCGACGTCATCATTGGTGATCAGCGCACCATGGCCATGCAGATTAATGAGTACCTTGCGGACCAGCGCAACAAGTTCGAGGTAATAAGAATAGACCTGCCATCACGAGAGCGGCATATCGCGACCAGTCGAGATTTCGCAGGGGGTGATGCACTCATCAGCGCCTTCAATAAAGCACTGGCCGCGTCCCGTAAAGACGGCTCCTACGATGCGATTATCAACAAGTGGGACGAACGCTACGGCGGTATCAAGTAACACACTCTCGCTTTCTGGCGAGGACTTGCCGCTCCGGGTTCAACTGAACTCCTGCGGTATGTAACTGCGCTTCTTCATCGACTTCGCATCATCGTAGGCCGTACTTTTGTCACGCTTGGGTAGAGTGACGATGGTTTCTCCGAGCGGCTCATAGGGAATCTGGCTCAGCATGTGGCGGATGCAGTTCAGGTGCGCCGCGCGCTTGTCATCTGAAGGCACGATGTGCCAGGGACTGAACTTGGTGTCCGTGGCGTCCAGCATCAGGTCACGGGCCCGGGAGTACTCGTACCACCGGCGCCGCGCCTCGAGGTCCATGCCACTGAGCTTCCACTGCTTGTGCGGCCGGTTGATGCGGGCCTTGAACCTTTTCTGCTGTTCCTCACTGCTGACCTCCAGCCAGTATTTGAGCAGGATAATGCCGTCCTTGATGATTTCGGACTCCAGCCCGGGCAATACCGCCAGAAAGTGGTCGGCCTCTTCCTCGGTGCAGAAACCCATAACTCGCTCAACGCCAGCGCGGTTATACCAACTGCGATCAAACACCACGACCTCGCCCGCCGCCGGCATATGCTTGATATAGCGCTGCATATACATCTGGGTTTTTTCGCGGTCGTTGGGCGCTGGTAGCGCTACCACTCTGAATATCCTGGCACTGACCTGCTCTGTGATCGCCCGGATCATCCCGCCTTTTCCAGCGGCATCACGTCCCTCAAAGACGACCACAATGCGTTGGCCGGTATTCTTGACCCACTCCTGTACCGCGACAATTTCTGCCTGCAGTTTGCGCAGTTCTTTCTCGTAGGTTTCTTTGTCCAAGGTGCCTCCTGCCCGGCAACATCAATCTGCCTAGAAGAATAGCAATATAACAAGCCGGTGTGTGTTGGGGCTAGAAACCGCCCAGTCGGCGACGGGACTTGGTCTTGGCGATATCTATTTCATCTTCCAGCAACAGCCAGTCTTCACGATCCGGCGAAATAGCTCGGCCTGCTTCGATCAGATTCTGGGCAAGGTCATATTCCTCAACCTCGATTTCGGCGCGCGCCGAACTGACATAGGCGTTGAGAAGTTCATCCCTGAGCTGGCTGGTGGAAGAGGATGTGGGGTATTCGGTAGACATGCTGTCATACACCTGGCGGGCTGTTGCCAGGTCGCGGTTCCTGATCGCTGTACGGCCCTGCTCTGCGGCTTCACGGGCTAGCTGCTGGCGCTTGGCCTCCGCCGCTTTACGCTCCTTCAAGGCCTTTTCCATGGCCGGTAGCTCGTCCGACAGGGCATTGGCAGCGGCGCTCTCGGGGTCAAGTTCCAGGGCAGCGGCGATGCTGTCGCGGGCGGTATCAAAATCGCCCTTGTCGGCTGACTTCTGGGCGGCGTTGATCAATGATGCCATGGAATCACTGAGGCCCTGCTCTGCCTGCTTGGAATCCGGGTCCAGCTGCAGCGCCTCGATATACACATCTGCCGCAGCACTGAAATCACCTTTTTTATAGAGCGCGTTGGCTTCATCAACAAGACCGGCTACTTTGTTCTGCTCGTTCCAGGCGGCTTCTATCTCCGGCAACTGCTGCTGCAGGGCCGAGACATCGTCGCGACTGGGATCGATGCGTCGCGCGGCCGCCAGGTCTGCATTGACCGCGGCAAAGTCACCCTGCTTGATGCTGTCGCGGGCGCTATTCAGCAGGCCATCGACAGACGCATCAAAGCCCGACTGGGCGTCGGTATTGCCAGGTTCGATCTTGAGCACTACCGCATACTGGTCGGCGGCAGCGGCAAAATCACCGGCAGCGGACAGCTCCGCCGCCTTGGCCATGAGTTCGCCGAGGTCCTGGCTGGCCATCCACTGCGCTTCTTTCTCGGGCAGGCTGGCGATCAGGTCCTTGATGTCTTGGCGTGACGGTGCAATATCCTCGGCATTCGCCAGTGCCGAGCCGGCAAGCGCAAAATTACCCGCGGCCATAGCGGTATTAGCCGCCTGCAGGTGAAATTCAGCGAGATCATTAACCCCCTCGGTGGCCGCTGAGTTGCCCGGATCTATCTGCAGCGCTTCCTGCAACAGCGTCACCGCCGCGTCGGAGCGTGAGGGGTCATCCGCCAGTTTTTCCATTTCCTGACGCGCACGTGCCACGACCTCATCGGCTTTCACTTTCCGCTGGGCCTTTTGCAGCGCCCCAATATCGGCAATGCCCTTCAGCGCAGCCGCATTGGTCGGCTCGACTTCCAGAACACGATTGAATGCCCGGGTTGCTTTGTCGAGATCTTCCTCATTCATTGCGTTGAAGGCGCGAGACAAATCCTTGGAAACCCGTTCTACACTCGCCGTTGACTCCTGCTGGGTCGTCTGCCAGTAGGTGTAACCGCCAAAACCGGCACCCCCGAGGACAACAAGCGCCAGCACGGCCTTGATCAAGCCACCGCCACCTCCGGCGGATTTTTTCTTGGCCGCTTTGTATTCTCCAGTGACCAGGCGCTCTCGTCGCGATGACGTTTCAGACAGCTTGTAAGGACGTGAAGGTCGCGAGGACTGGCTAACCTGTGTCGGATCCGCCCAGCTGGCGCCACTGCCAACTGCACCAATCTCGACCGATGTGGCGTCATCATCATCGGGGTCTGGTTCCGGCCGCGCCTTGGGCTCGGTCAGAACGTCGTCGTCATTGAACTCGCCGCGGACCTCGGAGAATGCCGCGAACATCTCGCGACCGGTCTGGAAACGCTCATCAGCCTCTTTGGCCAGCGCCTTGTTGAGCCAGTCCTGGTAGACCGACAATTTTTCCGGCAGCACGGGAATATCAGCGGTCAGGTGCTTGACCGCAATGCTGACCGCTGAATCGGCATCGAACGGCAGTTCCTTGGTGAGCATCTCGTAGCACATTACCGCCATGCCGTAGAGATCAGAACGACCATCCACCTCCACGCCACGGGCCTGCTCGGGGCTCATGTAGCTGGGCGTACCTACCATCAGACCGGTCTGGGTCATCTGCGTACCGGAATCCGCCGCCTTGGCGATACCGAAGTCGGCGAGAACATAGTCGTCCGAGCTGCGCAGCAGGATGTTGCTGGGCTTGATATCGCGATGCACGTAGCCCTTGCTGGACGCGTAATCCAGGGCGTCGGTCATCTGCTCCATCAGGTTGTAGATCACCCGCTGCGGCATCGCCCCGCGGATCATGCCGGCCAGGTCACCCCCGCCCAGAAACTCCATGGCGATATAGTTATGGCCGTCATGCGAATTGACGTCGTAAATCTGCAGTATGTGTGGATGGATCAGGCGAGCCGATATGCGCGCCTCTCGAATGAAGCGCTCTGAGAAACTGTCGTCCGAGCTGGAACCGCGGTCCATCACCTTGATCGCGACTTCCCTGTCGAGATTCAAGTGAAGTGCGCGGTACACAGTCGCCATACCGCCGCGACCCAGCTGCTCGTAGAGTTCGTAGCCTGGTATCTCTATTTCAGCCATGGGGTTTTCTGGATCATCATCCCTAATCGATCAGCCCATTATAGTGACAAACTAAATGAGGAAAAGTAAGTAATACCGGTACAGAAAACTGGTGGGATAGCCGTCTCCTGGCCCAGCGTCGGGCCGGCAAGGCCAACATGGCGAAAAATCGACCAATTTCTGTGACTTTTAGCCCTTGCAATGGGCTTGCTATCGCGTACTATGCGCCTCCTCGCACCTGCTGACAGTGCGCTACCCCCGTCAGCAATACATTCTTACCAAAAAGGCTGACGATGACATTTGACGAACTCGGTTTGTCCGAGCCGCTGCTGCGCGCAGTGAGCGAAGAAGGCTACACCGAACCCTCCCCCATACAGGCAAAAGCCATTCCGCTGGTACTCAGTGGTCACGACTTGATGGCCGCTGCCCAGACCGGCACCGGTAAAACAGCGGGTTTCGCGCTGCCATTACTGCAGCGCCTGGCGGAAAGTGGCAAGACCAACGGGCGGCACTGCCGCGCACTTATCCTGACGCCGACCCGTGAGCTCGCAGCCCAGGTTGGGCAGAGTGTCGCCGATTACGGCAAGTACCTGGGCACCAGCTCTACCGTGGTGTTTGGTGGCGTGAAAATCAATCCGCAAATCCGCACACTCGACAAGGGTGTTGACGTGCTCGTGGCGACACCTGGACGGCTGCTGGACCTGCATGGACAGAAGGCCGTGCATTTCAGTCAACTGGACGTGCTTATTCTGGACGAGGCCGACCGGATGCTGGATATGGGCTTTATCCACGATATCCGTCGCATCGTGAAGCTACTGCCGAGAAAGCGCCAGACACTCATGTTCTCGGCGACATTCTCCAAGCCGATCCGCGAACTCGCGGCTGATTTTCTGCACAGCCCGGAGCGGGTAGAAGTCAGCCCACCCAACTCCACCGCAGAGCGCGTGGATCAGTGGGTTTACCCGGTTGACAAGAAGCGCAAGCCCGCCCTCCTCAGCCACCTGGTAAAAACCAACAACTGGGACCAGGTACTGGTGTTTACCCGCACCAAGCACGGTGCCAATCGGCTCTGCAAACAACTGGACCAGGCCGGCATCCGCAGCGCGGCCATCCACGGCAACAAGAGCCAGAACGCCCGCACCCAGGCGCTCGAAGGCTTCAAACGCGGCAAGGTGCAGGCCCTGGTTGCTACCGATATTGCGGCGCGTGGCATCGACATAGACCAGTTACCCCAGGTGGTTAACTTCGACCTCCCCAATGTCGCCGAAGACTATGTCCATCGAATCGGACGCACCGGCAGGGCCGGTCTCGCAGGTAGTGCTCACTCGCTGGTCAGTGCCGATGAAGCCGACAATCTTTACGGCATCGAACGGCTGATTCGCCAGCAACTCCCGCAGAGCGAAGTCGATGGATTTGAACCGGAACACAGCCTGCCCGAACGCAAGGCACCGGCACCCGCCAGAGCCAGCAAGCCGGGTAAGCGCGCGCGCAGCGGTCAGCATCGCGCTGGCAACCGGGCACCCGGCAATAGCAGGCGCAGCAACAGTCGGCGCGGCAGCCGCACCCGGGCGAGCTAGCGTATGAAACAGCGTTTCGCACGCTGGCTGCTGGAACTACTGGGCTGGAAGATCGACGGCATACCACCCGCGGAAAGGCGATTTGTGCTGATCGCCGCGCCTCATACCTCCAACTGGGATTTCCCGCTGATGCTGCTCTATGCTGCGGCCTTTGGCATGAAGGTAAAGTGGTTGGCAAAAGAGAGCCTGTTCTGGCCACCACTGGGCTGGTTCATGCGCGCCATGGGCGGCGTACCGGTTGTACGCGACAAGAACCAAAAGCAAGTGGCCAACATGAAAGAAGCTTTCGCCTCGGCAGCGGAGTTGGTCCTGGTAGTACCCACCGAAGGGACCAGAGCGCTGGCACAATTCTGGAAATCCGGCTTTTACCACATTGCCAACGGTGCCAAGGTGCCCATCGTGCCTTCCTACCTCGATTATGGACTCAAGCGCGGCGGTTTTGGCCCGCCCCTGACGCCCTCCGGCGAAATAACCCGGGACATGGATATCTTCAGGGATTTCTATGCGCCCATGGTGGGTAAATTTCCCGATATGTTTGGCCCGGTTCGCTTACGAGAGGAAGACGCGCCGTAGGCGCGAGCCTCACAAAATCCTGTATCATGCCGTCCTTCACGGCATAGCCTGCGCATGGGATACCGCCTAACCAGCGGCCCGGCGCCATCAAGATAACAGGAGTAAGCCAAGCCATGTCCATTCTCTATCGCAGCGCTTTCGAGCTCGCCCGCGACATTAAATCCGGTAAGCACACGGCACTCGAGGTGCTGGACTTTTTCCTCGCTCGGGTCGAGGCCATTAATCCCCAACTCAACGCCGTGGTTGCGCTGGATACCGAGCGTGCTCGCGCACGGGCAGCGGAAGCCGACGCGGCAGTGGCGCGGGGAGAAGATTGGGGACCGCTGCACGGCGTGCCACTGACGATCAAGGATGCATTTTGCACCGAGGGCCTGGTCACCGTCGGCGGTATGCCAGAACACCGGGAGAATGTGCCGACCGCCAACGCGGCAGCGGTACAACGCTACGTGGACGCCGGGGCCATTGTTTTTGGTAAAACCAATGTGCCATTCGCCAGCGCCGACCTGCAGAGCTTCAACGACATATATGGCGTTACCAACAATCCCTGGGATGTCACCCGCACCTGCGGCGGTTCCTCCGGCGGTGCGGCGGCATCGGTCGCAGCGGGCCTGACTCCGCTGGAAGTAGGTAGCGATATCGGAGGCTCCATCCGCACCCCCAGCCATTTCAACGGGGTGTTCGGCCACAAGCCCAGTTATGGACTGGTATCACAACAGGGACACCTGCCCCCGGGAGAGCACGTCATCTCAGAGGCAGACCTGTCAGTGGTCGGGCCTATCGGTCACTGTATGGCTGATATCGACCAGGCTTTCGAATTATTGCTGGGTGCACGACCAGCTGACGCTCCTGCCTGGCGTGTTGAGCTCCCCGAACCCCGTTTTGAGAACGCTGCGCAGCTGCGGGTGGCGCTCTGGCCAGACGATGATTTTTGCCGGGTGGATGACGATGTCCGCCAGGCTATCGAGTCGGTGGGTAATAGCCTGGCGGCACTGGGTGCATCCGTAGACAGGGAGGCAAGGCCCGACTTCGACCCGGAGCTCAATCACCAGAACTACACCAAGCTGCTGACCGCAGCCATCGGCAGTGATATGCCCGCTGAAGTCATAGCCATGGCGAAGGCGGCTGTCGCCGAGGCCGACCCCGAGGACATGAGCGAGCCCATGCTTCAAATGCGGGGCATCTCGCTCAGCCACGCCGATTGGCTGCGAGAAAATGAACGCCGGCTTCGAACCCGCGCTGCCTGGGACACGTATTTCGATAACTTCGATGTCATGATCTGCCCCTGCGCAATGGTACCCGCGTTCCCCCACGACCTGGAACCGGATATGCATGCCAGGACCTTGCAGGTTAACGGCGAGCAACGCGCCTACACCGATATGCTGCGCTGGGCAGGCCTCACCATCAACGCCTACCTGCCCGCGACCGCTGTTCCGGCGGGCCTGTCTCGCGACGGCTTACCCATTGGCGTGCAAGTGGTCTCTCGCTACCTTGGTGACCGCTCCACGCTCGCCGTGGCCAGCCTGCTGGAGGAACATCATCGGGCCTTCACGCCACCGCCCATTGCAGTCTGAAAAGGCCAATCCAGGAGATAAGCATGCGACCTCGCGATGCTGCAACGCTCATCATCACCCGCAATGACCGGGAGGTTTTACTGGGTGTTCGCACTGCTCACCATGTGTTCATGCCACATTGTTATGTGTTTCCCGGTGGCCGAGTGGATCCCGGAGATTCGCGGGTGGCTACGCCTTTTGCCCTGCGCGCAGACGTGGAGGCGCAACTTACCGAATCGGTGACGGCAGCGCGGGCCCGCGGGCTTGCCATGGCGGCAGTGAGAGAAACCTTCGAGGAAACCGGGCTGTTGCTGGGTACGCCCGTCCCCGAGCCGCTGCGTACCCGCTCGCCGCATTGGCAACCGTTTTTCGCCACCGGCTTGGCACCCGCCCTGGACAAGCTCGATTATTTTTCGCGGGCGATCACGCCACCCAATATGGTGCGGCGCTTCGACGCCCGCTTTTTTAGCGTTGATGCACGCTACGTGACCGGTGAGCTGAAAGGTAATGGCGAACTCGAGGACCTGGGCTGGTTCGATATCGACGAGGTTGAGGAACTGGAAGTTGCACCGATTACACGCTTGGTCCTGCAACTGCTGAAGCAACGTTTGTCAGCGGAGGACGAAAACCCCGAGGTCCTGCCCTTGTATCGCAAGCTCAATCGAAAGGAGCTGTTCGGCCACAATCGCTGAGCGTTGATCCAGCGCAACATTTGGCGCTGCTGGTTCCTTTATGCAATTTGCTATTTTTGGTTTTCCCCTTATCATCACACTTCTAAATTATAAGAACAGCTAAGGTCCACCCCGCATGAAGTCATTACTGGCGGCTGTACTATGCCTGATAACTCTCGCGCCGCACTCTCTTCAGGCCCAAACCCGGGTAATCAGTAGCCTGGGCAGGATTGAGCCTGCCGGCGGCGTTATCCGACTGGCGGGCCCCTCAGGACTTGGCTCTGTGATCATGGAGTTAAAGGTCGAAGAGGGTGACCAGGTAAAGCAAGGTGACATCATCGCCAGGCTGGACAGCTACCCGGTCCGGCAGGCTGACCTGGTGCGACTCGAAGCAGAATTACAGAACAACCGCAAACAACTGCAGCGCGAACAAAAGCTGGCCAAGTCTATGGCCTCCTCCGCCTCCAAGATCGAGGGTCTGGAGCTTAACGTCAAGGCCGCCCAGGCTGCCGTGGCAGCAGCCAAGGCGATGCTCAACCTGTCGCTGGTACGAGCGCCAAAGGATGCCCAGATCTTGTACGTACACGCGCGACCCGGTGAACGCGTGGGCGTTGAGGGGGTCGTCGAAATAGGTGATACCTCGAAGATGTATACCGTCGCCGAGGTTTATGAAACCGATATCATCCAGATAAAAGTCGGGCAACGTGCCTCTATTACCAGTCCGGCGCTGGCCGCGCCGGTCAGCGGTACCGTGGAAAAGATTGGCATGAAGGTGGGCCGTATGGACGTGCTCGGCATGGATCCGGTCGCGGAAGCGGACGCCCGGGTGATTGAGGTCGACATACTGCTGGACGAGGTTGAGCCGGTTCAGTCACTGACCAACCTGCAGGTTGAGGTTCAGATTACCCCTTGAAAATAGGACCGCTGAAAGTTGCCTGGCTGCAGATAAGCCACCAGAAGCTGCGCCTGCTCGCGGCGCTGCTCGGCGTGGCTTTTGCCGTGATTCTGATTTTTGTGCAACTGGGTTTTCAGCGTGCCCTCTATGACAGCTCGGTACGTTGGCATACGGCGCTTGGCTATGACCTTGCGCTGATAAGCCCCAAGACTACCTACATCGTTAATCCACCGGGCTTTCCGCGTAACCGGCTGTATCAGGCCCTGGGCTTTCCCGGTGTGGAATCAGTGACGCCGGTCTACATCGCTATCGGTAACTGGCGTAACCCCGAAGACCCTTTGAAAGCCCGTAACATCTACGTGATGGGCTTCGACCCCACAGACACCGGCTTTGCACTGGCGGGCGACGCCAACCAGGTAGGCAAGCTGCGTCTACCTGACCGGGTTCTGTTTGATCGGCTGTCGCGCAGCGAATTCGGCCCGGTCGCCAGCGCACTCGATGCCGGAGAAACAGTTAAGACAGAAATCAATGACCGCGATATCAAGATCGTTGGCGCCTACGAGTTGGGTACCTCCTTCGGCATAGACGGTAGCATTATCACCAGCGACCTTAATTTTCGTCGCATTTTCCCCGATCGTTCGGCATCAAGGATCGAACTGGGCTTGATCAACCTCAGGGATGGCGCCGATGTGGCGGCAACCAAGGAAGCAATCATCGCCTCTATTCCGGGTGATGTGCGCGTCCTGACGCGCGACGAATTTATCCAGCACGAGGTCGACTACTGGAGCGACAGTACCCCCATTGGCTACGTGTTTGGCCTGGGCGTTGCCATGGGACTGGCTGTGGGCGTGATCGTTGTCTACCAGATTCTGTTTTCGGACGTTCAGGATCACCTGCGCGAGTACGCAACACTCAAAGCAATGGGCTACTCCAACGGCTTTTTATCACGGGTTGTGCTGAACGAAGCCTACCTGCTGGCAGTGATAGGTTTTGTTCCCGGTATCTTGCTCAGCGTGGTGGTCTATGCCCAGGCGCGCGAGGCGACCAACCTCCCTGTGGAAATGACCATGGAGCGTGCGGTGATGGTGCTGATCCTGACCATCGTCATGTGCGCCGGCTCCGGGCTGCTGGCCTTGCGCAAACTGCGCTCGGCTGACCCGGCCGAGGTATTCTGATGAGCCCGGAAGAGACTACAGCCACCGTATCGGTCGAGGACGTCTCCTACAGCTACCACACTGACCTCAGTGAACGTCGCGTATTGAACGACGTGAGTATGCGCATAGACCCGGGTGAAATCGTTATTCTCACCGGCCCGTCGGGCTCTGGCAAAACCACGCTCATCACGCTGATTGGCGCATTGCGCGCCGCCCAGGCCGGCAGCGTCAAGGTACTGGGGCATGAACTGCTCAACGCGAAAGAGCGCAGCCTGGCGACGGTGCGTAAGGAAGTCGGCTACATCTTTCAGCAGCACAACCTGCTCGAGTCTCTAAGCGTTGCCCAGAACGTCACCATGGCCCTGCAGCTCGACAAGCATCACAAGGTGTCCCGGGCGGAAGCGCGACAACGAGTCGAGGAGGTACTGGACCAGGTCGGCCTGGCAGAGCATATCGACAAGTATCCGAATGCGTTATCCGGTGGACAGAAACAGCGTGTGGGCATTGCCCGCGCGCTGGTGAACAAGCCCTCACTGATACTGGCGGACGAACCCACGGCTTCGCTCGATAAGGAATCCGGACGCAATGTCGTGAACCTGATCCAGCACCTGTGTCGGGAACAGGGCGCCAGCGTAGTACTGGTAACCCACGACAACCGTATCCTGGACGTTGCCGACCGCATCCTTCACCTCGAAGACGGCGAAATCAAGTCGATCAGCGAGGCGATGGCATCGAGTACCAGCCAGATGCTCAAGCTGCTCGACCAGCATGACCCGGCGTCTTCACAGTATCTCTCGGCATTCTCTGTCGCGCTGACACGCGTGGCCATGGCCGATGGCAGCATAGATGACTCGGAGACCGAGACCATCAGGAACGTCCTCAACGAAACCTCAAACCTGCAGGCCGGAGAGGTTGACCTGGTGATGGAACTGGCGCAAACACAGGTGCGCTGCATTGCCGCGGCCAGTGCCGGCGCAGAAACCTTGTTTACCGAAGAACAATCGCGTCACTTTGTGAAATCACTGCATGCAGTCGCTGCCGCTGACGGCGAAGTCAGCCCCGAAGAGGTGCAGGAGATTCGCGATATCGCCGCCGAGTTTGGCTTCCCCGCAGAGATAGCCGGCGGCTAGGCCTCTTCTGCCGGAGGTGCCGACGCCTGCACTTCCGGAATCGTCAACGCATTGCCGTCACGCATCGCCCGGAACGCGGGCGACGTGATTTCGACCTTGTGGCCATGGAACTCGTCCAGGATATTGGCATGCAGGTTGGAATAGATCTTGGGCAACTGTTCCGGGTGACGCGTCCAGCCATTCACTTCATAGCTCACGTAATTGTCGTCCAGCGAGGTCTGCAGAACAAACGGCTCGGGGTGCTCGACAATGTTCTCGGTCTTCTTGGCGGCACTGATAAGCAGCGCGTTTACGGTCTGCCAGGGCACGTCATAGCCAATGGTAATGCTGGTATGCACCAGCAGGCCGGACTGCCCCATATTCTGGCTGTAGTTGATCACATTGTGCGTCAACACCATGGAGTTGGGGATGGAGACGATGACGTTCTTGAGCGTCTGGATTCGGGTGACAAACGTACTGCGCTCTACCACCCTGCCCCGCACATCGGACACCTCTACCTGGTCCCCCACCTTGAAAGCGCGCGTAAAGGTGAGCACCACGCCGGCCACGACATTGGCCACGGCAGTGGTGGAGCCCAATGAAACCAGTACCCCCACAAAGATGGAGATGCCCTGGAAAGCGGGTGAACTGGAGCCCGGCAGGTAAGGGAAGATGATTACAGCGGTCAGCGCATAAATGAGCAGCTTGATCAGGCTGAGACTGGTGTCAGCCCACTCGGGGTAGAAATTCTTGACGTGGATTCGACGGGTTCGAATACCCTCAAACACCAGGCTGATGGTGCGAACCACGTACCGAACCACCACCAGAATGACTACGATAGTTACCAGGTTTGGCAGGTAGTTAACAAAACCCGACCAGACATATTCCAGCGCTGCCAGCACCAATACGATAAGCCGCGCGGCGAAGGCCATGGTCACCTTGGAGATCATCAGAACGCCGATCAGTGCGAACACACCGAAGAACAGGGTCAGCAGCCAACTAAACCAGCGCCAGAGGGTGCACCAGAAGCGTTTCATATCCTCCGACGACATCAGGTCCTGGGCCTGCCAGCGCAGGGGCTTGAATTTAGTGTCGGGCAGCTCATCCATACGCTTGAGCCGACGAGAAATCAGGAACCGCGCGAACAGCAGCAGGAGGATAGAGACACCGGTGAGACTGGCGGCGGTTACCAGCCGGATGAGTGGCTCAGTGGCATCCATCTGGTTAAAAAATTGCAATAGCGCGTTGATATCTTCCGCCGCTTCAGCGGTGCGGGCTTCTACCGCCACGTCCACGGGGGTTTCAGGGGCGCCTGGGGCAATGGGGTCGGCCATACGGAATCTATACTCTGGTCATCATCATTATTGAGTCCGCCAAGCTTAGCAGCCCTCGCAGGACTTGCTAACTGTCGTACCGGAACACCACGGTGCTAAAGGAGGCCGCTCTATTGCGAACACCCGCGTGTCTGAATCTGAACATTATTTGTCATTTTCAGACAATTTGACGCGATTTCGACCACCCACGTCTGAAAAAGATATTGAGCTGAACCTCACAAACCACTACTATGCCCGCTGGGCAGCTGACTCCTCAGCAGCTGCAATATATTAATAAGATCCGCAATTATAAAAGAGGCACACTATGTATCGTAGCTTTCGACGGACGCCACTTGTGGCGGCCATTGCCATTGCATGCTCCGCGCCACTCACCCAGGCGCAACAACTTGAAGAAGTCATCGTAACCGCACAGAAGCGTGCGGAAAGCCTGCAGGACGTCCCGATTTCGGTGTCCGCTATCCAGGGTGAGAAGATCCAGGATGCGGGCATCCCGAACATGGCTGCCCTGGCGGATTATGTTCCCAACCTCCATATCGCCAACGCGGCGGTTAACACCAACATATTCATGCGCGGCGTGGGCTCCGGTAACAACCGCGGCTTCGAGCAGTCCGTGGGCATGTACATCGACGGCGTCTACATGGGACGGGGTCGCCAGTACCGGGGCGCGTTCCTGGACGTGGAGCGGGTTGAGGTACTGCGTGGACCGCAGGGAACCCTGTTCGGCCGCAACACGGTTGCCGGCGCGATCAACATTACCAGCGCCTCTACGCGTGCGGGTGATGAACTCAACGGCGAGATCGCTGCGTCCTTCGAAGAGAACGGCGGCCAGATTTATGAGGGTTACATTGGCGGCAGCCTGTCTGACTCGTTCGGTGCACGACTGGCCTTCAAATATCGCGAGACCGATGGCTATATCGATAATACCTATTTGAGAGAAGACGAAGGTGAGGTCGAAGAGACTACAGTCCGGCTTACCTTGGACTGGCAGCCCACTGACGACCTGAACGTCAACTTCAAGTACAGCAACAGCGATGCCGAGCAGTTCGGGGCACCGTCGGCAACCAAGCTCTTTCTGGTAGGTGATGAGAGAGACACCAATGTCCCGAACCGCTCCGACTTTGCCGATACCGCCTACCAGCTCATGGATTATGCGTTCCCGGATTTCAGTCAGATTTCAACAAAGGAATTTACAACGTTCAAAGATAACGGCTACGGCCAATCACAAAGCGACGGCATTGGCATCAGCCAGCGACCCGACAGCTACGACACAGACATCGATAATGCTGTGCTGACCGTAAACTGGGACGTGGCTGACGTTACCATTACCTCCATCACCGGCTACTCTGCCTACGAGTACTTCGACGACGTCGACGTGGACTGGTTGCCACTGCAGTTTATCTCGCGCTCCGACGACCAGGAATTTGACCAGATCAGCCAGGAAATCAGGATTACCTCTCCCGGCGGTGAGTTTTTTGACTACGTAGGTGGCATCTACTACGACTCCAGTGACCTGGAGTTTGACGGACAGGTGCCCATCGACACTAACTTTGATGGACTCTTCCCTCAGTTCCTGTCGGATGTAGCAACAGGCGGCACGGTACCCCCCGAATTCCTGCCACAGAACCTGCTGGCGGTGCTGACGGACGGTGCTTACTCATCCAACCAGATTGCGCGAAACCATAACTATCAGCTCGATTCTGAGTCGATAGCGGTATTCTTCCAGGGAACATTCAATTTCAGTGACACCCTGAGATTGACGGTGGGCTTGCGCTACACCGAGGAGGAGAAAGAAGTCGAGAGCACCCAGTTCCTCAGTGACCAGATCACAGGACTGGACACTCCGACCTACAACTACTTCAATAGCCTCATTCAGGCCACTTCGTTCAACACCTACTTCCGCGACGTGGAAGAAGACCGGAAGACAGATGAACTTATTCCGTCTGTTATCGTCCAGTGGGATGCCACCGATGACACCATGCTCTATGCCAGCTTCTCACAGGGCTTCAAGAGTGGTGGCTTCTCGGCTGCGGACGATGGCGAACCAGGTGGCGTTCCTTTGGGCGTATTGCCCTGTGGACCCGTACCGGGCCCCGGTGGAACCCTCGAAGTTCCCAGGGATTGCTATGACCCCACTGTCGCCAACGACGACTTTGAGTTCGACGACGAAACCGTGGATGCATTCGAGATTGGTGGCAAGCACACACTGCTCGATGGTGGTATGACCGTTAACTGGGCGCTGTTTTATACCCAGTACTCCGATCTGCAAACCGCGATCTTCAAAGGCGTGGGCTTCAGTGTGAAAAATGCGGCCGACTCCGAGGTATATGGCTTGGAAGTGGATACACTGTGGCAAGCTACGGACAACCTGCGAATCGGTGCTAACTTCGCCTGGTTGGATGCCACGTATGATTCGTTTGAGGACGGACCTTGTACAGCAATTCAGCTGGATGCCGACTCACTGTGCGGAACCCCCGCTGGTGTGAGCCAGAACGATCTGTCTGGCGAGCCCACGCTGTATGCCTCTGACTACAGTGCGGCAGCCTACGCGGACTACATCTTCCCA
>CAZPVJ010000023.1:0-13221 GCA_964590005.1 uncultured Alteromonadaceae bacterium | reverse complement strand
GGAGTGCACGTACCAGTCCACCTCGGGGCCACTGTACGTTTTTAGCGAGCCCTCGGCGCCGTCCGCCGACGTGCTGATGGCGCGATAGTCGGCAAAGCGTTCGCTGCATGGGTCCAGGGTCAGTTCGAAGCGCTTCTGTATGCGCGCGTCCATCTCGGCGAGTATTGACCAGAGCTTCTCAAATGTTTCCCGGTTGTTGACGTCCGGTGAGGCCTCGACCATATCGATGATCGGGGTAAGGATTCTTTCTGCCATCGAGTGCGTTTCCTTTTTTTCTGGCGCACACGCGCCGCTTGATGGTGAGACCTTAGCGCGAAGCTTTTGCCAGGCGCTTGATTAAAGTCAAATGTCCGTCGTTGCCTGGGCTTCGTCAACCAGGTGGGACCAGATGTTTGAGCTAAACGGCGTTTCGTGTACCGGGCCCTCGGCGCCCCGGGCGTCCATCGCGTGGCGCACGCTGCAGTCGGTGCCCACCCGGTCACCGCGCGCGGTCAGGGTACGCACTGCGATGCCGTTGCGATAGAGCACCGTGTGCCGTACCCGTGAATCGGGCCCGGTGAGAATAATGAAGTCCGGTTCCATGTAAACCCCGGTGGCCTGGTCCAGCTCGCGGGCGTTAAAGGTCAGTATTCCCGGACCTCCCGACATACCGATGTTTTCGTAGGCGCCAGGTCCCAGCGGGTCGAAGACAAGCAAGCTGTCCCGAATCCTGCCGCTGAAGGTCTTGGCGGCGATCTCCCGACCCTTGATGTGAACATTGGTGAGAAGGAGTTCGCGCCCGTTGAAATCAACGTAGACCAGGTTCTCAAAAGGGCCTGGGCCGGGGGTGCCGCTGCCGACCAGCGAATCGTCGTCCAGTGGAGATCCGTCCAGGTTATACAGGTCGATTCGGTCGTGCCAAACACCGGCCAGTTGCGCCAGGTTGTGTTCGACAGAGCCCGGTGTGAATTCTGTTGTGATAGCTGTCATGAGAGGCCTGCATCGAGAAAGCAGTTGATTTAATGAGTCATAATGATATATCAATAGTACATGTGGTGGGAAACCCGCGCGCGGTATGAATTCAACAGATCGGGGAACAAGTATGAAAGCAGTGGTAATAACAGGCAGCACACGTGGCATAGGCAAGGGGCTGGCAGAGAACTTTTTGGTGCGCGGCTGTCGGGTGGTCGTCAGCGGCCGTCGGCAGGAGGATGTTGATGCGGTAGTTTCAGAACTGGGCACCCGTCATGGCGACGACCGCGTCGCTGGTAAAGCCTGTGAAATCACCAACGCTACCCAATTGCAGGGTCTTTGGGATGCTGCGGTAGCCGCGTTTGGCAAGGTCGATATCTGGATCAACAATGCCGGCGTGAGTATCCCGCGACAAAACCTGGCTGACGCGGACCCGGACGCCATCGCACGCATCGTCGATATCAATCTCGGCGGACTGCTATTGGCTAACCATGTCGCCCTGCGGGGTATGCTGGACCAGGGTAGCGGCCAGATCTGGAACATGGAGGGATTTGGCAGTGGCGGCCAGGTGCAACCCGGAATGTGTGCGTACGGTGCGACCAAGCGTGCGGTCAACTATATCAACAAGGCGCTGCAGAAAGAGGTCAAGGATACCCCGGTTCAGGTCTGTACCCTGAGTCCCGGCATTGTCATCACGGACCTGTTAACGGGCGACTATGACCTGGAGTCACCGGAGTGGCAGAAGAGCAAGCGCATATTCAACATACTGGGTGATACCGTGGAAACAGTCACCCCGTTCCTGGTCGAGGGCATTCTCAACACCGCCAAGACGGGTGGCAAGGTCGTTTGGCTTACCGGCGGCAAGGCTTTTGGCCGCTTCATGACCGCGGGATTCAAAAAGCGGGACCTGTTTGCCGACCTCGAGAGTGCCTGAGTTCGGTGGTATTTAACCCTCGGCGGGCGTGATCGCGCCCGCGTGAGACCCGCGCAATATCAGTGCCCAGATACATACCAGGGCTGAAATCATGCCGAAGAATACGAACGGCCCTGTATTTAGCCAGTAATCGAAAAGATAGCCGCCCACCACGCTGGCAATCAATATACCCACTGCACCTGACAGCGTGAACACGCCGACCACCGAGCCGCGCAGCCGCTTCGGCGCCTGCTCGGCAATCAGTACACCGCTGGTGATGATGCAGCCCACTTCAGCCATACCGATCAGTATCAGGCTACCGATTGC
Source organism: uncultured Alteromonadaceae bacterium (assembly GCA_964590005.1). Taxonomy (GTDB): domain Bacteria; phylum Pseudomonadota; class Gammaproteobacteria; order Pseudomonadales; family Halieaceae; genus CALJFL01. The sequence continues at coordinate 11,030 of CAZPVJ010000023.1, read as the reverse complement.
CGCCAGCCCAAAGGGGTCTACCAGGAAGAAGGTGCTGCCATAACCCACGGCGCCAATCGCCAGCGTTATCGCCATGGCTGTGATGCGGTCCAGCCGGTCAGACATGATGCCGAAGACAGGCGCGCTGAAGAGTGATGCCGCGTAGGAGATCGCCAAAATACCACCCCCTTTTTTGATCGCCTCCGCCGAGGTCATGCCCAATTCGGTAGTGCCGTAGATCGAGGCCCACAAGGTAAAGAAAGTCCCGACCACTGCCAGGTTGCCCCGTGCGACGAACGAGGCAGCGTAGGCCAGCGCGATAATGGGCCGACGCGCCTCCGCGAAGCCCTCACGTATCTGTTGTAAAAGCGGTGGGGTGTCCTCGTGGTGGTGCCCCTTGCCTTTCTTGAGACCAAAGAACATGGCCGCGCCGATGGTCGCGGTGACCAGCGCCATGGTGCCGTAGGTGGCGTAGGCCGCTGCCTCTGCATCCATTCCCTGCCCCTGGTAAATGGCGGGCAGGCGCAACAGGAATAAAGCTGCAGTCATCGCTCCCAGACCATTCATGACGCCCAGTAAACCGGTCGCTTTACCGCGGCTAGAATCGGTGGCGTAATCCGCCATCAGGGTGATCAGCATGGTGCTTACGGCAGCGATGCCTGCGGAATAGATGATGCGCGCGATCAGCAGGCCGCTGATGTCACGAACCATGCCGTAAAGCATGATGCCTGCAGCGATCAGGATGAAGCCAATGGTGGTTACCCAGCGACGGCCCAGGGTGTCCGAGAGTGACCCCCATATACCCACAGTCACAATAATGACAATCTCGCCCCAGAAGTTGAGATTCCCACTCACCACACCCTGGGTGGAGGGGTCAATTCGCAGTACCTCGTTCAGCAGGAAAGGCTGGGTCTGGGGTACAAAAGTCGCCAGCATGATCGCGGCATAGCAGGACAGGTAGAAGGCCAGCATGTGGCTGGTTTTTATCCCCTCGTTGAGATCGATCCCGATGAAACGGGTTGAGGGGGCGGCCGCGATTGCCTGGTTTGTCATGGTTTTGTCCTGTTATTGATTGTGGTGGTTACGAGGTCTGTGGATACCCGGATCACATGTTTCCCGTTTTGTTCAGCCCAGCAGGTGCAGTCCCAGTGCCGCGTTAACAAACAGACCCGCCCAGATGCACCAGACGAATGGTCGGCAACGGCCAATGGAGTTGGCCATGGCCGTGTTGGTCTCGGTGCTGGCACCTTCAGTCATCATCCGTGTAAAGGCCGGGACGAATGGCTTGAGATTGATCCGAATGGAAATGCCGCAGGCAACCAGGGCCGCGAACACGAGTATTTTCCAGGCCAGCCAGGCTGGCATGGCAGACTCTGTGGCCATAAGGTTGGCCAAGGCGTAGGCCAGCAGGCCGATTACGATCGCAATGCGAAAGTAAAAATCCAGCTGCGACAGACGGGCGGTGAAAGCTTTCCCCTCGTTCAGGTAGAGCACGAGAACCACGGCAAACCAGTACAGCGCGAGCAACCACATGGCGACAAGCAGAGGTGTCCCTATATTGACCATCCCGGATGCCACTGCCATCTGCATGCCCAGGGGAAAGATCAAGGGCATCGCCAGTTTGGGCCCCATGTCGCAGGCCAGCATTATTTTCAGCGCGACATGGCGTGACTCGGTGGACAGGTCGTCGCGAATAACGTAGCGGCTTGCCAGAAAGGTCCCCAGGTCACCGCCCAGCCAATAAACAAAGGCAAGGAGGTGTGCGAATTTGAATAGCAGGTAGTCATTCATCGAGGAGCTATTGCCATCACCTTGAACTAAAAGATATATTGATATTATATTATATCAAATGAACCTGAAACCCCTGGCGGCCTCCCTGGGTGCCTTGCCACCATTGATAAGCGACATGTCATGACAAACTCCAAAACCGTGCGGGTAGCCGCTGCCCAGTTTCACGTGGGTGCCGATGTGGACGCCAACCTGGCCACTTGCCTGCGAATGCTTGACGAAGCTTCTACGTGTCAGCCGGACCTGATTGTCCTGCCGGAATTCTGCAATCACCTGTCCTGGTATGACGACAAGCAGCATTGTTACGACGTCTCCGTAGCCCTCGACGGCCCGTTCCTGGCGGCTATCGCCGCAAAGGCCGCGGCGCTTAAGTGCTTTGTCGTGGTGAACTGTACGGTTCAGCGCCCGGGTGGTGAAGCGACGGGGTCCAGCCTGCTTTACTCTCGAGAAGGCGATTTGCTGGCGGACAACACCAAACAGATCTACATCGGCCACGAGAATGACTACCTGGAACCCGCGACGGAGGAGGGCCCGGTCGTGGCAACCGAAATTGGTCGCCTTGGACTGTACGCTTGCATGGATGGCGTTATCAACGAAACACCGCGTTGCCTTGCGCTCAATGGCGCCCAGCTCATGCTCAATAGCCTGAACTCTTTTGCGACAGATGAGGCATCCCTGCACATTCCGGTCCGAGCTGCAGAGAACAAGGTATTTGTCGTGGCGGCGAATAAGGTAGGCCCACTGGTTCCGGAGGAAATGGTGCCGGGCATAAGTGCCGCTACAGGGATACCCCCAGAGTTCCTGGATGGTGCGGGGGAGAGCCAGGTTGTTGCGCCGGACGGTACGGTATTGGCAAAGGCGCCGCGGACCGGCGAGTGTTTTGTGCATGCGGATATCGACGTTGAGCAGGCCAATAACAAAACTCGCCCTGACGGTACGGATGTTTTCGCGGCTCGTCGCCCGGAGTTGTATTCCGCGATTACGGAGGACCCGGCAAACCAGCCACTACCTGCTATGGACGGCTCGAGTGAGACAGACGCCGCGCTGGTGCAGCTGGCGGATAGCGGGAATGTGTCTGAATTGGCTGACGCGCTTCAAGCAGCGGTGTCAGGTGGCGCGGAACTGGTGGTATTGCCACCGCTGGTAGGCAGTGGCGATGACCTGGATGCCAGGGCGCGCGCCGGACAGGCTGCGACAGATGTGATTGCAGACAACTGTGGCTCCGCCGTTGTAGTAACCAGCGTAATCCTCGCCGAGGGTACCAACTTCAGACACGCCGCAGTGGCAATCGACAGTTCCGGCCTCATTCTGGTCCAACCGCAAGTGCACGCCTCGACGCGATTCGCGTTCAGTGCACCAGCGCAGGGGTTCGAATCCATTCAGTGCAGCTTCGGGCGGCTCGCCGTCCTGACCTCTGATGACAGTATCTATCCGGAGACCTTTCGCCTGTTGGCGATGCAGGGTGTTGAGGTGGTGGCGCTGCCTTTGCAACCACTGGAGAGCTGGGAGCTCTCTACTGGACTGCTGGAACGCTCTGCGGAAAATCGTCTCAACCTGATCGTCGTGCCGGATACAGCCGACCTGGGCACCGCTTTTTCCACCCGGCTACAAACTGATTTCACGGTGATGACTGAATGGCAGGAGCGTCCGTTTGACGGTTTGCTCAGCCAGCCAGAGCTTTATCACTATGACAGCAAGCCTGGCGTATATCGCTGTGGTCTCAAGCCAGCCAATGCCGCCAATAAAGAGGTCTCCCATCGCACCAACCTCCTGACAAATAGACCCTGGAGGGTCTCAGGCGCAATATCACGCGGCTGATACCCCCGCGGTGATTTTGAGATTTATCAAGGTGTTGCCCGGCGCCGCGAGTCACACTGCAAACCCTTAGGCTGCGGCTTGCCGCAAATTCCTGCGCCGATTTTAGAGCGCAAGCGCATAGGTCTGGAGATTGAGATGACGGAAGCCCCCGTTTCCCTGCCCGGGAAATTGTTTGGAGATACGCTGCAGCGATTAGTGAGCAGACTAGGACTCACCGAGGTCGAAGGCGAACAAGGCGGGGCCTACCTGCCCCTCGAAAGCCAGTTGCCGATGGTGCAAGGCTCTGTAGGCTCCGTAAGGTTGTTCACTGGAGGCCCGCTGTTTCGAGTTGTCACCTGTTCGCTGGCTGTCGAGCCTATGCAACTGGATTCTCACATGCTGTTCGCCTTTACCCCGGGTAACAGCGCGATACCCCATTTTACCCTCGACTCTGTCAAAGCAGGGGATCACTTTGCTTTCCACCTCGACCTGATTCCCCGCCTTGATCTGGGTGCCAACCGCGCGTACCTCGACGAAGTGTTCGCCCCACTGGATGAAGCCCATGAGGCAGGTTCGTCCATTGAAGGGTTGACCAAGGCGCATCTGTCGCCGCGGCAATACGCCATTATGTCACCGTGGATGCTGGCCAACCGCGCGTCGGAGTCTGCATTTACGGCTATCGAAGACATTGTTGAGCGTTACCAGGAACACTGGTTTGGCCTGTTGGAGAAGGGCGTATCCGAGGAGGCCCTGGCGGGGGTGGATACCAGTCAGTTGCAGGACCGGAACCTGCGCAACAAGCGAATTATTTTCGATCCCGAGGTGGACCCCGTATGGAACCGCATCACGCCCATGATTGGTGAGGATGCAGTCGCAACCCAGCGGGCTTTGCTGATCGGTGAAGACGAGTAAAACGAGCGAAGAGGATAGCGTTATGGATAGGCTGGTAGCGGAGTACCTGATTGAGGACATGTCAGAGCAGGAGCGAAAGCGGGCAGCTCGGGTTGAGTCAGTTTTACCGGCGCTGCGCGAAATGGCTGCCGACGTGGATGCCCGGGGGGAATTTCATGTGCCTCATGTCAAGACCCTTAGCGATGCCGGACTGCTGGGGCTGGTCGTGCCGGAAGCCTTTGGCGGCATGGGCGGTGGCCTGCGCGACCTGTGCGCGGCAACATTTGCTATCGCCACGGCCTGTCCCTCTACGGCGCTGACGTTTTTCTTCCACTGCAGTTCTGCATCCAGGGGGTTGCTTGCCCTGGAGGCGCTGGAGGCTGGGCTGTTCAAAGACAGCGAGAAACTGCAGGTACAAAATTTTGCCAGTAAGATTCTCACGACCATGGGTAGCGATGGCAAGTGGCTCGCCAATTTCGCCAGCGAGTCGGTCAAGTCCGAAAAAGCGGCTATTACCATCAGTACCACGGCTCGCAAAGTGGATGGCGGATTCGTACTTAATGGTGTGAAATCCTTCGGCTGTGCCACCGGTGTCGCCGATCGCTATCTCGTTACCGCCTCACTGGAGGGTTACGATACGGCGGAGGGCTTGTGCACTTTCTTTGTTGAACGGGACGCCAAAGGCGTTAGCGAAAGAGAACACTGGGACGCCATTGGTATGCGAGGCACGGCGACGCACGGCATTATTCTCAAGGACGTTTTCGTAGCGGAGACCGATGCACTGGCCATTCCCGGTGCTTTTACCCGGTGTATGACGATGAGCCGCGGCAGCTTTGTCGGCAACCAGGTAGCGGGGATCGCCTGTTACCTGGGAGCGGCCCATTCGCTCTACGACTACACCATTAACCAACTGCGCACCAAAACCTTCGCCGACTCGGAAAAGCCCGTGGGCACTGCACCCTACCAGCAGGAATTGATTGGCCGTATGTTGGTAGAGCTGGAGACCGCTTCTGTCTGGTTGCGACGTCAGATCGAACTGGAAGCGAGCGAGACGCCGATTCTCAGTAAGCACGAGGTCGTCAAGCGCTGGCGTTTATGTAAGGGCACCGTCGCCGAGGCTGCATTCAATCTCGGTACCTTATCCATCAAGGCCTGCGGCACAGGCGGAACGGGCAACCACGGCGTTCCAGCCCGCGCTCTGCGTGACCTTTGCATGGGGCTGGTACAGGCGTTTCCGGCTGAGCGTGGTCGCTTGATGGCAGCGCAAATGGAAATTGAGGGTGAGGAACAGGCACAGTTCGGTACCCGTAAAGCGTCCTGAACCGCAAACTGGCAGCCACGCTATGACAGACAATGTGCAAGGTATGATTATTGGTGGTGCCGCCTGCACCTCCGGCAGCGGTGAAACCTTTCCCGTGCAGGCGCCCGCAGATGGGCGGGTGATCGCCCAGGTTTCACTGGCTGGCGCCAATGAAGTGAAAGAGGCCGTTGCACAGGCGCGTGAAGGCTTTGCCACCTGGTCGCGTTTGGCCCCACGCGAACGCGAGGCCGTACTACTGCGCGCCGCCGATATTCTAGATACTGAGGGCGAGGAGCGTTTTCTCGATAACCTGATCGACGAGGGCGGCTGTACTATCGGCAAGGCCCGCGGTGAGATTGGCTACTCGGCAGATTTGCTGCGCACTGCCGCCGGCGAGTCCCGCCGTCTCTATGGTGATACCTTCCCCAACGACAACCCTGAACGTGTATCCATGGTATTTCGGGAGCCACTGGGCGTGGTGGCGGTGATATCACCCTATAACGCGCCTCTGGCTCTGTTGACCAAGATGGCAGCCTTCCCCTTGGCCGCGGGCAACGCGATTGTTATCAAGCCTTCCGAAGAGACGCCATTGACCGCGCTGGCCTTTGGGCGCTTGTTGCTGGATGCCGGCTTGCCACCCGCCTGCATCAGCGTGTTGACCGGTATGGGGGCCGAGTGTGGTGCGGCGCTCTCGGATAATCCTGCCGTCGACTGTATCGCGCTGACCGGTTCGAGCGCGACGGGTCGCGTTGTCGGTGCCCAGTCCATGCAGCATATGCGGCGCTGCCAACTGGAGCTGGGAGGCAAGAGCGCGTTGCTGGTCCTGCGCGATGCGAACCCTGTGCAAGCGGCTGCTATCGCCGCCGAGGGGATTTTCAACCATGCTGGCCAGATATGTATGGCCAACTCCCGGGTAATTGTCGACCGCTCACTCTATCCGGCCTTTACCGAGGCGCTCAAGAAGTCCGCAGAGTCTATTGTGCTGGGGAACCTGCGAGACGAAGCCACCCGCTACGGCCCGCTCATTAACCAGAGCGCGGTGGACAAGGTTATCGGTCATATTGATGACGCCGTTGCCAGCGGTGCCGAGGTGCTCACAGGGGGGCAGGTGGCCCATGGTTTGACGGTACAGCCCACCGTCTTGCTGGAGCCAGACCGAAAGTCTGCCGCCTGGCGTGAAGAGAGCTTTGGTCCCGTGGTGTCGGTGGTTGCGGCCGACGGCCTGGAGGAAGCTATATCCCTGGCCAATGACAGCCAGTACGGCTTGTCGGCTGCGGTACTCACCCACAACGTGCAATGGGGCTTTCGGGCCGCACGCGAAATCAAGGCGGGCTCGGTCCATATTGGTATGCACTCTTTCCAGAGTAATGCCATGGCGCCCATCGGCGGTTACAAGATGTCCGGCCTGGGCCGCAGTGGCGGAAAGTACAGCACGGAGGAATTTACCGAACTCAAATGGGTGAGTGTTTCATTGGAGAATAATGAGAGTGACGGTTAACCCCGTGCGCCGAGATTATGCTGACCTGTCCTGGGGGCAGATACACTACCGCAGCGCCGGTGATTCCAATGCGCCCGTGCTGGTCCTGCTTCACCAGAGTCCCAGTCATTCTGTTATGTATGAGAAGGTGATGCTCAGGCTGGCCGATCGCTTTCACCTGTTGGCACCGGATACGCCGGGCTTTGGCGGCAGCGACAGGCTGCCGGCTGGTATCGCCGCCGATATTCCCGCGTTTGCCTCCGCCATCACCGAGTGGCTTGCTCACGTGGGGGTGGCGCGATGTGGAATGTTTGGCCATCACACAGGCGCGGCGATAGCTGCTGAAATCGCCAGTCGGGAACCAGGATTGGTTGCTGCCCTGGCGCTCTCGGGACCGACGCTGCTCAGCGAGGAGCAAAAGTTAGCATTGCCTGCGATGGCGACACACCTGCCACCGGTCGCGGATGGCAGCCATCTGACCGATATGTGGCAACGCATACGGGCGAAAGACGAGGACGCCAGCACGGAGCTTATACACCGTGAGGTGTTGTCTGCGCTGGCCTGCGGAGAAGCCTATAGCGCTTCCTATCTGGCTGTAACGCAACATGACTTTGCCGGTTGTCTGGCGAAAATCGATTGCCCGGCACTGGTATTTGCCGGTGATCGCGACCCGTTGTTCGATGCGGTACCACCGACGGTGGCCACGCTATCGAAAGGCGAGACGGTTTCTCTGGGCGGTGGCGAGCGTACCTACGTTTGCGATCGACAGAGTGAGCAAATAGCGTCATTGTTGAGTGAATTTTTCAGTCGAGGAGTGAGTTGATGGATCTTGAACGCAATAGCCTGGGAGTGGGTGGGAAACCGGCCCTGGTGCTGGTAGATATGATCAAGGGGTTCACCGATCCGGGTTGCGCACTGGGTTGCGAATGTCCCGACGTGGTAGCAGCTAATGCCGAGCTGCTCGAGGCTTTTCACAGCAGGCAGTTGCCGGTGTTTTTCACCACTGTGGTTTATCACAACGATAATCAGGCACGGGTTTTTCGCGATCGTATCAATGCGCTCAATGTGCTGACACCGGACTCTGATTGGGTCCAGGTTGACGCCAACCTGGAAATGGGCCCCGACGACGTGTTAATCGAAAAGCAGTGGGCCAGCAGCTTTTACAATACCGACCTGGACGCGCGCCTGCGTGCGGCCGATGTGGATTCCCTGGTGGTTACCGGTCTGACCACCAGTGGCTGTGTTCGAGCCACGGTGGTGGATGGCTTGCAGTATGAGTACAAGGTGGTAGTCGCCAGGGAAGCAGTCGGTGATCGAAATCCCGATGCCCATGAGGCCAACCTGTTTGATATGCATGCCAAGTACGCGGACGTGATGAACGTAGCCGATATTATTGCCAGTCTCCCCGGGGGGGCAGCGTGAGCGACCCGGTTGACACCCTGCCCGTTGTAATCGCGGGCTCCGGGCCAGTTGGTTCGGTTTTGGCGCTCTACCTCGCCCAGCGAGATATTCCCGTCGTACTGCTAGAGAAGGAATCCAGCCTGCCCGTGGATCTGCGTGCATCAACTTTCCACCCGCCGAGCCTGGAGATGATTGCCGATCTAGGCCACGGTGTTATCGAAAAAATGCTTGCGCGGGGACTCAAGGTTGATCATTACCAGTACCGGGATAGGCGGACCAATGAAGTTGCTGATTTCGATATGGCGCTGATCTCTGACAGCACAGATTACCCGTTCCGCCTGCAGCTGGAGCAATATGAATTTACCCACCTGGTGAATGATGTGCTTGCTGACCTGCCCGCTGCGACAATGCTGTTTTCACACGAGGTGATAGGCTTCAGCCAGGATGAAGAGGGCGTTGACGTCAAAATCCGCTCGCCGGAGGGAGAGCATGTGCTTCGCGCAGCCTTTCTGGTCAGTGCAGAGGGTGCGCGTAGCTGCATCCGCAAGCAGGCTGGCATTGATTTTCTAGGCTTTACCTACGATGAAAAATTTCTGGTGGTCAGTACCCCGTTTCCCTTCGAGGAAGTGTTCGAGGGCCTTTCCTGGGTGAACTATGTGTCGGACCCAGAGGAATGGTGCGTCATCCTGAGGACAGAAAAAATCTGGCGTGTGTTGTTTCCTACCACACCGGAAACGGCGGCAGATGAAGAGATGTTGCTCTCCGATGAGTTTATTCAAGCGCGCATGCACCACCTTTATGACAAGGCGGGCGACTATGAGATTGGGCATCGCACCTTGTATGCGGTGAACCAGCGTGTGGCCGAGACCTATTACCAGGGGCGCGTCGTGCTGGCCGGCGACGCCTGTCACATCAACAACCCCCTGGGTGGAATGGGTATGAACGGTGGAATTCACGATGCCTACAACCTGGCGCAAAAATTGGAAGGCATCCTCCTGCGTGGGGACGATTACATCGAGCGTTTCGAGCACTACAACCGGCAGCGTCGAGATCTGGCTGTTCGTTTTGTGCAGGAGCATACGATAGCCAACAAGAAACTGATGGAAGCGCGTGATCGAGCTACCCAGGATGAACGCCAGAAAATGTTGATGGAAACCGCGGCGGACCCGGCCAGGGCCCGTGATTTTCTATTGGAGCGGGCCATGATCAATTGTGTTCGCGACTCGGAAGCGGTTGCCTGAGGCGGCAATAAAATAGATTAGTAGGAGAGCAGTATGGGACTACCGGAAACAGAGCTGGATCTTTCCCGCACCCGTGACCGCGATCAGCGGACCGATGGCCACCTGGACAACTACATCGGGCATCGCGCCAAAATCGGGGTCATTATTCCCTCCACCAATACGTCGGTTGAATACGACTGTCAGCGTGTTATTCCCCGCGGTGTCACCTGGCACTTCAGTCGTTTCATGATCGAACACGCCGATTTGAGCGACGATGAGAATTTCATGAAGTTCCTCGACATGTTGCGCCAGACAATCGGCGACTCTATTGCCAGCCTCAAGACCTGTAAGCCCGATCACGTGATGATGGGTATGTCCGCAGAAACGTTCTGGGGTGGCATCAAGGGCAATGATGGCTTTGTCGATCGGATTCAGGAAATGGTGGGTGAGGACACCGGGCTAACCACGGGCGCCAACGCGGTTATAGCAGCCCTTGAAGCGCTGGACGTAGCGGGTGGGCAGGGCAAGAATATCGCTGTGATAACCCCCTACCAGCCTATTGGTGACAAGAATGTCAGGCTGTTCTTCGAGGACTCGGGATACAACGTCAAGCAAGTGCTGGGCCTGCGCTGTGAAAACGCCCATGACGCCATAGCACTTGTATCAGAGCACCAGGTCATGGACGCTGTACGCGAGGTGGACGGTGATGATGTCGATGCCATCATTCAGGTGGGTACCAACCTGTCTACGGCGAGCACATTTCCGGTTATCGAAAAGTGGCTGGCAAAGCCGGTATTACCTATCAATGTGGCTACCGCCTGGCATGCGCTGCGCAGCTGCGGTGTGCGTGACCAGTACGACCATCTCGGACTGCTATTCGAGGAGCATTGATTGACAAGAGAGCTGGCCCGGGCCGCGCTATGTTGATCGTTTTCCTGGTCATTGTGCTGGACCTCATTGGTTTCGGCATCATGGTGCCTATCCTGGCCTACTATGTGGTGCAACTGGGTGGCGGGCCAGAGTTGGCCACGTTCTGCATGGCGCTGTATGCCGTGGGCATGTTTATTTCCACGCCAGTTCTCGGGAGGCTGAGTGACTTTTACGGTCGGCGTCCCATATTGATGATCAGCATGGTCGGCGCGATCATCGGGTACCTTATGCTTGGATTCGCCACTGC
>CAZPVJ010000022.1:0-3932 GCA_964590005.1 uncultured Alteromonadaceae bacterium | reverse complement strand
TTCTATGGACGTCTATAACGGTGACTATACCGCCGAGATTGGCGCAATTCGGCAGTGGCCGGAAGAGTTTATGCTAAAGAACCAGCAAACCACCGAAGCCCAACGAGTGGTATTTGAAAAAGCGCTGGCAGCTGGTGTTCCAATACTCTATGGCACAGATGCCGGCGTCGCACCGCACGGCGGCAACGGGCGTCAATTCAGGATCATGGTGCAGCGAGGCATGACTCCGATGCAGGCCATCCAGGCTGCTACCTCGGCAGCGGCCCTGCACATGGACTGGCAGCAGGATGTTGGCGCATTGACCGCTGGGCGCTATGCAGACCTTGTGGCAGTCAAGGCGGACCCGTTAGAAGACATCACGGTGCTGGAAAACATCGACATTGTGATCAAGGGCGGACTCCCTATTGTTCCAGACTGCGCTGCCCGGCCCCGGTCGGAGTGCCTCTCTGCTCTAGTGCACTGACTCCCGAGTCGGGACTGCTGTTGCTGTTGAGTGGCGCGGGTAGAGGCCGCAGCCAGGTTGCGCCCCAGCGGTGCTGTGGCATGGGCGTGAGTAGATCGTCCACGTCGACCACGTCGACCACACCCAGTGAAGGTTGCAGCGCAGCCCCGCTGCCGGCGCTTTCGTCCCAGCGGGTAAAGCTGTAGTCGGTAACCTGGTGGCTGCGATTGAAGCGCAGCATGAGGAATTCTCCAGCCATACGCGCATTACCCCAATCGATTGAGAACAAATCCACGCCCAGCGGACCCAGACTAATACCCAGGGATTTCTCGGAAATCCGCCAATGTTCCCACGCCAGCACATAACCGTCGGCAATACCGGAGACTCTCTGGGGAGGTCCCAGTTCTTCCAATACCACGGACAAGCGAGTTGATTCAGCCACATGCTGCAGCTGGGGCTCGTTTATCTCATTGCCCAGCTGATAGGACATGCGACTGCATGCACCTAACAAACAGCAGACCATGAGCGGACCCAGGATTCGCATATCAGGGTGTGACGGCACTTGGAAACTCACTGGCGTAGTCGCTCAGCTTGTCGTTGGCGTCAAAGAAAAAAATGGCGCGATCGTATTGAGTATTGGTTTTGAACTGGTTGTAAACGATGAGGATAAGCCCGTCGCCTTCAGTGCGCTCATACAAGTAGTAAAGTACGGTTTCATCGCCCAGTGCTATCACCTGGGAGGGTGGCCCCAGAGCCTTGAGAACATCCTGGCGCGAAGTTTGCCCGGGCACAAACGCCTGTCCGCTGCCATCCTGCCACTGCTCCAGCACGCCCCGTTTGTTCTCGTATTGTGCACAGCCGCCGGCTAACAAGGTCGCCCCCAACAGCAGTATTCCAAGCATTGCTTTGTTCATAGTCGCTCCAACGGCGCTTCGTCATTTCATAAATTCATTAAACGTAAAAGCCGAAACAAGCGACCCCCCTCGAGAGGCACTTGCCAACAACCTTTATAAGAGAAGCATATAGAAGACTGGCCACTAAAGGCATAACTTTTAGAGGTTATAGCTGGAACGACCTCACCTGCCCATGGTGATTCACCCCTACCCAGGGCAAACCCGGGACCTAAAGCCGCTGACGCGCGTACGACTCCAACCACAGCATGACAGGCTTGGCTGCATGCAGCCAAGCCTTCGAGAATTCACAGCGGGGAATGTGACCCCGGTTCAGGTAGCCGGCTTAACGAATACCAGGGTCATACGATCGCTCTCGCCAATCGCAAGATAAGGGGCCTTTTCGGCGTCAGTTTCCAGACCATCCAGTGAGGGTGGCAGCTGCCATACACCGATATCGTAGCGTTTGTTATCGAGCGGGTTACGATTAAAGAATCCCTCGGCCTCCAGCACAAAGCCGGCCTTGAGCGCCGCGGAGATCACGTAGTCCTGCCCAACATAACCGATGTTCTTGGACATCCAGTCCTGATAGCGATCAGCCCGGTGCTGCACAATACCCAGTTTGCCCCCAGGCTTGAGGACATCGAAAAAGTGGGCCATTGCCGCATCGGTGGTGCCTCTGGCATACCAGCCGTGCGCGTTGCGGAATGTAACCACCCGGTCAACCGAGTTGCGTTCGGCAGCGGACTTAACCAGTTGGCCGTTGCTCTCGTCCAGCATCAGGGAACCGATTTTGACCTTGCCATAAACCTTGGAATTGGCGGCCATTTTTTTCTCAAAGCGCTCTCGGGAACCGGGGCGATAACTGGCCTGGGTATCCTCGCTGTCATAGTGCGCGGCGATCAGCTGGCCCTCGTCTTTCAGATAGGGCGCCAGTATTTCAGTGTACCAACCGCCGCCGGGCCAGATTTCCATGACCGTGTGCTGGGGTGCAATGCCAAACAACTCCAGAGTCTGCTGGGGGTGGCGATATGCATCTCTCTCTACGTAGGCAGGCGTACGGTGCTCGGCGGCAATGGCAGCAGCCAACTTCGCGCTGTCGGCCTGGGCCAGTCCGGGCGCCAACAGGGCAATTGTAAGCAGCATGATCTTTTTCATTGTTCTTCCTCGCTTGTAAAAGTGATTGTTACGCTTCAGCAGACTCATCGGTTTGCGAAGCAACTGAAGGGGCACGATACCAAATCGGCGAAGACCATGCCCTCTCCTGAATCGTTCTGGGCAGGTCACTGCGCGGTTCCTCACCTGCACGCAGGGCTTCCCAGGTAGACCAGCGGCAACTGGGATTCTCTATCGCCCGCAGGTAGTAAAACGCTTCCTGGCCAGCGTCGAAATCGGGGTCTTGCCACATAAGCTTCAGTTCAGCTGCACCTCGATCAGTGCTGATACTGCAATCCTGGGCACTCACCCGGGCAGCATTATCGGGGCAGCGATGAGTATCGGGATCAACACTCCCTCCATCGGAGCAGGCCACGTCATAGACTTGCTCAAAACTGGCCCCTCCCTGCTCCCAGCCCTTAACCACCTGCAAACGCTGCAAGGGCGCGCTGGCTGGATCTGCCATGGCCCAGACCAGAAATTCGGGGATGGCACCCTCAGCGCCGACCAGATCAGATCCCATGGCGACACCACCGGCATAGGCCTTGGCGACCGCCGCAGGGTCATCGAGCAACCGGTCGGGATAATCGAGACCGGCAAAGAAACGCACCTGGATACGCGGACCGCTGGTAGCGAAAGTTTCCTTGCGCCGAAAAGCTGCGTAAATGGATTCGCGGGTGTTTTCCTCCGCCCAAACTGCTGCAAGCCCGGAAGCCCCCCAGTACTCAAACACATTGGTGGCGAGATAGGTTTTGCCATCAACTTCCTTAACCATCTCGGGCATAAGCCAACTGGCAAGTGTACCTGTCAACCAATCAGTCGGCACTGAACCGCGCCGCTCCGGGGTTCCGTCCATCAGTCCCGCCTTGGAGAAATACTTGTCCTCGCGGGTGGCGCCGCCACCAACATGCGTATCTGTTGCGCCTATCATGCCAAACTTGTAGGGGTTACCCGCGCCACTGGACGCCAACTCAAGGCCATAGCGCAGGGCCTGACGCACGTAGGAGCCATTAGCTTCGCTGGGCAACTTACTGGCAACCCGATAGTCCATGATTTCGAAACCAGCCAACTCGTCATTATCTGACAACAGGGGATGGGTTTCGGAAGTGCCCTTGATCTGAGTGACCTCAACCAGGGGTTCGTTGCGAACGCGCTGTTCCGAGTAGGCGATATCCATTGGATTACCGGCCCAATCCTCCAGCTTGAACATCTGGCCATTGGAGCCGTTTGAATTGTGGGGGATGGCCAAACTTTCTATGCCCTGCTCGCGCAATGCATCCATCCAGTCCCACAAACCCTCGGGGTTGCGTGAATTCAATCTCGAAAATGGAACGGCGGGTAATTGGTTCGTCCCCTGGAAAATCACGTTGCGGTGCAAGTTGCCACGAGTAACTGTCGATGAGGTGTACTCGTAGGCGGCAAAGGTCGTAAATTCACCGGGGCGG
>CAZPVJ010000021.1:0-13019 GCA_964590005.1 uncultured Alteromonadaceae bacterium | reverse complement strand
GAGTCGGCTTTCGCCAGCGATTTGACCTGCACAGGCATCCCGGGCCGCACTTGCTGCAGCCCCCGGACAATCACCCTCTCCCCCTCTTCAACGCCTTTCTTCACCAGTACCAGGTCATCGAATCGGTCGCCCAGCTCCACGTTGTGCCGGACCACGGTATTGCCGCCGTCCACCACCAGTACGAAGCTGCCCTGCTGATCAGCCTGCACCGCGGCCTGGGGGATGAAAAGGCCTTCAAGCAGGTTGGAATCCTGCAATATCACCTTCACATACTGGCCGGGCACCAGCAGCGAGTGGGGGTTGGGGATGCTGGCCCGGGTTTCGAGCGTGCCCGTGGCCTCGTCGATCCTGTTGGCGAAGTAGTCGATACGGCCGACCTCGGGATAGATCACACCGTTGGTCATTTCCAGGGTGACCTCAATGGTTCGGAGCGCGTCCAGGTTGGGGTTTCCCTGCATGCGCTCGCTGAGGGCGGCAATGTAGGTGGCCTCGCTGATCTGGAACATGGCCTCGATGGGGTCAATGCTGACCAGCGTAGTCAGGTCGCCGGTATTGGGGCCCACCAGGTCGCCCGGGCTGACCTTGCTGCGACCTATGCGCCCGCTGATCGGTGCGTGAATGACGGTATAGCCGATATTGACATTGGCGCTGGCGACCTGAGCATTAGCGGACTCGATACTCGCATCGGCATCGAGTTTCTTCGCCGTCAGGTTATCCATTTCGGCTTGCGATATCGCCCCACGGGGCAACAATTCCTCGCCGCGGTTGAAATTGCGCTGGGCGTTGGCCTGGTTGGCAACAGCCGCGGCCAGGTCGGCCTTTGCCCTTGCGAGGGCGGCCTGGTACTCGGAGTCATCGATGGTGTAAAGGGTATCGCCCGCCTCGACCAGCTGGCCCTCCTGAAAATCCCGGGTCAACAGGTAACCTGTGACCTTGGCCTGGATGGCAACATCGTCCTTGGCATGCAGACGACCCACGTACTCGGATTGTGGCTGATAGGGTTCATTCACTACCTCATCCACCACCACCTCCACGATCCTCTGTGGCGGTGGTTCAGGGGTACAGGCTATCACCAGCAGGAAACAGGCTGCTGCGGCCAGGCCAACTTTTAACACGGCGGCACTCCTTTTCAGCGATCGATCACTTTACCAGACGGCGCTCACAGTCCCTAAACAAAAGTCGCCGGCAAAAAAAAGCCGCGTCGTTATGGCGACGCGGCTCGGGGGTCGCTGATACTTTACTGGCTGCCTGCCACCATGAAGTCGACGGCCGCATTCACTTCCTCGTCCGAGCAAGCCATACAGCCACCCTTGGCGATCATGCCAGTACCGGGCACACCGTTTACACCGCTATCGTAAAGGACGTCGGGGCCCTTGGCGATGCGATCAGCCCAGGCGGCAACATCGCCAATCTTGGGAGCACCGCCGGCGCCAGTGCTGTGACACGCCATGCAGGCAGCGTTGTACACGTCCTCGCCAGAGCGAGGGCCGGTGCTGGCGGCCACGGCGGGCCCGCCACAGTCCGTGTCGCCCTGCAGGCAGACATCACCCACGGGCTTGATGCGCGCCTCAATATCAGCGCGCTGTTGGTCAGTCAATTCTACCGCCGAAGCGGCCAGTGCCAGGCCAAGGGCCAGGACGGCAAAAACAGATCGGGTAATCACGGATTCATCCTCTTCAAAGTCGCGCGCATTATAGCCAGTTATGGGTTCCGGGAAAACTCGGCTTCACGGCGGGATTACAGGATGTCTGTTAGGATTCACACCTGCCACCGACAACCCGATAAGGAGCGAGCAGTGAAACTCTACACATTTGAAGCAGCACCGAACCCCAAACGCGTTCACCTGTTCATGCAATACAAGGGTATCGAGTTGCAATTGGTGCCCGTGGATATGGCGACCGGCGAACAGCGCTCCGAGGAATACAGCCGGATCAACCCCCTGTGCACCTTGCCGGCACTGGTACTGGACGATGGAACATTGCTGACCGAGGTCATCAGTATCTGTACCTACCTGGAGGCGCTGTATCCGCAAAAGCCGCTAATGGGCGAGACGCCCCTGGAGAAAGCCCAGATCCTCGGCTGGTCGCACTGGCTGTATACCCAGCTGTTTATGCCTACTGCCGAAGCGTTTCGCAATGGTAACCCGGCCTTCGCTGGACGGGCGCTACCGGGCACACTCGACATCGAACAGATCCCCGCCCTGGTGGAGCGCGGCCAGGCAAGACTGGCCCATGTCCTGCCAAGAATCGATGCGCACCTGGGCGGCGGTGACTTTATCTTGGGCGATACCTTTACCTTTGCCGATACCGAGCTATTGGCCTGGATTGGATTTCTTAAAATGGCCCGCCAACCGATACCCGAATCCTGCATCCATATCGCCGACTGGAAGGCCCGTGCCGAGGCCGCCCTGGCCTAGAAGTAAAAAGCCAGCTGGGCAAAAAAAGCGGGACCCGTGCTGAGCTGGAGGCCCTCCAGCCCACTGTCCAGGCCACCGAATTCTGTTCCATCCGGACCCACGGGCAGGTTGATAGAGGTCAGCACTTGCCAATCCTGGCGAACGTCCCACTGGGTAACCAGTTGCGCCAGCGCCGACCCGTCCCCGAGGTTGATAAACAGGTTGGGAAGCACGTTGAACAGTGGCGTTACCTCAACCGTCATCGAAGCCCCGAGGTAGTGTCGACCGACATTGAACAGTTCACCGCGGACGATACGCTCGGTGAGCTCTTCTGCCTCGGCAAACTTTTCCGGGGAGTAGTCCGATTCTCGCAGGCCAAAGCCGTTGAAAAAATATTCCGCCACGGCGCTGATATTATGTCCGCCCCACTCCCAGGAATAAGACCAGCTGCCGACCAGGCTGGTTACCCACTCATCGGTCGTCTCGGTAAAAACGATATCACCGCGCAATACGGAATCGCCGAAGTTACTGGAGCCCCCCGCGGCCACGACCCAGTCATCAAAGTGCTCTGCCAATAGCAGGTCGTATTCTCGCTGCACCGCAAAACCATGGAATTTAAGCGCTGTAGAGCTCACCCGGCTGGTTACATCGCCCTCGTCATCCCGCCGCTGCACTGACACGAACTGCCAATCACTACCCGAGTCCAGCAGGTACTGGCCGTAAACCATGTCATCGCCCAGCTTATACTCGGTATCGACCGCAGCCGGGTCAAAAGGATTGAAAAAATCCATTGGGTTGTAGATCAACCCATTGCCCCAGCTGACCGCCTGTCGGCCAAACCGCACCACCGTTTTGTCACCGGCATAGTCAAGATGCAGGCGGTCGAGTCGCTGGACCAGTGCGCGATTGTCCCGGTCGCTGATCTGGTGGGTGAGGTCCCACCAGCGACGATCATCATTGGGCAGGGAGTCCGGAAGCAGGAACAAGTCCTCGAAGGCCCGGGTGAGCTCCAGGCTGTCACCAAAGCGACCGAGCAACTGGTAATCCGCCTTAATGCCCAAGCCGTCACCGCCACCGGAAAAGTTCAGCCGAAGCTCCAGGCCCTGGTCGTGGGTGACCGCGCCCACGGTATCGCGAAAAAGGCTGTCGTCCGGGTAGGTGGCACTCAGCCACTGGCCCTTGATGTGGCCACGATCAAACAGCGGCAATTCATCGGCGCTGTTCGTGCAAGCCAACGGCAACAGCAGTAGGGCCTGGAGCTGCCGGCGCATTCACAACTCCATGCTGTGCGGTTCCTGCGTCTGGTCGCTAACGACCACGCCGTCCACCATACGGATCAGTCGACGGGCATAGGCCATCACTCGCACATCATGTGTCGCGATCACGAAGGTAATGTTCCGCTCGGTGTTCAGGGCCACGAACAGGTCCATCAACTGCGCGGCGCTCTTACTGTCCAGGTTGGCGGTGGGTTCATCGGCCAATACCAGGGCCGGCTCGCTGACAATGGCGCGGGCCACAGCAACGCGCTGCTGCTGGCCACCCGATAGCTCCGCCGGCAATCGGGTTTCCATGCCAGTGAGGCCGACCTCGGCCAGCACCGCGTCGCTGCGCTGGCGCCTTTGAGCTACCGGTACGCCCTGAACCTGCATTACAAACTCGACGTTCTCGCGAGCGGACAATACCGGCACCAGGTTATAGGCCTGGAAGACGAAGCCGATATTGTGCAGGCGCATGTCGGCCATCTCGCCCTTGGACATCTGGTCCAGACGGTATTCGCCCACCTCGATTTCACCGCTGTCCGGGGTATCCAGACCGCCCAACGCGTTGAGCAGTGTTGTTTTGCCGGAGCCCGAGGGGCCGGAAAGACAGAGAAATTCGCCGCGATTGATTTGCAGGGAGACATTGTCCAGACCGGTTATGACTTCCTCGCCCTGCTGGAAAGTCTTGCACAGATTTGTGCAGGTAATATCACTCATCGCTCGCTCAAAGCTCCCTTCAATTTCGTGACAGCGCTCGGATGGGGTCCAGGTGCGCCGCCCGCCAGGCCGGCAGCAGGCTGGCCAGCAGTCCCAGGCCGAGGACGACTAAAGTCGCCATCACCATATCCTGCAGGGCCAGGGCCGGATAAAGGGTCGTGCCCATCGCCATCATTTCAACCCCCTCCGCCACCGCGGAGATATCGATTCCCGACTCCAGCGGTTTGATTGTCAGCCAGGCGCTGAGGTTACCGAGGAATAGCCCCAGTAGCAGGAGGTACACACTTTCGACCAGTATCTGCAGGAGTATCAGGCGCGGACGCATACCCAGTGCTTGCATCAAACCGATTTCGCGCACGCGCTCGAACACCGCCATCACCAGGGTATTCACCAGGCCAAAGGACAGTGCCAGGAAAATCACCACCATAAATACCAGTGCGAAGCCGTCCTGCACCCGCAACATCGCATCCAGGAATTTATCCAGCTCCGGCCAGGGCAATACCTCCAGGTCATCGCCTGCCGCAGCGGCGATAGGGGGATACCAGCTCCCCATCAGGCGATAGTTGTGAGACGTCGCGGCTATTTCAGAGACATCGGTGCCGATGCCCAGCATGTCCTGGGTTGGCTGCAGCCCCCCGTAGACGAAGATATCCTCAGTGCCCTGCAGCCTCGCTTTGTAGATACCCACCACCCGGGCCCCGCGGTCGGCCACATTGTTGTCGGGATCCTGCGACATCAACACCACCCGCTTCCCCAGCCCGGTCTCCAGCCGGCGCACCAGGCTTGCACCCAGTACCAGCCCCCGGTCTTCAGGGCCCGAGAGGAATCTGCCCGCGATAATCTCATCGGGCAAGGCGCCCAGGCGTTCTTCAGCCTGGGGATCAACACCCAGCAACACCACACCTCGGCTGTCGCGTTCGCTGGCCACCACTGCTGGTACCCGTACCCTGGCAGACCAGGCCACCACCGGCGGCGTCTCAAGCGCCGCACGCAGCTCGGCAGACGGCGCCGCTATCCGGTTGACCACGCTGGGGTCACGGCGGTAATCCGGGTGATGTACCTGGACCTCGCCGGGTAAGGTATTGAGCGTGTTTTCGATCATCTCGTCAGTCATGCCACGCATCATCGCGGTCATGAAGATCATCGCCCAGACGCCGACAGTGATGGCAGCCAGCATGATCAATGTCCGCCGGTGGTTACGCCAGAGATTGCGCCAGGCAAGCACCATGACCGTGGCCAGCGCGCCGCGCATCAGGCCGCCCTCATCGCCGCTACCGGCTGCAGCCCGAACAGGCGCAGGGCCGGGTAAAGCGCCGCCAGTAAGGCAAACAGGAATACCGTTGCCGGACCCCACAGCACTGCCAGTAAACTCAGCTCCGGATACATACGTTCTGGCAGGTTGAAGCGCTTGCCCATCTCTTCCATTCCGGGGAAATAAAATCCCACGATACTGAGGTACCAGACCAGAAGGGCACCCAGCACAGCACCCAGGGCCAGGCCCAGTGATGACATCAACAGCGTTTCCAGACCGACCAGGCGGGCCAGCTTACCGGGGCCCATGCCCAGGGACAGCATCACGCCAAACTCGCGGGTGCGCTCGAGTACCGACATCAACTGGGTATTGAGCACGCTGAAAGCCACCAGGATGATCAGGACCGCGTAGGTAAGCCAGGCGCTGGCCATGTCAGAGGTGATGGCCTGCTGCAGGCCCGGTTGCAGCGCGTCCCAGTCCAGTGCGACAAGCTCTGGCGCCTCCCCCAAGGCGGACTGCACTTGTGCCAGCTGCTCGGGTACCGCGTCGAAGTCGCTGACCCTGATCACCACGGCGTGGCCATGGTCTCCCATGGCAAACACCTGCTGGAACCACGGCAACGGAACCTCTGCAATGCTGCGGTCGATGTCCTCGAATCCGGTCTCGATGATGCCCACCACGGTGGCCACCGCCGCCGCGAAAGAACCGTCGCGGCCGCTGCCGAGAAAAGTCAGCTCTTCACCCAGCCCGACCTTCAGGTTTTCCGCCAACACCGAGCCGATCACGATCTCATCGGTATCGGCTCCGGCGTCGGGGGACAGAAAACGGCCGCGACTTACCAGACCGGGGAAGGTTGAAACCGCCGCCTCGGTACCAGGCTCGACGCCCACGAGTTGGATGCCGAAGGAGCGCTCCTCGCTGGAGGCAAGTGCGAATGCAATGGCACGGGCTGACACCGCCTCGATACCGGGCTGGGTGCGCAGTTCCCTCGCCAGTTGAGTGACCGCGGGAACAGTCTGGCGCATCTTCTGCTGGTCCAGATACCCACGGTGCTGAACCTGAATATGGCCACTGAAGGTACTCAGCGTGTTGTCAATCATCATGGTGTAAGAACCCAATTGCAGGGCAATCAGGAACACAAGCAGAACATTGCAAAACACCATGGCGGCGACGGTCAGCCACGTGCGTCGGCTGTGCCGCCACAGATTGCGCCAGGCCAGTCGCCAGGTAACGTTCACTGCCGCGGGTTTCTCAGGCTGGACAGGGTGAAGAGATTAGCCGGTAACTCGAGGTCAAACTCAACCGATGCGGTTTGTAACTCAGTCCACTCCTCGGGCTGGTTGGATTTGCTCATGCGCACTACCGTGGCGACGCTGCGACCCGACATCACCTCGATTCGGTCGGCGGTCAGGCGCTTGACCATTTCGCCATCCTGATCCCAGAACTGCTGCTCCAGCATGATCCAGTCATCACGTATCGACAGCACCTCGCGACCCCAGACCACCGCAGCTTCCTCGTGGGGAATGGACTCAATCACGTAGATAACGTGTTCGCCTTCCTGGCGTTGCTCCAGCAGGGTGTGATCGTACTGGTCGATAATATCGGTATTCTTGCTGATGTCCTTGTTGGAAAAGTCACTGCCCATCCAGTTCTGGCTCATCATCGAGGAAGGTACCTTGATCACCCGGTTGATCTTGGGGGTGTAGGTCCACATATTGCCGTCCATTGACAGGGTGCCGTTGCCGGCATCCTTGCGTGGCTCGGTGACTCGCACCAGTGTCTGCTTGTCGCCCTCGGTCCAGGCTCGCATGGTCATGCTACGTTCCCAGTCCGGGCGGTGGATAACCATGGTCATTTCGGAATACGAGGTTTGCCCACGGTAATGGTCCATTGCCCGCTGAATGATATCCCGCGCATCGGGGGGCGACTCGGTCGCACCACCGCTCGCCAAAAACAATAGCAAAACACCTGCTAGCAATCTCATGCCTACCCCTGCCTGCTCCAGATACCACTAGCATGCGACGACCAGGGGATTCGGGCAAGTCGATCAGATCAAGAAGCGACCAGATTTGTTGGCCCCAAAATCATCGCAAAGGCGTATAAAGAGGAAGCCAAATCCGAACAAGAACGCGATCTTGCCCACGATGCGAACCATGCAGCGCCAACTATGCTCCGCCCTACTGGCCACACTGCTCATTTCAGGCCTGTCGGCCTGCACAGATGACGGTGCAGAATCCCGGCTGGCCAACTATCTGACTCGATTACAGCGAACCCTGGATACCAGCGCTGTCGAGCCCGCCAGCGTCTCGATGATACCGCCGCCCAGGAGCGGTGAACTGCAACAGACCATTGCACCCGGCAACCTGGATGCGCTGGATTTCCTGGCGCTGCGCGGCTGTGCGCTGCAGACCAATATAGGCAGGCGCAACAGCAGCCTGGGACGGATGGCGCCGCCCTCGCAGCAGTTGTTGCTGGACCTGGAGTATCTTCGACAGGCGCCCGCATGCATAAGCAGCCTTACCGAGCGCGGCGAGACAGCACTGGCGGCTAACCTCGCCGCTGCGGGAGAACTGAAGCGGCGGCAACTACCCACGCGTATATTCAATGCCACCCTGGCTGGACCTGAATACCGTCAGCTATGGCGCAGCACCAGGCCTGCTGGCAGCTACCCCAGAGAAACCAGCAGCGCTGTAAGCCTGGCCCTACATGCCGTTGAGGCCGACAGCCGGCGCTGGTTGGCAGGTGATTACGCAGCGGACGACACGGCGTTCGAGATCGCGCTGGGTGTTATCGCCGGGGGTGACGGGGGCGAACTGCTACAGGCCCTTGCCCTGCAAAAGTCCTGGTTAGCAAGGGCCGACTCTGTGCTGGTCGGTCGCGCCGAGCAGGGACCCCTGTGCAGCGCTGGCAGGATGTCCAGCCAGGCTGACATACTAAAGACTGTGGTTCAGAAATATTTCGTGGGTGAAATTCAGCCATGGTCAGCAGACCTGGCCCGGCGATACCACGAGCTATTGCCACCGATACGCGCCCTGGAGGAACTGGTTGAGGGAGCGGCGCCGGATGCTTTCATTCTCTGGCAACAAGCCCGTGACAACCAACTTGGCGACATGCTGCAGGCTCCAAAAATGCATGTCGATTATCTACAGCAACTACTATCACCCTGCCTCGATGCCAACTAGTCGATTGGATTTGCGATAGATATATTGCGAGCCTATGCTTCAGGCATGACCCGCGTCGCCCCACTCCTGCTGATTTTCGCCCTGGCCCTGGCCTCCGGTTGCGCCACAGTGGATTTCGACGCCGAAAAGACGCCAAGCCATGTGCTCTCCGATACTTCAGATACCCGCTTGGGCAAAGCCATAACGCCCGCATTGGCCGAGCACCCGGGGAAGTCGGGCTTTCACCTGATGACTGACAGCATCGATGCGCTGGCTTCAAGGCTGTTGCTGGCCGGAATTGCGGAGCGCTCTATCGACGTGCAGTACTACCTGATCGGTGACGATGTCATCGGGGATGTGTTCTTTGACGCGCTGCTCAAAGCAGCCGATCGCGGTGTGCGAGTCCGACTACTGATCGATGACCTGGGTACCATAGGGCTTGAAGACGATCTGGCCGGTTTGGCCGATCACCCTAATATCGAGCTGCGACTGTTCAATCCTTTCGCCAACAGGCTGGTACGAGCATTCGACGCCTGGGACTTCCGCCGTCTGAACCGCCGAATGCACAACAAGTCCTTCACGGTCGACAACCAGATCACCATTGTCGGCGGGCGCAATATCGCGACGGAATATTTTGCGCTGAACGATGAATACAATTTTGGCGACCTCGATACATTGGCCATCGGGCCGGTTGTCGCGGAAACCTCCAACATGTTTGACAGCTATTGGAATCATGAGCGTGCGGTGCCGTACAAACAGCTTTCCGGACAACAGCCGGACGGTGGGGTCCGGCTTGATGCGATTCGCAAAGGCTACAGGGACAATATCGCGGCCCTGGAACAGACCGGTTACGCCGACGCAGTCAGAGCTTCCATAAGGGATTACGTGGACAGCGATCTGAGTCTCTACCATTGGGCTCCCTACGAACTGGTGTTCGACTCTCCGGACAAGAATATTGAGGATGGTGCCGGAGAATATGAAAAGATCACCACCCCACTCGGTGAGGCGGTGTTATCGGCCGAGGAATCACTGCTGGTGGTGTCACCTTACTTTGTTCCGCGAAAGGCAGGTAAGGAGGGACTGATACGACTGCAGGAGAGTGGTGTGCAAATCGATATCGTCACCAACTCCCTCGCCTCCAGTGACCACCTGCTGGTATACGGTGGCTATGCGCCCTCTCGTAAGCCATTGCTGAAGCACGGCATTCGCATCTACGAAGTTCGCGGCGACCTCGATATTTCGGGTACCCAGGACGCAGGTACCCAGGGCAGTAAGAGCAGTTTGCATACCAAGGCATTTGCGGTGGATAGACGCTACTTTTTTATGGGCTCGTTCAATTGGGATCCGCGCTCCGCAGACCTGAATACGGAGCTGGGGATCATCATAGACTCCGAGGTACTGGTAGGCCCGTTAGTTGATGCCCTTTACGCCGCCACACCTGAGCGGGCCTACCAGGTTTTTCTCGATGACGCCGGCAAACTACGCTGGAAAACAACAGAAAACGGCACGGAATACGTTCTGGACAAGGAGCCTGACACGGGATTCTGGACCCGCTTTTTTGGCGGTATGACCCGCGTCCTGCCCATCAAGAGCCAGCTATAATCGCTAACCCGTGTCTGTGCCATTGCCCGGGCAATTAGGTACACTAGGGCGCTGTCCACGATGACCTAGACCCTGTAGAACTGGAGTACCATCATGACGTTCGTTCCACGCTCTGTATTCACCCTGGTTGCTGTCGCCCTCGCAACCGCGCTGCTCGCCGCTTGCAGCAGTGGACCTCCAAAACCCGACGTGGATTACAAGCAGGATTACGACTTTGCACAGGTGCAGAAACTGGCGTTCTACAAAAACTCGGGACAGGTGTCAGGCGACAACCCGTTGCAGCTCAGTGATATCCAGCGCAACCGTATCGATGAGGCTTTGGAATTCGCCCTGCGCAATAAAGGCTTCGACATTGTCGACGACGCCAGCCAGGCGGATATGTTGATCAGCTGGCACCTGGCCACCCAGCACAAAACCGATGTGCGCACGTATGAGACGCCCGCCTATGGCGGCTACTATGGTGGTTACGGCCGGTACAACCGCTACAGCGCTTACAACTGCTGGAGCTGCAGCCCGACGCGAACCGAAGTTTCTGTACAGAACTACACCCAGGGCACGTTTATTGTCGACATGATCGACCCAGGCATGCGCCAATCGGTCTGGCGGGGCGTGACCCAGTCAAAGCTCAAAGGTAAGCACGAGGAAGACCAGGGCCGGTACAACGAAGCCGCGACCGCAATCTTCGCCTCGTTCCCGCCCTTCTGATCACTGGCCGGCAGCCGCCGGCTCAGCAATTATGTCGAGGCATCCCCGGGCAGCACCCGTTTTGGGTGCATGCCGTTGCTCATTCCCATGAAGGGCGGGTGAATCGAATAGCCCAGTAAGCGCCGCAGATCCTCGGATACCGAGGCCGCGGTCTCCCGACTCACCGAGAGGAAATAGTTTTCCTGGGTTCGCACCCACGGCTCACAGTATTGCGCGGTAATCGCCAGGCGATCGCCTCCGGAGAAGTTTGCGCCCCCTCCGTGCCAGAGGTTCCCCAGAAACAGGATGCACGACCCCGCCGGCATGACGGCGGGAACTCGCTCGTCCGTTTCGGCGGGTGAGTGACCCTCGCCCCAGCGATGGCTGCCGGGAATTGCCACAGTGGCGCCGTTATCGGCGGTGAACTCATCGATGGCAAATACGGTCGCTGCCGACAGGGCCGGTCGAGGTCGAGGCCAGGGATAAAAGCCGTCGTCGATGTGCAGCGGCTGCGCCGGCGAGCCGTCGAGAATGTTGATGACCTGCGCCTGCGACAACAGGTAATTGGGCAGGAAAAGGCGATCGAGATGGGCCAGGACTTTGGGGTGAACGATGAAAGGGTCCGCTGAGCGAAGCTTTTCCGGCACCCCGTAAATCCTCTGGGTGCGTTCGCCCTCAAAGGAGTTGCGCCCCATCTGGTCCATGTGCTGCCCGGCTTCCTCGCGCAGTTGGTCCAGCTGCTCGGCAGTCACCATGTCATGGAGAATGACGAAGCCGTCGCGCAGCAACTGCTCATGCTCGGCGTCAATTTCGGACGTGTCCAGCGTACTTACCTCGCCGCTTTGGGTAAAACCGTGGGTCCGGGCGAGGTCCTGCCCGAAGTATTCCTCGACGCTGTCGAATTGCCGGAAACGGGGATCGTCCCGACCACTGCGTTTACTGTTCATACACTGTGCTCCAATTCCAGGCCTCGCCGGGCAAACGCCCAGATTTCACGTGCCAGTTGTTTACTGTTTCGACGTTTGCCCTGGGTAATCGCTCGGGTCGCCGCCGCCCGCACCGCGCCCAATACCATCGCGGCTAGTAATTCACTGTTCTCGGTACCCCGGACAGCGCCACTGCGTTGCCCTTCCGCAATGTTACGGGCACCCACGGTCACCAATGCATCCCAGCGTTCGGCTTCCACCGCCGCCACCGCAGGGGTTCGCGCCAATCGCGTAATGATCACAACCCCAAGGGGGTCATTCATGAGGAAGTCGATATAGCGAGTAACCCGTTCCCGCTCCCGTGCCTCCCAGTCCTGGATCTCCTCCAGTTTCGCCATCAGAACCGCCGACTCGATGCGGTCATAGAATCCATTGACCACAGCGGCCAGCAGACCTTCCTTGGAACCAAAGTGGTGATAGGTCAGACCCTGGGAAACGCCGGCAGACTTGGCTACCCACGACACCTCGAAGTGGCCGTCTCCCTCGATCAGGAGCGCCTCGGCTGCCGCCAGAATACCCTGACGCGCTGCTTCCGGGTCCCGTTTGCGTGCCGCTTTCGCCATGTTGCCTCCCCTACAACAGATGAAGGAGGAAATTAGCACACTACTGAACTGAATTCAATTCAATAAATTATTTGTATGTGCATTGAATAGATTAAATTGGAGTTCCCAAGGAGTGCTTTAGGGTTTATGCCGGCACGATACCGAACACTACGGGTGCAGCCGCACCCGCATATCCAGTTACAAGTCGACTCTCAGCCTGATACCAAAATAGCTGGCGTAGTCCCGCGGCACAAAGCGGTAGGTGGCAGGCTGCTGGGCCGAATCAGCAAAGTCCAGCAAGGCATTGTCGTAGTTGTCATCGAGCAGGTTGTTGGCGAACACGGTAATTGTGTAACTGATATCACCAACAACCTCCAGGCCCGCGGACACGTTCAGGATGTCGTAGCTGTCCGCTTCCATC
>CAZPVJ010000020.1:0-52882 GCA_964590005.1 uncultured Alteromonadaceae bacterium | reverse complement strand
TGCTTTAAACCAGATTCTCGATCGGCCGAGCGCGTGGTCCTGATCTATACTTTGAGTAATCATTTCGATAAACAGGGCGTTTAACTCATGACCACGATATCGCCGGCGGAACTGCGCGAGAACTTTGATCACTTTGATAGCAATGGTGATGGCTGCATTGAATTACATGAATTTGAAACACTGATGGCGGCGCTGGGTTTCGAGGGGGAAACCGAGGCGCTACATCTCGGCTTCCGTGAGATTGATACGGATAACTCCGGACTTGTGGAGTTCGACGAGTTCGCGCGCTGGTTCGGCGAGAATTGAATCGGGGTGCTGGGTCTTTGCCGACAGCTGAGTCTGGCGCTGGCCCTGTCGCTGCCGGCAATTTCAGCGACTGAGGAGGAGCCCCCCGCACTCAGCCGTTATCAGCGCCTCGTTATCGCATTACAGGGCGCGGACGAGGATTGGCGAAGCGCTTATGCTGACGCGGCCCTGTCACACCTTGCGGAAATCTATCTCGCCGAGGCAGACCTGGCTCGCAGCCAGGCACAGATTGAAGAGCACACACCAGACGCCAAGTTACTCGGCTGGTCCCGAGCGGTAGAGCAATATGCTGAGAAGTTGCTACTGGTGCAGGAGGACGTTGGTCTGGGCTTTCCTGTCGAGGTCTATGCGGAAACTTTTGGGCCACCCAGGCTGGTAACCGGTGGCCGCAGTGTCATACTCAATCACCCTCGTGAAGACCAGCAATCGGCCTATGAGCAGGTGGTACTGAGCGAGGTTTGTCGACGCCGTGACTGTGCGTCGCTCGTGCCCGCCGAGCCGGTACTGGAGCCAATACCCATGTCAGCGCCTTCGGTAACGCCAGAGTGGCGCTTTGGAGCGAACGGCCCCAGCTGCTATGCCAATAGTATTTTCATCCAGTTCTCGGTCGCTGCCGATCTCGCCCGCGTTAAACCGCTGTGTCGGCAGTTGCTCCAGGAGCTGGCTGCCCTGCGCAATGATATTCGCTGGCAGCAGCGTCACGGTGTCTCGGTTGATTGGCAATCTCTGGCGATAAAGCCGACGCCGCAAAGGCCTGAGCATCTGGTGACGCTCAACGGCTTGGGTGATACAACCCTGCTGTCGTTACCGGTGCTGTATGGCAGCCCTGAACTCCTGGTCTTGGTGACGCCCTGGTTGGCATCACCTGTCGGCGGAGATACGGACGAGGAAATACGGCTTTCGGCCGAAGATTTCGGTTGGCGATGATGCCGCTGTCAAAGCCTCGATAAGCCGCACGGGAGGGCTTTGTGGGGCGCCTAATTGACCAGTTTCACCGACCATGCGCACGACTTGAGAACTGCATCACACTACTGGGCCAGACTGATCTTGTGATTAACGGTATCCTTAGCCCTGTTGGTTATTTAGAACGGAAATCAAAGCCAGATGTTGGACGTCGTTAAAATATTCACCCCCGATCTCGAGGTGGGCATGTATGTGTCAAGCCTTGACCGACCGTGGCTGGAGACGCCTTTCGCTATCCAGGGTTTTCGCCTGCGCAACCAGGATGAAATCGATGAGCTGCGAGGCTTTTGTCGTTTCGTTTATGTCGACTGCGTGAAGAGCGCCCAGGACGAGGCAATCTTGCGCCGCAAGGTCCGCAATCGTCCTCGCCTGTCTACCCGGGAATTGTTTCATGACCGCACACTGAAGCCGTATGCCGATCGCGCATCCTGGGATGAAGAGTATCCCGTCGCCCAGACCGCGGTGGCAGAGCTGGCCGAAGGTATTGAGGGCATTTTCGAGGATGTGATCGAAGGGAAGTCATTGAACGTGGTGCAGGTTAAGCGTTCAGTGGAACCCATGATCGACAGTATCAGCCGTAACCCCGACGCCTGCATTTGGCTGGCGCGAATGAAGCAGGAAGATCACTACACCTATCAACACTCCCTGGGGTGTTCTATTTGGGCTGTTGCGCTGGGCCGCCAGATTGGTTTGCCCAAGTCGGACCTACGTACCCTGGCCATCGGTGCGTTGCTCTTTGACGTTGGCAAGCTACGCATTGCCCCGGATCTGCTCAAGTCAGACCGTAAATTAACTGAAGAAGAGTTCGCCGAGCTGAAGAATCATGTCCAACATGGTGTGGACATGATCAAAGAGAGCGGGCTGATGAATTCCGATGTGATCGATATGATCGCCCACCACCACGAACGTCATGACGGTTCTGGCTACCCGCGTGGCTTGTCGGGTGACGAGATACCCATTTTCGCGCGAATCGCTTCCATCGTGGATTGCTACGATGCGATAACCAGTCATCGCAGCTACGCGCGTGCAATACCGCCGTCGACCGCGATCAAGATGTTATATGAGTGGAAAGACATCGACTTTCAGGGAGAGCTCATTGAACAGTTTATCCAGGCGGTGGGGATCTACCCGGCAGGCACATTGGTGGAGTTGACCACGGGCGACGTGGGAGTGGTGGTTGCAGAGTATCGAACACGCAGATTACGTCCCAAGGTGATGCTTCTGCTCGATTCGGATAAAAAACCCTGCCCGGATATCAAAACCATTGACCTGCTCACCGAAAAAACGACCGCTGAGGGAGAACGCCTTGATATCCTCAACAGTCTGGAACCAGACGCTTACGGGATCGATATGACCGCGATACAACTTTAGGTAAAGGCCAACCTTTGCCCAGGCCGCCGGATATTCAGCGCGAAGGGTTCCTCGAAGCCCTCGACACTGCCGTTCAAGTAACGACCAGGGAGAGCACCAACCTCGGCTTATTGTTGATAGATATCGTCAATCTCAGCCGCATCAATCACCATCAGGGTTACCACGTCGGCGATGCCTTACTTGGCCGCGCCTTCGATCTGCTGCAAACCGTCAGTAAACTCGATGACTCAATTTTCCGCATAGGGAGTCATCGCTTCGCCTTTATACTGCGAGACCTTACCAACCCGGCATTCATCACTCTGGCGATGAGTCGGGTAACGCGGCTGTTTGACGAGAGCCTGCTGTCTGACGAGTTGGAGGTCGCGATTGACCTGAAGATTGGTCTTGCGGTTAACCTGCTCGGCCAGCGTGACACCCTGACCATGCTGGCGAGGGCCGAGTCCTCGCTGAATCATGTCAAGCGGGGCGGCAGTTATAGTCTTGAGGATCTGCTAGGCAATGAACCGCAGGACGCCCGCGACGAGGCGCTTGAAGCCGCGTTTGCCGAAGCGCTGCACGACAATAATTTTGAATTACACTATCAGCCAAAGCTGGATTTGCGAACCGGTGAGTTGGTGGGTGCGGAAGCACTGCTGAGGTGGCACCCGGCCGATCGTGAGCCCCTCGCACCTGCCCAGATACTGGCATTGGCGGAAACCAGTGGAGCCGGCTTCGAGCTGTGCAAATGGGTTGTCGACCGCACCCTGAGACAGATGCATAGCTGGCGGAACCGGATAGACGTACCGCTGGCACTGAATGTGCAGGCTGGCCTGGTCAGCAGTCCGGACCTTGTCGCGATGTTGCAGGACGCGCTGGTGATCTGGGGCGTGCAGGCATCACAGCTGACGGTAGAAATCACCGAGGACGCGATCATCGAGGACAAGGAGTCTGGCTTTGACAATTTACTGGGTGTGAGGGGGCAGGGGATTCAGTTGGCTATCGATGATTTTGGAACCGGCTATAGCTCACTGTCTTACTTCAAGCACATACCGGCCACCGAGCTAAAGATCGATCGCAGCTTTATAGCCAGGATGGAAAACGAACTCCTGGATCTGGAGCTGGTGAAGGCGATCATTCACCTGGCACAGCAATTTGGTTTACGGGTTGTCGCGGAGGGTGTTGAAAATGAGGCAACCCTGTCCACCTTGCAGGAGTTGGGCTGCGATTACGGCCAGGGCTACTTGTTCAGTGCGCCGCTACCGGCCACTGAGTTTGAATCCTGGGCACAGAACTGGCAGGGGTTCAGCGTGACATGATGATTCGACGGGGAAATCCACAGGACGTTGGTCTGAGTGAGGACGAACAGGCCCGCATAGCGCGGATTGGCGATGAGCTGCGCGAGGGCATTGAGAGTCTTGCCAATATTGGCCCGGCGGTAAGTATTTTCGGCAGCGCCCGTACTGAGGCCACGGCCGACGAGTACCAAAGTGCCAGGCGTCTGGCGAGGCTGTTGGCGGCAGAGGACCTTACCGTGGTGACGGGGGGCGGCCCGGGCATCATGGAGGCCGGCAACCTCGGTGCCTCTGAAGAAGCAGGGGCTTCAGTGGGGCTTAACATCGAGTTGCCGCATGAACAGTTGGCCAATCCCTACCTGGATATAGACCTGGATTTCCGTTACTTCTTTACCCGCAAGTTTTTGCTTATCCGTTACGCCATTGGCTTTGCCATATACCCAGGGGGCTTCGGTACCATCGATGAGCTGTTTGAATTGCTGACCCTGGTACAAACCGGAAAATTGCAACGTCGCCCGATTGTTTTGGTGGGCGAAGATTATTGGCGCGGGTTGTACGATTGGCTGGTGGCCGAAGTGGGTCGTCGCAATTATATCGATATGGCCGACCTGGAATTCGTGGACATTGTGCCGGACGAAGAGGCCGCTGCTGCGATACTGCTTAATTACTACAACGAGAATTGTCCGCCGCTGGATTGACCCGTTACGTGCCCGGGTCAGCTACTG
Organism: uncultured Alteromonadaceae bacterium; assembly: GCA_964590005.1. GTDB lineage: Bacteria > Pseudomonadota > Gammaproteobacteria > Pseudomonadales > Halieaceae > CALJFL01. Next base: position 48,246 of record CAZPVJ010000020.1, on the reverse strand, counting down.
AAGTCCCTTACCGCAGTCAGTAGTTGCCTGCAGGTGATCTGCCCGACTAGCTTGCCATCTTCAACCACGGGTCGGCGGCGCTTGTTTTTTAGCAGCATGTCCTGGGCCACGTCGACGATGTCTTCGTTAGGGTGAGCGACGACCAGGTTGTCGCTGGCCATGTAGTCCTTAACCGGTCCGATGCGGGTATTGTTATAAATTGAACCCAACACCGCCCGCAAGCAGTCGAGTTCAGACAGGATCCCGACGAGATTCTCCCGGTCATCAACCACGCAGACGCCAGACACTTTGTTATCAATGATGACCTGCATGGCGTTGAGCACGTTGTCACCCGCGTGCACCTTGACCGGGTTGGTCAGCATGTAGTCCCTGAGGTTTACTGATTGCAGCATACGCGCCTCCTGAAACCGACTCTTTTCAGCCGTGATTACCAGAGTATAGACCCGCTTGGCTATTGCCGGCAGGCCAGGGGCGCTAAACTGTCCCCAGTCATCTCACCCATCAATGCGTCATGAAGACATTGCATCTCCTTCGCCACGCCAAGTCCTCCTGGAATGAGCCATGGCTCTCCGACCGGGACAGGGGACTCAACAAACGTGGACGCCGAGCCGCCCCCTTGATGGGCGCGGCCCTGGCCAAGCGACTGACGCCACAGCCAGTCGCGGTAAGCCCGGCTAATCGTGCCCAGCTGACGCTGGCAGGAGTCTGTGAGGGATGGCCATCGCTCGCCCAGCAGCCCTGTCAGACTGTAGAGTCGCTGTATACGTTTGATGTTGACGAGGTGCTGGCTTGGTTGCGACAGCAACCAGCTGAAATTCCATCCCTGTTCATCATCGGACACAACCCGGCGTTCACTGATCTGATCAATGTACTCGCGCCGGCGGCCGCGCTGCCCAACCTCCCAACTGCCGGCTATGCCCAACTGGCCTTGGCGATTGAACGATGGGACGCATTAGCCTCGGCGACTGGCACCTTGGTGGACCGCCTCTTCCCAAGGGAGTTAGCCGACCGCTGACGACCGCGGCGTCAGGCCTTCACGATGATGAGGACTGTTGAAGTCGATATCGGGTCCTGCAGGAACCACGCCCGTGGGATTTATTGTGCCGTGTGACGCATAGTAGTGCGTCTTGATGTGGTCAAAATCAACGGTCTTCGCGACACCTTCTAGCTGGTACAGGTCGCGAACATAACCGGGAAGATTCGCAAAATCCTCCAGGCGTTGCCGATTGCACTTGAAGTGACCATGGTACACGGCGTCGAAGCGGATCAATGTGGTGAACAGGCGAATATCGGCCTCGGTCAGTGTATCGCCCAGCAGGTAGCGATTGCTGGCCAGGTGCCTGTCGATATGGTCTAGCTCCTCGAACAGCTCGTGATAGGCCTCCTCATAGGCCTGCTGGCTAGTTGCGAAACCGGCCCGATAAACACCGTTGTTAACGGCGGGATAGATGCGCTCGTTCCATTCATCGATACCGGCACGCAGTGCCTGGGGATAAAAATCCTTTCTGTTGCCGGTGATATCGTTAAACGCATGGTTAAACATGCGGATGATTTCGGATGACTCGTTATTCACTATGCGCTGAGTCTGCTTGTCCCAGAGTACTGGAACGGTGACGCGGCCGGTGTAGTCGGGCTGGGCGGTGGTATAGACCTGGTGATGATAGCTGTGGCCATTGACCGCGTCGCCGGTACTGCCCTCATCCCTGGCGTACGTCCAGCCCTGCTCCAGCATGATCGGACTGACCACCGATACGTCGATCAGTGACTCGAGATCTTTCAGCGCCCTTACAATCAGGGTGCGGTGAGCCCAGGGGCATGCCAGTGATACATACAGGTGATAACGACCAGGCTCGGCGAGGTACCCCGCATCTCCCTGCGGTCCCGGGCTGCCGTCGGCAGTTACCCAGTGGTGGAAGCGGGCGTTTTCCCGAACAAACCGTCCTTCGGACTTACTGGTGTCATACCAAACGTCCTGCCACTTGCCTTCTACTAGCATTCCCATGATGTCTCGCTCCTCGAAATGGGTGATGGGTGTCTCATTCAGTGGCAGCTATATTAAATTCGACTAAAAGGAATGAAAATCGCAAATAAACGCTACTATCTTTCGATTTATTAGAATATTTATAAGAGGCGTTGCGTTTCCTCCCTCAGTAGATCCGCGAGGTAGCAGGTGGCAGGTCCGGCCTGGTCTCTGTCCGCGTAGGTCAGGTAGAGCGTAGATTGTCGGGTACCCCCCTGGTCCATATCCAGAGCGCGTAATTCACCCTTGGCCAGACGACCCGCGACCCGGGTTAGCGGTAGCCACGCGAAGCCCATTCCCCTACTGATCATATCGACCGAGGTTGCCAACTGGCTGACGGTCCAGCGCTGCTCAGCCCCCAGCCATCCTGAATCGACATTGCGACCCAGCGCAGAATCGCGAATTACGATCTGCCTCGATTGGCGCAAATCCTGGAGCGTTGGCTTGCGTCCAAGTTGGTGCAAGGGGTGGTCGGGGTGGGCGACGGCGACAAACTCGGCGTCCATTAGCATGTCTCCGAGGAACCCAGCGGGTACTTCCCCCGCTATGAGCAGGTCAACCTCGCCAGCCATCAGTTTCTCAGGCCCGCCTGATAGCACTGTTTCGTGCAGTTGCACCCGGGTATTGGGGTAAACCTCTGACAGCGCCTGCAGGGCGTTGGCGAGGCAGACATCCGGGAAGATAGCGTCTGCGGCGATGCGAACCTCGGCCTCGGTACCTTTGGCCAGGCTACTGGCGACCGCCTCCAGCTGCTCTGCCTGGACCAACAGCTGACTCGCTCGGCGCAACATCAGCGCGCCAGCTTCCGTCAGTTGTGCCTTGCGACCCACCACCTCCAGTAACGGCAGGTCCAGCCGGGATTGCAGCTTGTGCACGGCATGATTGATGGTCGACTGGCTCTTGTGAATCGCTTCGGCCGCCTGGGCAAAGCCGCCGTGTTCGACGACGGCCTGCAACATGCGCCACTGCTCAAGCGTGGTCTTATTCATAGAGACTCCTTTATTTCGATAATTCCGTAAGAATTAGACAATTATATGCGATATTACTTCGAAAAAAACGAGAGTAATATGCGATTCACATCAACGGGAGAACGACAATGGGACAGCGAAGTATCCAGGAAATCAGGCACACTCACGCCAGTCGTGATGGCGATGGTGTGGCCATTCAGCGCGTGGTCGGCATGCAGCATGCCGCCATGGACCCGTTCCTGATGATTGATGAGTTACGCTCGGAGCATCGGGAAGATTTTTCCGGGGGTTTTCCACCACACCCTCACCGGGGTATGCAAACACTCACTTACATGAAGCAGGGTGGCATTGTCCACGAAGACAGCCAGGGAAACCGCGGTGAGATTCGGGACGGCGGTGCCCAGTGGATGTCGGCTGGACGTGGAATCATTCACTCGGAAATGCCCACCCAGGACACCACCGGATTGCATGGTTTTCAGTTGTGGGTGAACCTTCCCGCTGTCGACAAAATGCGCCCGCCGCGTTACCGCGATGTATCCCGGGCAGACCTGGCGGTAATAGAGGGGCCCGGTTTTAGAGGCGCCGTGGTGGCTGGAGACTGGCAACTGGGTACGGCCAGTGCGATTGGGCCGCTGACAGAACTGACCCCGCGCGCCGCCCTGCTTGATCTGTCACTGGACCCTGAAGCGAGGGTCAGTATCGCGACGCCGGTGCAGGAAACGGTTTTGGTCTATGTTTATGCGGGTAGCTTGCGGCACGAGGGTGGCGATTCTGGCGCGGGAAACCTGTTGATTACCACTGCGGGAGACCAATTGCCCTTGCAGGCGAGTGCCGAGGGCGCCGGGCTGCTGGTGCTCCGGGGGCAGCCTTTACGGGAGCCGGTGGCTCACTACGGACCTTTCGTAATGAATACCCAGGAAGAGATAGAGCAGGCCCTGCGCGATTACCGGTCCGGACTGTTCGCCTGATCCGATGCTCGGGGGCGACTTCGCCCCCTCCGCGACGACCTTTGCTGCGCCTCGGGCCTATCAATGTTAGTCTGTGCCAACCTTTAAACTGGCAGCAGCAGGAGACGTTAATGCGCCCCGTTTGGATTGTATTTGCAGTGGTGTCATTGCTTGGATGTGCGAGTCCCCCCAAGGCCACCACCATGACCACACAGTGCACCAGTCCAAGACCGCAGGTTTGCACCATGGAGTATGCGCCGGTTTGCGCAACTCGCAAGGACGGCGCCCGGGCGGAATACTCCTCAGCTTGCAATGCTTGCGCTGACGACGCGGTAACCGGTTACCTGACAGGGCCTTGCCCGCCCGGCGGCAACTGAGACGTGCCACCCGGCTTGAGTCGGGGCGCCGCACGCGTTAGAGTCCGCGCCCTTAACGCAAGCAATATCCGACCATAACAACGAGAGACCAATGAGCCTCACAAACCGCATTCTGATTTCCATGGTGGCCGGCATCCTGGTTGGCTCGCTGATCAACCTCCTGATGCACAGTACGGGCATCTCCGAAACCTTTATGATGATCATTTCGGACTTTCTCGTGGGTGGCTTGTTCGATCTCGTGGGTCGGATTTTTGTCGCATCCCTCAAATTGCTGGTTGTTCCGCTGGTGCTGGTCTCTCTTATCTGTGGTTCCAGCTCACTTGGCGACAGTGCCCGCATGGGTCCGATTGCCGTGAAGACGCTCGGGTTTTACATGGCGACGACCGCTATAGCCGTATCGGTGGCCTTGCTGTTCGCGGTATTGGTTGGCCCGGGTACCCACGTTGCGCTGGAAAGCACTGCCTCTTTCGAAGCGAAAGTGCCGCCACCGCTGGTCGATGTATTGGTCGATATTTTCCCGTCGAACCCCGTGCGGGCTATGGCCGATGGCAAGATGTTGCAGATCATCGTCTTCGCACTGCTGTTTGGGTATGCCATATCCCACGCGGGTGAGCAGGGCCGGCGCATAGCAAGCTTTTTCCGGGATATGGAAGCGGTGATCATGAAAATGGTCGGCATACTGATGGCGCTGGCGCCTTACGGTGTATTCGCCCTGCTGGCCAAGTTGTTCTCCACTATGGGAATTGGTGCCATTCTCGATCTTGCCGCGTACTTCTTTACGGTGTTGGTGGTGCTTTTGTTCCATGGGCTGGTTGTTTACAGCCTCCTTCTGAAGACGGTAGCGGGACTCTCTCCGCGGATTTTGATCAGCAAGATGCGCTCGGTGTGGGCCTTTGCATTCAGTACAGCGTCTTCTGGTGCAACCCTGCCGATCACCCTGCGCACCGTTGAGCGTCGTATGGGCGTGCATAACTCAGTGGCGGGCTTTACCATTCCACTGGGTGCCACCATCAATATGGACGGCACTGCCATCATGCAGGGTGTGGCTACGGTCTTTATCGCCCAGGTCTATGGTGTCGACCTGACTTTTACCTCATTTATCGTGGTTATCCTGACCGCTACGCTGGCCTCTATCGGTACGGCCGCCGTGCCGGGTGTCGGCTTGATTACGCTGGCCCTGGTGTTGGAGCAGGCCGGTTTGCCAGTTGAGGGGATCGCGTTGATTATCGGTGTCGATCGCCTGCTGGATATGGTGCGCACCGCGGTGAATGTGACCGGTGATGCCACCGTGTCATTGATCGTCGCTCGCAGCGAAAACCAGTTCGACGAGCGTGTCTTCCTCAATCCCAACGCGGATATGGGGGCCGACGAGGAAGAACAACCGCCTCTTGCCACACCAACCGCTTAGGACAACAGCATAATGACCATTCAGGTAGCCATCGTGCCGGTCACGCAGTACCAGCAGAATTGCTCCGTTATCAAGTGTGAGACTACTGGGAAGGCGGCGATCGTCGACCCCGGTGGTGACATTGAGCGAATTTTGGCAGCTGTGGAAAAGCTCGATGCCACCGTCGAAAAGATTATTCTCACTCATGGGCACATGGACCATTGCGCCGCTTCTGACGTGTTGCGGCAACAGCTCTCCGTGCCGATCGAGGGACCCCAGAAAGAGGATGCCTTCTGGATCGATAAGTTACCCGATTGGTGTGAGATGTCGGGTTTTCCCCATGCCGACGCTTTCGTCCCCGACCGCTGGTTGGAAGAGGGTGATACCGTGACGGTCGGTGAGCAGACCCTGCAGGTCTATCACTGCCCGGGTCATACCCCAGGGCATATCGTGTTCCTTTACCCGCAACAAAAAGTTGCCTGGGTCGGCGACGTGCTGTTCCAGGGTTCGATCGGTCGAACCGATTTCCCCCGCGGTAACCACGAGGAACTGGTTGCCAGTATTCGGGAAAAGCTGTTTCCGCTGGGCGACGATATAACGTTCATCCCGGGGCATGGCCCGACCTCAACCTTCGGCCAGGAGCGCCAGACCAACCCTTTTGTTGCCGATCCACGCTATGGTTGATGAGTCGGGGGAACGGGCCCAGCGCCTGCGGGAAGAGTACCTGGGCCAGACCGCCCGCATACATTGGCGAGAGCTGCAAACCCACTACGCAGCGGGTAGCGTAGTTCGCATTGCCCGGGATCTCAATCTGGTTGAGGTTGCCGTGCAACTGGGTCTTGATAACACCGCACAATTTCAGGAGTGGATTGCCTCAGGTGAGGTTGCGCCGGTCGACGATACGCAGGCACTGCAATGGTTCGAATCTGACCAGGCATTGTGGGCGGTGGTTGCTGCGCCCTGGGTGCTGGTGCAGGATCGCCGTGAAGCTTACCCGGTGGAGTAGAAGCTGCTTATAACGGGTCGAAAAATAGCACCCCGCTTTCGTTTCCTTCCCCGTATGACAGAACCAGCTGGCCAACCTGCCATGTAAAATGGCGCACGGTAGACAGCAATGCCAGAAAACGCTGCTCAGAATCGCCACGGCCTGGATCCCGGCAGGCCATCCGGGTTGCGCCTGGCTGACTGACTTCGATGGCGCCCGGGGAGCGGCCTGGCGTTACGCTGGCGAAAAAGTTGTTGCAACCGGCATTGCCGATAAAGCGACCTTCCTCGTAGGAAAACGTCACGTCTGTATTCTCATTTACGGGCTCGTCACGATCCCAGCGTGTTAATCGCCATTGCGAGCCGGCCAATGCAGCAGGCGTTACCCGCACGGCTTCAGCCTCGTCCCGGGTTTCGACCAGTTTGCCGCCCTCTAACCGCCACCGCCTTGTCGCCAACTCTCCCGGGCAACAGGAGGCGTCCCTGGGGCCTGCTTGTAATACCTCGAGTACCACTGATTCTTCTGTGATTGCCAGGCCTCTTACCCGAACTCGGTCGCCGACCAGGGCGGCGCCCAGTTGTGCAGCTTGTCCCTCGCGTTCGCCCATCAAAACCAGGTGCAGCAATTGACCGGTACCACCGGGGGCGAAGTTAATGAGGACCACGGCCTCTTGTGCGCCGTCGCCGGTGACATCGCCGCGGCCAATCAATTGATCCAGCAATTGGACCCGGGGAGCAACCGCGCTATCGGGTTGGTATGGATCGCCTTGCCAGCGCCCGTCGGTGAGAGTGATCGAGGCGGCATCCACTTCCAAACCCTGGTAGGTGGCATTGGCCAATGCCTCCGACGACAGTGGGCCAGCCTCACCGGGCACGGGCTCTACGGCCTGGGCGTCGGGTAGGGCCAGCAGTCCGATACTGAGCGTGGCCAATAGAGGAGCAATTCGGCTAATCAAGCGGATGTAACTCTCCTTCAAAGACTGTACCCCAGATACGAATATCCTTGAGACCCGTGGCTCCTGCCTGGTAAGGATCATCTTCCAGCACTGCAAAATCGGCCTTCTTGCCCGCTCTAATTGAGCCGATCTGATCTTCCCAGCCCATCACCCAGGCCGCGTCAATCGTGATGGCCCGCAGTGCGCGATCCAACGAGATTCGCTCTGCGGCGCCGCTCAAGACCCCGTTGATGGTCACTCTGTTGGTCGCGTTGAAGGCCAGGGTGAAGGGCGATAGCGGTGCCATGGGACTGTCCGAGTGCAGGGCGAAGGGAACGTCGTTCCGTTCCAGCGACCCCAGGCGAACCATCTGGCTGGCACGATCGGGCCCCAACCACTGTTCGCCGTAGATGTCTGACAGAATATAGTGATAGTAGGGGTTCGCCGACACCACGGCGCCCAGTGCTTTAAGCTGCCTGCTCTGGTCTTCGGTACTGTAGGCAAAGTGCTCCAGGGTGAAACGGTGATCAGGTCTGGCCTGCTCTGCCTGCAGGGTGCGTAGCAAATCGATGAAGGCCGCCGCGCTGAGGTCGCCGTTGGTGTGGGCGTGGAGCTTGTAACCCGCTTTCCAGAAGGCCCTGGCCCATTCGGTGGTAACTTCCAGGGGCGCCATCCACTGTCCGCTATGGCCGTCGATATACCCGGGCGGTCCCATCTGGGCGAGACCGCTGAAAATCGCTCCGTCCATCATCAGTTTGAAGTGCCGGTCTACTTTTACCCGTCTGGAATTGCCCTGTCGCCACTGGTCGATTTCCGCCATCGCCTCGGTGGGAGTCTTACCGCGAGCCAGGAAGTCGGTGATGATGGGCGTCATGATAATGCGCGCCGGTGCCTGTGTACCCTCCATGACCTGTCGTACCAGGTCTAGCTCCGCCGAGGGATTGCCGAAAATACCCGTGCCCATATCGAGCGCGGTGGTGACTCCGCCCTTGTGCAGCATTTCCACAAAGTTTTTCATCCCACCGCCGAAGCGCTCAGGTGAAAACAGTATGCCCAGCTTGGGAACAATAGCCTTCAGGCCGTTTTCCCAGAAATGCCCGCGTTCCCAGTCGCTCTCATGGTTGCCCTCGGTGTCTGCTTCCGTAATACCGAGCATTGCCAGCGCGGCGTCGTTACCAATCAACTCATGAAAGGAGCGATGCCAGATCATCACAGCTTGGTCGCCGAACCACGCATTCAGTTGCTCGCGATAGACCTCCCCGTGCCACAAAGGGTGGTAGCCCCAGGCGATGAATGGCAGGTTTGGATCCTCGTGGGCGGACGCCAGTACTTTCAGGCGTGCCTCGTAGGCCTGCGGGGTCTTTGCCCCGGGGAATTCGCCCGTCGGTAATGACCAGTCGTCCGGTGCCAGGAACGGGAACTGGGTCAGCACCGCAGGCAGCGCCGGGTGAACGTGAGGATCGATCAGTCCGGGCATTAGAATCTTGCTCGCCAGGCTGTGATCGACGGTTCCTTTTCTGCTGTCCAGCAATGGCTGCAAGGAGTCCAGGGTGCCAACCGCTATGATGCGGTCACCCTCAACGGCCACGGCGGTAGCCTCTGGCATAGCCGGTTCCATCGTAATAATTTTTTTGGCGGTATAGACCGTCAGCGCCTGGGCTGCCATCGGAGCCGCGAGGCCGCTGATGGCCAGGAGAAACACCAGTAAGTGTCGCAAGATTTATATCCTCGAGCTGTGGGCCCATCCAGTATAGGCGAAGGGGGCAGGTCTGCCTGCTCTGTGCTCGAGTGGTGAAGGAACTAACGGATGATCTTGATCCAGTCTCCGACGCGCGGCTCGCCCCGCGGATAGAAGCCGTTAATCAACCGCAACTGGGCTTCGGCATCAGGTATTCGAATGCTTGATGCGAGACTGGCCATGGTCGCACCCCGTGGTACCTGGATGTATTGCAAATGACGGGGATCGCTGGCCTTACCTTCCTTGGGGTGCATGGGTCGAAAACTCTCTATGATGGCCAGCAGGTCCGCATCACTGGCGGCGAAGTTGTTTGCCGCGCCTTCAAAAAGGTAGGTGTACCGGTAGTCGATAACGCCCAATCTCTTACTGGTGCCTCCGCTGCTGCTGGTCGCCGTATAGCCCTTCAGTCCGGCTTGCTCCAGCGCCTGCCCTCCCGCCAGGCTGCCACTGGCCAGACTTTCCATCACTGCCTGTGGCGGTTGGGCGGGGTCCCTGCGGCGGATACTCACCGTCATCGAAGCACTGCCGTCGGGCGCACTGGCCTGAATCTTTTGGGCCGCCGTAGACACGCTCCAGCCCTCCGGGTGGGCGAAAGTGAACCGCAGTTTGTTGTGGTAAAAACGGTTTTCCGGACGCTGGCCCTGCACACTGGCGCCCCAGACCATGCCGTTGATCTGACGCTGGAACTCCCCCGGCACCTCCGGGCTTTCCAGGTACTCGTCGCTTTGCAGCTCATTGGCTGCCCGGATCACCGTCTGCAGGCGTTTGTCATTCCGGGGGTGGGTGGCGTACAGCCCGTGGTAGCTGCCCACCTTTTTCCCTGTTTCCTTGGCTTTGACTCTCTGGAACATCTCCTGGTCTTTGAGTACACCGATCACTTCCAGCAGTGCCTCGGGGTCGTAGCCGGTCTTGAACATATATTCCGCACCCAGCCCATCTGCCTCCAGCTCCTGCTCCCGGCCGTAGCCGCTGACCAACTCGGTGCCGTACATGGTCGATGCATCCGCCAGGTCACCGCTGCCGGTCAGTATGTACACGGTGGTGGCCAGCACCTTGCTGGCGATGCCGGCGGTCTGGCGTTCAACCGAATGGTTAGCCGTGATGTGGGCGATTTCGTGCGAAAGTACGCCGGCCAGTTCGGCCTCGTTTTCGAGGTAGGCCAACAGGCCGCGATTCATATAGACATAGCCGCCGGGGGTGGCGAAGGCGTTGATGTCAGGGCTGTCTATAACGGTGAAGGTAAAGTCTTCGGGGTCCCTGCGAGCGTTCTTTACCAGGCTCTGGCCAATGCGGGTGATATAGGCCTGCAGTTCGGGGTCGTCATAGACAGCGCCTTCCTCCACAAACTTGCGGTACATTTCATCACCGATTGAATCGGCCTGGACGTGCAGCGCTGTCAGGCTCAGGAGGAGCCCGGTAAGCGGCGCAAGTAGGTAACGGGAGATCCTGGACATCGTTAGTACTGGCTGGACAGGAATTCCAGTAACTGGTCTCCGATTCCATCACAGGCTGTACCCTGGACCGGTGCGATGATGGGAATCGGTACGACGACAGCGGGCATGTAGGATTGGCCGCTGGTACTGGTGTTGACCCGGCCAACCTCGGCACGATCGGTGAAGTCCCAGATGGTGGCCTCGTAGTTGGATTCGTTACCCCAGGTGCCAAAGCCGAAGCAGCCCGCGCCTCCGGGACCGATGCCGCAGGTCATGGAGCCAGCAGAATTGGTTTCTACCGTGCTGCCGTCTATCCAGATCATGTACTCGGTTTTCAGCTCCGCCATTTTCGCCGCTACCGGCGGTTGCACCATGAGTTTATCGATGTCCTCGGGCCGTAGCGGGGCGGTGCGCGGCTCAAACCAGGGGTACAGCGCGTTGAGAAACTCCAGCTCGCCCACTACCGTGATGGATCGGTCGCGCGCGCTGATATGTTTGCCTACGCACTGAATGAAATCGGGCTCTGTTTCATAGTCGCTGGCGTGTCGGCGGCCCAATATAACCACGCTGGAATCACCGATCCCCTCCGTGGGTTCATTGAACACCATCTCGTCGACTGTTGAGGTTACGCAGCCCGTCAACACCAGGGCGGCGAGCGTGACAAGGACTGCTTGCGTGGAGCGCCGCATCACAGGTCCTCCACAGCAGCGGGCTTGGCTGCGGCCGGCGGGACGGGTTCCTGTGCCTCAGCCGCCGTCGTCCTGGCCAGGCGGCTCTCTCGTTGCTCAAGCCAGTCGCGTACCGCGGGTATGCGGGTAAAATTGGTGGCGAAATTTGCCCCGGCATCGCGCAGTGCGACTACCGCCGCGAGGTTAACGGCTGCCTCGTCGCTTTGCAGGAAAGCGGTCGGGGTCTTGCCATAGGAGGTCATGGTCCAACTGGCGAGCTGTTCGCCACCAGGGGTCACCATGTCAAAGCGATAACGCATCCAGATCTCGTAAACTTTTACGTTGGTGTGGGCCGGAATGGCGTATTGGAGTTCCTCGACCTTGGGCACGAGGACGGCATCGACTACCTGGTTCATCTCGCCCGAGCCGGGTTGATTCTTCATGTGCTCGAGGTTAGCGAAAACGCCCGACAGCACGATATCCCACATTTGCATCTGGGCGGCCCCTGTCTTAACAATCCAGGTGGAATCGGCACGGCCCTTGGCCTCATCGTAAAATTCGTGATTGCTGAAGTCCTCGTCATACCAGATGCCCATATTCAGTGGCAGTGGGCTCATCAGTGGCTCCGGAAACTCGCCCTCTACCACGACCTGGCGGGCGCCACAGCCGGCGAGCAGGCACAGCAATGCCAGCACCGTCAGCAGACGCTGCGGAGCAGGGAAATCACGGCCGAAAATCGTTGAGCCCGACAAAGGTACCTCCATTGCGAAAAGCCAGCTCACGCATCAGTGTAGCAAAGCGGATACCCGTCGTTTGCAGATGCGGAGCCCTGATAAATTGTACGGGGAATCCCACGCCGTGGATGCGTACCCGGCGGTTGCCGTTTGCGTCTTCCCGATTGATTCGGTCCACGGTGTCCACGACCTGGGCGATGGAGTCGCCGGTAAACTCGTCGCCAAACACGTAAATGCTGATCTTCTTGTTGGGGTCGTAGAATGTCCTGATGGCCTTGGTAATACCCTCCACCGGGCTGGAATTGCTGAATACGTTCCAGTTGCGCAGGTTCTGCATGATGATTTTGCGACGGCCCTCAGTGTCCGGTATCCACTGGCCGCGATAGCGGCTGAACATGTAATTGCCCATGTCGTTCATGATCTGGATTCCCTTGACCTCCGGGTAGATACTCAGGGTAGCTTCCAGCTCTGCCATCATCCTGTCCCAGCTGTAGGAGAACATTGAGCCCGAGGTGTCGATGATGAAAATGATGTACTCGCTGTCGACCGGGATCCCGCCAATCAGGTTGTTCTTGGACTGGTACTGGGAACCCAGAAGGCGCTCCATCTCCTCCGTCAGGTCCTGTCTGGCAATGGCCAGTTGGTCGGTGATGATGTCATTGCTGTTGGTCTGTACCTGGATACTGTCATAGCGCGATTTGGCACTGGCCAACTGGCCGCGCAAAATCGCAATCCTGTCCTCATACTCTGACAATTGTTCGTGCTTGGCGTTCAAGTCGCGATTCAGTATTTTGGTTTCGCCGCGTATCTCAAAGACCTGTTCCTGCAGATCAGCAACAAGACCTTCGAGGTTGACCGTGGAGGCTTCGATGATTTGCGGCTGCACCGTCTTGGTTATCATCAGCAGCAGGATAACCGCGCCAAAGCCACAGCAGATCACATCGAGAAACGATACTGAGAATTCTTCCGGTGCCCTGCGTTTTGCCATAGCTACTGTCCCCTATGGCCAATCTTTTGAAGGGCTGAGGAAAGAACCGCGGCTGACCTGGGCCAGCTGCCAGAATTCTGAGGCGGCCATGGGGTCGCCTTCCATCGGTGCCAGAATGATGTTGATAGGCACGTTTTTCGGCAATTGCCGCACTGCGGCGCGGTAGTGTTTCTGCCGGTCACGGCCGCTCACTGTGGGCCCGCGGGGAGGGGTTGTGCCCTGGGTCGGCAGCCCGTCGGTAATCAAGAAAATATTATCCGGCGCAGGTGACAGTTGTTGCAGGGCAACAAAGGCGTTCTCCAGGCTGGTGCCGCCGCTGGGCACCAGCTTGCGCAGATTGGTGCTTACCTCTTCCAGTTGCACCTGGTTCGCCACTTCCAGCCATTTCTTCTCGGTACCGGCGATCGCCGGTGTGGCGGTGGTGTTGAAGGTGATGACCTGGTAGTTGCTGTTTACGGGTAGTTGCGCAGTCAGCCAATCGACCGTGTTGAGGGCGCGGCTCCATTTCTCGGCACCGCGCTGCAACCGGTCATCCATATTGCGCAGGCGGATGACGTTAACCAGTTTGTCGGCCAGCATGCTGGAAGAGACATCGAGCAAAATGGCGATATGGCTGCCACCAAGGTTCAGGCCGGTCAGGTACTGGCGGTTGCCCTCACCGACGAACGTGCGCGCGCTGTTGCCGCTGTCTTCTTCGGCGGCCTGACGCAGCTTTTCGATCTCCTCTTCCAGCGAGCGTACTTCGGCCTTCAGCTCCTCGACATCGGCTGAAGAGGTGTAACCGTCTCTTTCCAGGTCCTCGATCAATGCTTCCCACTCGCGCGTTTCATCGAGGATACGGCTGGCCCGGCCCTGGGCCTCGACCATCTGCAGGTCCAGCTCGGACAGCGTATTACGCAGCCTCACCAGACCCGCTTCACCCTCGGTGACATCCTCCTCCAGCAGATTGACCTCGGACAACAGGTCCTGGTTCAGGTCACGTTTCTCCACCTCAATCGAGTGGTCGATGATCAGGAAAACCAGCACGACCGCGCCGAAGCCGCAGGACATGATATCCAGGAAGCTGAGGTTAAAGGTGGTGAATTGCCGCTTCTGCCTGGCCATAATCCGCTACCCCTGGGGTAGAACCTCGATCAGCAGGACCACGGTGCCGTCGGCTCGCTGTATCCGGTCGCCACGGACCAATGACCTGTCGGCACTGGCCGCCTGGTCATTGACGCGGGCGTTGCCGCTGTTCCCGTCCAGCCGCCAGTGTTCATCCTGGCGATACAGCCGCAAACCATCCCCCAGGTCGGTACCGACGGCGGCAAGTGGCGTGGCAATGTCGCCGATCAGTGCGTGCGTGGGGGCCGGGCCCGGCGCGGGTTCGGTCGCGGGAGCGGGTGATACTGCCGGGGCCGGAGCAGCGGGGGTTATTTTCTGGTCAAGGCTGGGCAGGGAGGTGACAAACGTCAGCGCCTGTTCCCGCTGTATCAGGGCCGGCTCATGGCTGGCGATGGCTTTCTGCAGGGCCTGCGTGTCCAATAATTCAGATTGTTCAAACTGGTCTTCGAGCCCGGGTAACAGGGCTGCCAGCGGATCCAGCAATACCCTGTCGTCGCTGCGCAACACTCCCATGGCCTCGGGGGCACTGTCGAACAGGCGCTGTCCAGCGGGCAGCAGCTCGCTGCGATTGATCCGGGCACGGTACCCGTTGACCTCGATATTTGCTTCTGACTGCTGCCGCAAATGCCGCAGCGCTTCCGGTAGTGCATCGTACAGCGCCTGCTCGGTATCGGCCTTGCGTCGCGGGTCGAAGCGGGTCTGGCGGATGAAAGCGGCGGCAATGACTTCGACCAGGCGCTCCTGTAGCTGCAACAAGCCGCAGCCCGGCAGCGGCACACTGCGTTGCAACTCGACAGCACCGTTGCTTTCCGCCAGCTCCGAGACCAGGGCCTGGTGAAGTTGGACCTCAAGGTGGAAGAGGCGCCCGGGTCCGCCATAGAGGCTGGCGAGAGCGACACTGCGGTTGACCAGGCCGACCGCGTCAAAGGGGCACTGCTGGATGATGCCCAACAACAGGGCCAGCTGATCGCGCTGCATACTGCCCGATACCGTCAGGAAAAGTTCCGTTGGTGCGTCAGCCCGTGCGTGGATATCGAGCAGGTGAGCGTGGGCCAGGTCGGCGGTATGACGTGCAGTGCCCAGCGCGGGCTGCAGGGCTTCGGTATTGAGCTGCCACCAGAATCGCGTATTGATATTACGGGGCTGGAGACGGGCCGCAGCCCTGGCCTCGCTGCCGAACTGGTACTGCTGGCCCGCGAGGAGGGCATAGCCCGGGCTTTGCAGCGCGCTGTTGTCTCGCCATAGCTGCAGGTTGCTATCGACGATGTCCAGCAGGGCAATACTCATCAGTGGGCCACCAGGTGTCTCATCAGCCGGTTATCCGCGTAGCGCTGGGAGTCAAGTACCAGCCGCTCCTGGGACAGTTGTAACTGGTGCAGGCAGAACATGATGATGATGCTAAGAACCAGCGCCACAAAGGTACTGTTAAAGGCGACGCCCAGGCTGACGGTCACCCCGGATATGTCGCCCTCAACGGCCTTGTAGGCCTGCCCCAGGGCGTCACCGATACCGCGTACCGTCCCGATAAACCCAATCGACGGAATCGCCCAGGCGATGTAGCGAACCATCGACATCTCCGAGTCCAGGCGGTCTGATTCGACCTCGCATTGTTCCTTGATTGTGTCGGAGACAGCCTGGATGCTGCCGGTGGTAGCGAAGCGCTGCAGGGCCGATAACAGGGTCCTGGGCAGTAGCAGGTCCTGCTCATGGGGTGGTAGCGCCTCCAGGGAGCGGCTGTACTCGCGGGCATCCTCGGGTAGCACGCTGGTCCCCTCGGGAATATCGAGCAAGGCACGCTCCAGAATCGCCTTCTCCGTTAGCGTCCGCCGGCCTTTGTAACCCATGATGGCCAGCGCCCAGATCAGCAGGAGGAAACACGCTTCCTGTTCGAAGTCACGAATGACCACGGCAAAACTGCGTTCCGGGACATAGTCCTCGCCAGCCGCCTGCAATTCCATCTCCTGTTGCAATTGGGCATCGGCGATCGGCCTGATGGCGCCAACATAGAGAGCGTGCACCACAATCACGGCAATCAGCAGGGCAAACAACTGATAGATGAATTCCGAAGACATTCGGGTTTTCATTGGGCTAATCCTATATATCTACGGGGAATGAGACCGATAAATCCTCGGAAATCTCCTCAGAGGACTGGTAATCGAACGGTGAGTCTTCGCCACTGGCGGGGGTAGGCGGATCATCTTCCGCCTCGCTGGCTACATTTTCGGCAGATTCAGCCGCCTCGGCGTCGTCGGCTGGCTCCTGAGCCGACGCCGGTGCAACCAGCAACACCGTGCTGAGCAGCAACAGGGCTAAAGGGATAGCTACGGTCGAGCTTTTGATCATCGCCTACTCCGCATAGCGCGCAATCCTGAATCCTACGTCATCGCGACCGGCTTGCCCATAATCGCGAAAGGACAGCCTCAGTTCGGCCAATTTACTCAGGGACCAGCTGGCACCCCGGATGACGTAGTTGTCGCCACTCTGACTGCCCAGGGGATCCAGCTCACTGGTGCCGTTGGCGGAGGGAATGGTGTAGACATCGTGGACCCACTCGGCCACGTTGCCGCCCAGATCGTAAAGGCCCTTGCGACTGGCAGCGAACGAGCCCACAGGTGCGCTGACCACGTGGCCATCGGTGTAACCGTTGAGGATCCGGCCGGTAACGTAGGCAGAGGTATTGTCGGCGTAGTTTTCTACCGCTGTCGTGGGTGGGAACGTATCCCCCCAGGTGAATTTCAACAGGGTTTCCCCCTCTACCCGTGCCGCCCAGGCCCACTCAGCTTCGGTTGGCAGGCGATAACCTGTAGACGACGGGTTATAGCCCGTCACAATGCCGTTGGTTTCCCGGTAAAACGCGGGCAGTCCTTCGCGTTTGCTAAGCCAGTTGCAAAACCTGGCGGCCTGCTGCCAGCTGACCTGAACCGCGGGCTGGTGTTCGCGGTTAAGGCTGTTGCCCTCAATCTGCCCGGAGTTATGGCTGGCCAGGAATTGTCGGAACTGGGCGTTGGTGACCTCGGTGGTTTGCAGGTAGAACAGGCGCTCAAGCTCCACCGGGTGCAATACCTCGTTAGCGCGCCGTCCCGGCTCACGCCGCGAGGCGCCCATGGTAAAACTGCCGCTACCGGCATCCTGCGGACTGAACAGCAGGAGGGTTTGGCCCAGGGCGGTGGTGATCTGTGGTTTGATACGGGCCGCCCGCGCCTCTTGTTCTGTCTGCAGACTGAAGGTGACCAGTTGCTGCAAGCCGGGTCGCGGGGTGACCCGTTGCTTTTTGCTGGCGTAACCCTCCAAGGAGACTTCTATGGTGTGGGCGACGGCGGGTAGCGACAGCGTCTGGCTACCCTTGCCAACGGGTCTGCCATTGACGCGGACAAGGGCACTGGCGGGCGCAATATCGACGCGCACCTCGCCAAGCTGCGCGCGCAGCTTGATGGTTTTCTGCTGCGTGCTGCCAGCTTCGACCGTCAGGGTTTCATTGTGACGCCGATAGCCAGGCTTGAAGACAGCCAACCGCTGGGGACGGTCGGGCGCCAGGGCCAGCTCCAGCGGGGTCTGGCCCTGGAACTCGCCGTTGACCGTGACATTGGCGCCACTGGGCGTGCTGGCCAGGTCAACCAGACCTGATGCCGGTTCCAGTTCGATCCGGCCCAGGTCCTGTGCCTCACCCGCGATGACTTCCAGGGCCGTCTGCCACGAGGCAAAGCTGGGCATCTGCAGCATCAGCTGTCGCTCTCCCTGCAACACCTCCAGGGTCGCGGGTGTGGTAGCAACGGTCTCGCCATCAACCAGCACGCTGGCACCGCTGGGCACGGTATCGATGCTGATGTCAGCCCAGGCTGGCGACAGGGTCAGATCCAATTGCTGGCGGATCTCTCGCCCTGTTACCTCCAGATCTTGGGTCAGGCTGATGTAGCGGTCTGCCTCGACCGTCAGGGTGCGAGCCCCGGCTTCGACAGCGACGTCCTTTAGGGGCGTTTCGCCAATCTGTTCGTTATCGATCAGCACCCTGGCACCCGCTGGCTCACTGGTGAAGGTGAGCTGGCCAGGCAAGGGCTGCAGGATGAACTCCACAGTCTGGCTGTCTTCGCTGGTTACCGATAACTGGCCTTCAAGAGGGTGATAGCCAGGCGCCGTAATGGTGATTGGGTAGTCGCCAGGCCGCATCAGCAAGCGCTGGCCGAAAGGGAGCAGCAGGCCACCTATGTCGACATCGGCCTCGCTCTCAGCGATCACCTGCACCTGCACAGAGCGGGCAGTGAACAGGAAAAGCATGATCACCAGGAACAGCAATCCGCTGCCAGCAAATAGCCAGCGCAGGGGGCTGGTCTTGCGGCTCGGTCCTTCAGCGGCCTCTGACAACGGTTGGAAGGCGCTGGGTTGAATGGCCTCTGAATCGCCGCCGGCGGGGCCTACAGGATTCAGCGATCGGGGGGCGATGGGATCGTCGGCCACTAGATTTTTTCCGTACAGGCTATGGTGACAGGCCCAATGGGGTTCTGGTGGCTAATCTCGAAGGTGCGACGAACATCGCGGTAGCCCAGTCGGGTGCCAACGGCGGTGTAACTACCCGGCCTCAATTGCATCTGGCGTTGGTCGAATCGGCCCAGACGGGCAACTTTGTAGACGATGACTTCAGTCTCGAGATCGGAACGCAGCGTGACTGCAATGGGTGTATTGGCCAGCTTGAGCAGCGTATCCAGTTGCTCCAACTGCCGGCTCAGTACCGGGCCGCGGGGAGATAGACTGCGTGCCTGCTGCAGTAGTTTGCCGGTAGCCTCAGCGACGGCGACATCAGACAGTCGAGTAGGCTCGTCGATGGCGGCCTGAAACTGCTTGTGCAGGCGCGCCCTGGGCTCCGCGCGTGCAAGGCCTTCTCGTGCGAACAGAATATTACCGTCGATCGCCAATGCCGCCTGATACGCGTCGACCGCTTCCTGCCATTGCTCTTTGGTCTCATAGTTATCGCCCTTGCGTTGCAGGGCGCCAAGTCGCGCCGCTGTCTCGGCTGCAGCTACCTCTGCCATGGCGCTGGCGGCCTCGGTGGATCCTGGTTGCAGTTTGTCTGCCTGGCGGAATGCCGCGCGGGCAGTGTCAAAGCGCGCCTCGTCCAGGGCGGTGTAGCCATCACTCATGGCGTCATTAAATTGCTGTGCCGTCAGGGCCGAGCTGACTCGCGTCAACTCGGCGGCCACATACTGGTGCTCGGGGTCCAGGCCAGTGGCACGCTCCAGTGCCTGGCGAGCAGTGCCGAGGTCTCCGTTAGCCTCACTGTCGGCGGCGCCCTGCAGTGTTTCGATCACCCCGGGTAGGGCCGCTAATCGGTTCTGCATGGGTGCGAGTCTCGGCTCGGTCGGCTCGATTAACGCAGCCATTTCCAGCGCGGTGGCCGCCGCCATGGGTTCCCGGTCCTCGATCGCTACCCGGGCCATTTCCAGCTGCTTGTCAAAGGCCGCCGGAATACTGGCCTCCAGAGCCAATAGTTGGGTGAGTGCGTCCTCGTAGCTGGCCTTGGCCTCAACGAATTGACGTTCTTTGTACTGGCTGTCGCCGCGCTCGGCCGCTGCCGTCGCTTCGGCGAATGCCTCCTCAGCCCAGCTGGAAACACTGCGTTCCTCCAACCTGAACTGGACATCCAGCAGCTCACCCAGTACATCCTGGGCATCCTTGCGCAGTTTGGCGAGTTGGGCGTCCGACCAGGGTGAGGCCTCCTCGGCCTGGGTCGCCGCTTTGCTGTCCGCTTTTGAGGGTGCGCTGGATTCGGTAACTGCTGGCTCACCTGATGTGGGTGCGGTTGCCGGCGGGGGTGACACTTTCCCGGGAAGCCAGAAGATGACGGCTACACCAACCACCAGCAGCCCGAGCAGGGCCGGTACAACCCATGAAGGCATCGCCTCGTTGACGCCTGGTTGCTGACTCGCGGGCGCTTTTGGTTCCGGTGGCGGCGCGAGGTCAAAGCGGGCGGGTTGGACTTGTTCGTTTTTCTCGGACATGGGCTTATGACGGATTTAACAAAGGACAGCCGTGTTTACGGGTTGTCTGCGTTGTCGTCGGCCTCTTCGGGCATATCCAGGGCGCCGATTTCCGCGCGATAGATCTCTGCCAGCAGCTCGCGCCACTGGTCATACTGGTCCTCGACATTACCGCTCAACATCACGGTACGATCTTCCAACTCGATTACCTGGGGAGTTATCTCCGCTTCCAGGGACATGCCGAGCTCTTCCAGTGCTTCCACGTGAATCTGGGCTTCGTTGCGTTGCTCCAGCCCACTCTTGAGCAAATAGCCGCCACCCAGGATTGCCACGTTGCCCGCGGCGCGGCTGGAGCTGTCGCTGCTACCGGCGGCTGCAATGCCTGCGAGTACCGCAACGCCCCCAGCGATCAGGCGCCTGGTGCTTTCTGCCTTGAGCTCCTGCAGGGCCATAGCCTCTTCGTAGCTGAGTTTGCGCCACTCCTGGTAGGGGCCGATCATTTCACCGTTAAAGTTACCGTAGTATTCCTGCATCGTGTCGATGAACAACTGGTCGCGTTCGCGAATGCCACGCACTCGCTCCAGCATGGGGTCATCTTCTGCGG
The DNA here is from genome assembly GCA_964590005.1 of uncultured Alteromonadaceae bacterium. GTDB lineage: Bacteria > Pseudomonadota > Gammaproteobacteria > Pseudomonadales > Halieaceae > CALJFL01. The sequence continues at coordinate 27,390 of CAZPVJ010000020.1, read as the reverse complement.
GCAGGCGCATCACCAACAGCCGGCCTTTGCGGTTTTCGGCAAGATACCCCTCAAAAGATTCCTGGGAGAAGCTCCGGGCAAAGACCAACTCGGTGACCAGGCGAACATTTTCGCGATCTTCAGGCTTCAATTCTTCCTGTTTGAGCAACAGGTCGTTGGCAATGGTGTTGTAGATGGCCTGGAACGGGTCCTGTTTGTTGCGCGTGGTTATTTCGTAGGCGTAGCGGCTGGCGTTTCCGGTGTATTTCTTATCCAGCCAGACCACGCCGCGAGAGTCGGTGGCCAGGATCTGCAGCTGCAATTTTTCGCCATCCGAGTAAAGAATATCACCCTCTACCAACAGATCTGTGATCTGGTTACTGCTGGGTACAACCCGTACGGCCCCCCAGGCACCACTGTTTTGCATGGCTTCCGATAAGAGGTTCGGCATGTAGCGCGCTTCCGCCTTGCGTACTTCCGGGTAGATTTGTTGGTCCTCGTCGTACTCGTCCAGGCCGGGGTCAAAAATTGCAATACCGACATCGAGCAGCAGTTCTTCGTCCACCGGCTCTGCCGCATTGCGAATAGTGGGTACTGAGGTACTCTTCACTGTCTGGTTGACGCAGGCGGACAGCAGGACACAGAAAGCCAGCGCGGTTAAGGCCTTGAGCGCGTGGGTCACGGGCTAATGCCCTTGTATTTGCGGTACTCGTCCCACAATTTTTCGCGGACTTTCGGGTCAGGCTCCCGCATTGCCGCTTCCCGTAGCTGGCGGGCGACAACATCGTCGTCGTTGCCTGTCGGTATGTCGGCAGGGGGAGGGTACTTGGCCGTGTTCTTCGGTATTTGCCCGCCGCCTGCAGAGGCGCCGCCCATTCCGCCGCCGGTGCTGTAACCGCCGCCATCAGCGACGCCGCCCTCGTAGGGGTTGCTGCCGCCATAACCACCGCCAGACTCAGTAGCGGATTCTTCGGGTGGCGTTACCGGGGCCGGACGCTGTCGGGCAGCTTCGCGCTGCGCGGCCTGCTCCTCGAGGATCATTGCGTCGAATTCACCAGTTCCCTGCTCCAGCCTGGCATCCAGGATCGCAACCTGCTCCGCCGGGGTCAGTGGCCCACTGCTGCCCTGGCTCGATCCCGGCGCGGTGCTGCCATAGCCCCCGGGCTGCTGGCCAGCCTGTTCCGAGCCCGTGCTACCCGGTTCGGCACCGGGCATGCCGCCACCGGGCATGCCGGCGGGCTGCTGCGTCGTGCCTGGACCACCGGGTTCACCCATGGCATCTTCCATGGCACCCAGCACTTCCTCGAAGGTGGGCTCATCCAGCAAGTCGGGCAGTGCATCGCTACCGCTTGCCCCGTCACCAAATCCGGGCTCTCCACTACCGCCTTCACCCGCGGCGCCGCCGGCAGTGTCTTCGAACCCGGGTTCTCCACCGCCTGCCTCGGCGGTCTGGTCGCCGGACTGACCTGGCGCCTCTCCCTCGGGAAACTCGCCCATACCTTCATTACCGGCGGGCTCTCCACCCGCTTGCCCACTGTCACCCGGTGGTGATTGGGCGCCCCCGGGTTCGCTGCTGTCCTGCCCGCTGGTACTCGCCGTGCTGCTGTTGTCGCCGCTGCTGGACGAGCTGGGCGAGCTGCCGCTGGGCGGTGGACTGCCACTGGGTTGGCTTTGCGAAGGGCTGCTGGGGGGAGTCTGGGCACTGCTCTCTGAGCTGGGGCTCGACGTTGGCGAACTCGGACTGGGGGTGGAACTGGAGCTGGGAGGTGAGCTCGACGTAGGTGGTGCTGGCGGCTGCGGTGTAGTGGGGTTACTGGCGCTGGGGCAACCACTGAGCACAAAACAGGCACAGCTCAGCGCCGCCACCTTAATCAGCTGCGCGGGGAGTGTTCCACTGTCACCAATTGCTCGTGTCATAAGCCCAAATCATTTTCTCAGTGACCACCGGCTCACCGTCTTCAAAGCGCGGCCGAAAGCGGGTTTTGCGCAGTTTGCGCATTAGCCGGTTGGTCGCGGCGGTATTTTGCTCGGCCTGTTCGACCTCGTCAGCGGCCAATTCGCCGTCCGCGCTCTCTGTCGCCGTTTCAATACGTTCCAGGTCTACCACGCGGCCACGGTTGTTCACCCCGAATTCTAACAGCAAATTGCCCGTTTCTGGCGCGATCGGCTCCGGCAGGGGCCTGACCCCCGCCAGACTGGGTAGTGCCACGGGTGTCCCGAACAGGCGCTCCTCATGTTGTTGGGCATCATCCACCTCGGCAAGTTCCATTAAGGCGTCGCGATAAACTTCAAACGCAGACTCCCGCTCACCGTGCCATAACATCCAGTCACCCAGCATTACCAGGCTTTCGGCTGCGGCGACCTTATCGCCACCATTATTCTCCTGTTCGATATCGTACATGGCCTGGATAACGGCCTGGCCCTTCTTGTAGCTTTGTGAGCGGTAGGCGTTAAAGCGCCCCTGGCTCTGGCGTGCAGCGAGATCATCTCCGCCAAAGCCATTGCCACCGGAGGTTTCGCCCTGGTAGCCCGCGATCAGGTATTGCGATTGCAGCATGCCGTCCAGAGGGGCAAGTAGCTCCATGGAGGTTTCGCCCTGTTGGGCGACCACATCGTTGAGCGCCAGACGGTACAGGTCCCACATGGTGAGCAGGCGGGCAAACCCCTGCTCTCCAACGCCCATTTCAAAGGCGCGACGCTGCCAGCGCGCTTGCTGCATCAGGGCCTGGGCCCTGACTTCGCCGCGGTCCAGGGTCCGTTGCTGTACTCGGTAAAGGTACATCTGCCGCTCGTCGGCCTCGAGGAACTGCCCGCGGGCCATGTGACTGGCAATTTCAGTCTGTAGCAGGGGAATCTGGTCGATGCTGTACAAGCCGTTATTGATACGGGCGAGATGGACGCCACGCTTGAGCACGCTGACGGCCTCTTCATGCCGGCCTTGTTGCTGCAAGGAGAGTCCCAGGCTGAGCAGCTGTTCCTGCAGACCTTCGGCGTAAGCGCCCTGGCTGGACTCGATTTCAGCAATCGCCCCGCGATAAAAGGCCACATCGCGGTTATCTGCGATGGCTGCTTCGTCAATGGCATCCTGGGCCCATGCGCCGGTGGACGCCAGCGCAAGGCAATACGCTAACAAGCCCGCCGGTCGGCTTATCCACGAGTTATCTCTGTTCCACTTAATCATCAAAACGGCACGACGTGAGGGGTAACACTTATTGCGATCACTAACTATTCCTCTCAAGTATAGACCTACCGGTCCCACTCACACAAAATACGCAGCCAGCCTGGTTTTGGCTTAGCCGTTTAAAAGTGGTCAATAAGGAGACAACGTGAGCGAGTTTGAGTTCGATACTGCGGTTACTCGTACAGGGGAGAACACCTGGCTGGGAGACGTTAAGCCGCAATGGCGAATCGGTGAAGTGCCCAACGGGGGGTATATCCTCGCGATTGCAGGTCGGGCATTGCAGCAGGCACTGCCCCACGCCGACCCCCTGGGCGTCAATGCGTATTACCTCGCCCCTACTGTCCCTGGTCCCATAGAGTGCCAGGTAGAGGTGCTAAGATCGTCTCGCAATAACTCCCATGCCACGGTCAGACTGGTCCAGCAGGGCGAGGTGAAGGTTCATGTGACTGCCATCTACACTGACCTGGACAAATTGGAAGGTGAGGACTGGTTGGCCGAGCCCAGACCCGAGCTCGCGCCCTGGGATGAGTGCGAGAGCGCCGCCAACAAACGCCTGGAATACCGACAGAAAGTGGACGTGTGGGTTGATAGCGCCAGCAATAGTTATCGGAACAATCCGGATGGAACGGGGGAGATGCGCGGCTGGCTGGCTCTTTCAGACGGTACTGAGCCAGATGTGTTGGCCTTACTGCTGTTTGCCGACGCGTTTCCACCCCCCATCTTTGCGGTCAGGGGCCCCGTTGGCTGGGTGCCTACCCTGGATTTATCGGTTCAGATCAGGGCGAGACCTGCTCCTGGCCCTGTACAGGGGCGGGTGAGAGCGCGTCACCTGACCCGCGGGGTCGTGGAGGAGGACGGTGAGTACTGGGACAGTAACGGCGACCTGGTGGCGATCAGTCGACAGCTCGCCAAAGTGCGGTTCTAGCTAATAGCCTGCCACCCAGCCACCGGGACGACGGGTATCAGTAGCGCCGAACAGCCAGCCATCGCGGAGCATGATTGACTGGGTTCTGCCCAGGGTGCGATTGCCGACTTCTACCGTATGACCCATACCTTCCAGCAGTTTGATGGTGTCGGGGCTGACACCGTTCTCCACCCGCAATTTGTCCGGCATCCACTGGTGGTGTACGCGGGCGCCCGCCGCAGCGCTGGCAATATTCATATCAAAGACCATGGCGTTAAGGATGGTCTGCAGCACAGTGGTGATGATCAGGCTGCCTCCGGGGCTACCGGTTGCCAGCCAGGGCTGTCCGTCACGAAATACCATGGTGGGACTCATCGAAGACAGCGGGCGCTTGCCACCGGCAATGCGGTTGGCTTCGCCATGCAGCAGGCTGAATGCGTTGCTGGTTCCGGGCTTGGCCGCGAAGTCTGCCATTTCATTGTTGAGCAGCATGCCTGTTCCGGGGACCGCAATGTGTGACCCGAAGCTGAAGTTCAATGTGTAGGTATTGCTGACCAGGTTGCCGTGGCGATCTGCCACGGTAAAATGCGTGGTATCGCGGCTTTCTGGTATGACTGCCTGGCCCGGGGCTATCTCAGTCGACGGTGTCGCCTTACTGGAATTGATCAAGCGACGGCGCTCGTTGGCGTAATCCTTGGCAATCAGGCGCTCTACCGGCACCTGCACAAAGTCCGGATCGCCCAGGTATTCACTGCGGTCAGCGTATGCCAGCTTCATGCTTTCGACGAGATGGTGGAGATAGGCGGCGCTGTTGTGTCCCATGGCCTCCAGCGGGTAGGTTTCCAGGATGTTCAGCATTTGCAGAATGTGCACGCCACCGGATGACGGTGGTGGCGTGGATACAATTTCATAGTCATGGAACGTTCCGCGCAGTGGTGTACGCTCCACTGCCCTGTAGCCCGACAGGTCGTCCAGGGTAATCAGGCCCTCGCCGGCCTCCATTTCGGCGACAATGCGCTGCGCTACCTTGCCCTCGTAAAAGCCGCGCTTTCCCTTGCGACTGATTTGTTGCAGAGTCCAGGCCAGGTCCTGCTGCCGCCAGGTCTCGCCGATTTCATGCGGCGATCCATCGGCTTTAAAGAAAAGACGCGCTGCTTCAGGGTTCATTCGAAGGCGTTCTGCCCGCGCGGCGATTTCGTAGTTCAGTGCGAATGACACCGTCAGCCCTTTTTCCGCCAACGCAATAGAGGGCTTCAGAACCTCCTTCAAGCTCATGGTGCCGTAAGTTTCCAGCGCGTGGATAAGTCCAGCTACGGTGCCCGGTACCCCCGCTGACTGGTGGCTGAAGTACTCCCGCATGCGGTCGATTTCACCGTCCTCGTTAAGGAACATGTCGGGGGTAGCCGCTGCTGGCGCCGTTTCCCGGTAGTCCACCAGGGTCTGCGTGTTGTCTTTCGCCAGGTGAATGAGCATGAAACCGCCGCCACCGAGGTTGCCGGCGCGTGGATAGGTAACCGCCAGGGCAAAGCCCGTGGCGACCGCGGCATCGACCGCGTTGCCGCCCCGCTTGAGGATATCCAGCCCGATTTCGGCCGCCAGTTTTTCAGGACTGGCTACCATCCCCTCCCTGGCGACCACGGGTAGGAAACGGGTCTGGTAATCGATGATCGGTGTCTGGACTTCGGCTGCAGCCCGCGAAGCAGAAAACAGGAGAGCGACTAAAAGGAGTGGCAGCAGGTGCAGTGAGAACCGGTTGCTCGGGTTCATATTGGCAGGATTCCGTCGGTTATAGGCAGCGCAAACTGTACCTTTTTTGCCGTCTAAAACATAATCAGACCGTGTGGATATTTTATCTGAACCCATGAACGACCCGGACTCGCCGGACTTCGAGGCGCTAGTGACTGCCATTGAGCAGGGTTTGCGAGAGGCCTTTATTGCGCTGTCGCGCGGCGATGACCTGCCGCCCGGCCAGCGCTATCGTCTCGAGGGGATGATGGCCGCCGCCGAAATCTTGCGGCCCGGAGTTGGGGACGCGCTGATGACGTCTATGGACGCCGCGTACCGGGACGTCTTTAACGAGACGCTGGCGGATGCCTTTGGCGACGAATGGCGTAAGTTTTACCCGTTTCCACAGATACCCGCGGTGATGCGACGAGCGCCGGTCTATCCATCGACCACCGATTGACTATAATGCCCCTCAGTCCAAGAGGAACCCGACGATGAAAGTACCGATGCTCCAGGCCTTGTTTGCTGTTGCCCTGTTGTCCCTGGTGACGGCGTGTGCCACACCACTGGAAGCGACCATGGATTACGATAGTAATTTCGATTTCAACGGTGTGCAGAAAATCGGTTTTGCGCCGATCAATCGAATGGATGCGGCCAGCATTCAAATCAGCGATATGCAGATATCCCGCATCAACGACGCGCTGGCCAATGAGCTGCGGCGCAAAGGTATGGACGTGGTGGAAAACCTCAATGACGCCGATATGCTGTTGTCCTGGCATTTGGTAACCCAGGAGCGCACGGACGTGCGAACCTACAACTCCATGAGCACCTATAACTGCTGGCGCTGCGGCCCCTCTGTTTCTGACGTCAGTGTCCGCCAGTACACCCAGGGCACATTCATCGTTGACCTTATCGACCCGATGCGTAACCAGTCTGCATGGCGAGCGGTGATCGAGTCGCGCCTGTCTTCCAACCCGAACCCCGCTGATGCCGCCGAGCGGCGTGATGAAGCAGCGCGCGCTATTTTCGCGGAGTTTCCCCCGCGTTAGCGCGCGGGACGCAGCATAAACCAGACCTTCGGCCCACCGTCGAATAGCGTCTGCTCATGAATGACCTCGAAGCCGTGGCGCTGGTAGAGCGGCACGTTGAGTGCGCTGGAGCTTTCCAGGTAAGCCGGGAGGTGCGCCTCATCGCAGAGGCGGGTTCCCTGTTTCAGCAAAGCTGAGCCAATCCCCCTGCCTTGGTCGCGATGACGACAGCCGATAAATTGCAGGTAGTAATGCGGCTCACTCGGGTGGTATTTCTCAAACAGGGTGCCCTGCTTCTGGATTCGCAATAGTGTGCCCGGCCCTTTCCGCAGTACCAAACGGGCGATCATTTTAATCAGTGCCAGCCTTGGCGGAATCTCAAAACGCTCCCCCGGGGGCAGCCACAATGCCGCCCCGCACCCGTCTTTTTCCATATGGGCGATGCCCCTGGGCAGGTAGACATCGTCGATAATGAGCCGAAAAAAATCGGGGTACAGCTCGACGCTGGGGATGACCCAATTCATGATCGGATCTTCACTGAAACCGTCGCTCAGGGTAGCGACAAGGGTATCGAGATCGTCGCGTGAGGCGTTACGAATAACCGGGATAGACTCCATGCGCCGGGCTTTGCCTCCGCTAGGTACGACCGCTACTATGCAGGCATCAGGGTAGCAGGAATTATCGGTGGGATACGAGGAATTCAGGCGTGAATACGTGGCGGGCGGGCTGACTCGGGACATGCTCGACACCTGTCCTATCAAGCAGTTTGAGCGCTGGCTGCAACAGGCTGTGGAGGCTGGCCTGGACGACCCTACCGCCATGTCGCTGGGCACCGTGGACGAGGAGGGTTTACCGTGGCAGCGCATCGTGCTGCTCAAGGGTGTTTCGTCGAAAGGTTTTGTCTTCTACACGAATTATCGCAGCGATAAAGCCGCGGCGATGGCCGCAGAGCCCCGGGTATCATTACTCTTCCCCTGGAATGTACTGGATCGCCAGGTCATTGTCGGAGGGCATGTCGAGAAGATGTCGGTGGCCGAGTCGGCCCGCTATTTTCTCACCCGCCCCCGGGAGAGCCAGTTGGTGGCCTGGGCGTCTCAGCAGAGCCGAACCATCACCACGCGCGCATTACTGGAGAAAGAGGTACAGCGCTTGCGGGATAAATTCGGCCGGGGCGAGATTCCCAAGCCGGATTTTTGGGGCGGATACCGCGTGGTACCCCAGCGCATCGAGTTCTGGCAGGGTGGTGAGCACCGTCTGCACGACCGTTTCCGCTATCACCGAGAGGGCGAGACCTGGCGGATAGACCAACTTCAACCATAGAGGAGCCCGGGCGGCATGATCACCAAAAAAGACCTGTTAGGCGTTTGGAAAATCGAATCCTGGACTATCGGTTACTCGGACAGGGATGACATCAGCAACCCTTTCGGCGAGGACCCAGAAGGCTACCTGATGTACAACGACTGCGGTTGGATGAGTGTTTCGATCTCGTCCCGGGACCGACCCGAGCTCCCCAAGGATGTCGCCTTTCGGGATCTGCCGGAATCGCTAAAGGCGGCGGCGTTCAGTAGTTACCTGCAGTATACCGGCCCATTCCGGATTGACGGCGGAGACGTGATTCACGCTGTTGCCCAGAGCCTCAACCCGAATTTCCCGGGCACCGAGCAGTTGCGCCACGCCGAATTGGATGGCCATACCCTGGTGCTTAGCGGCAAAGAGGAGGTGGGCGCTATTACCCGATATCACTCGGTGGTCTGGCACAAGTTACCGTCGCTGGCCGAAGTGGTCGACGTGGAGAGCGATTAACTCAGCGCGCCCGGCGCTGGCGGAAGTAGCGTGGTTCCTCGTTGATACCGAGCAGCTTCCGGCGAATCATGTCCAGGCCTGCCGCCGCAATCATCGTTTGGAAAAGAGTTCGCTCCACTGGCCAGCACAGGCAAGTGGTGCGCAAATGCTCCCGATCACCCCAGGCCAGCCAGACGGTTCCCACGGGTTTTTCGGGGCTGCCTCCGTCCGGCCCAGCGATCCCGGAAACCGCGATGGCCAGGTCGGCGCCGGCTTTGTCCAGTGCGCCACGCGCCATTGCCCGTACGACTTCCTCGCTGACTGCGCCATGCGTCTCCAGGACCTGCTGGTCGACCCCCAGAAGCGATTGCTTGATGTGGTTGGCGTAGGTTACGAAGCCGGCGTGAAAGCTGTCTGATGATCCGGCGATACGGGTCAGCATTGAGGCAATGAGGCCACCGGTGCAGGACTCTGCTGTGGTGAGAGTCTTGCCTTGCTCACGCAGCAGTTGAAGCACCCGCTCGGCCAGCAAGGTGTCGCCCTCACCGATGATGTGGTCACCAAACAGGGTTTGCAGCTGATCCCGGCACCATTGTTGATCAGCCAGCGCCTCGTCGTTGTCAACGGTCAACTTGATCTCCATCTGCGGGGCCCCCGCCCGAAAACCGAGCTCGACACTGGTGGGCCATTGATCCACATTGTCGGAGATGATTTGCTGGGCGCTGGACTCCCCCAGTCCGAAAGTCTGCAAGCGCAGGATGTTACGTTGCGCGGGACGCCGCATCCGGTCGGCCAGGTCGGCGACGATGATATCCAGCATCGCCGACAGCTCCCCGGGTACGCCCGGTGTGCACAGCACCCTGCATTTACCGACCTGGACCTCGAAGCCCACCGCGCTGCCGATAGGATTATCGATCAAGGTGCAACCCGCTGGCAGTATGGCCTGTTTACGATTGGCCGCGTTGAGCTCAAGGTTGCGCGCACCGCACCAGGTTTCCAGGTGGCGGATAGCCTCGGCGTGTTCGGCGAGTTCAACGTTGGCAACCCGGGCGAGGATCTCCGCGGTTAGGTCATCGATTGTCGGCCCCAGGCCGCCATTGACGATCAAGATATCGGCATCCTCGGCTATCTGTGCCATTTCGACAGCCAGCAACTGCGGATCGTCGCCCACTGTAACCTTGCGATACACCGACAGGGAAAGGGGTGCGAGCCGCTGGGCGATCATCGACGAATTGGAGTCGACGGTGTCGCCGCTCATGATCTCGTTACCGGTCAGCAACAGCTGTATACGTGGTTCAGCCTGGTCCATGCTTTGCTCTTGATGAGGTGTTGGGCTCGCCAGCATAGCGCCAATGCTTTTCAGAAGGCAAAGTGCTATGTTCTCGGCGAGAAACTTATCGGGACGAACGCTTGCCGGAGCTCAATTTTTGCCCTGATTGTGCCACGCCCTTACACGCCCACGTGGTAGCCGGGGAGACCCGGAATCACGCCTGGTGCAGTCGCTGTCAGGTAGCGCATTACAATCATCCAATGGTCGTGGTGACCGCGTTTGTTGCCTGTGGCGAGAAACTGCTGTGGGTCCGGCGAGCGCTGGAGCCCCGGCGCGGGCTGTGGGCAATACCCGGCGGCTTCCTGGAGTCGGGTGAGACCCTGGCGCAAGGTGCGGCCCGGGAATTGCAAGAGGAGGCGGGGGTGGTCCTGCCTGCCGGTGACTTGTCACTGTATATGTCGGGCGCGATAACCTTCATCAACCAGCTGTACGTTGGGTTTCGTGCTCGGGTGAGTGATGAGGCCTGCGCACCGGGAGTGGAGTCACTCGACTGCCGGTTTTTTTCTCGCCAGGAGTGCCCCTGGGAGGATACCGCCTATCCCCAGGTCAATGATTCGATCATGCAAGCGTACGACGATCTTGCCAGTGGCAATTTTGCGATCTGGCAGGCCGAGATGACACCTTCCCGCTATATCCTGCGCCAGGTGAACCAGGGGGGCGTTTAAAAGCCGCCGTTTTCAACGAGGTAGGCCTCTTCAGCGGCGGTTGATTGCCTGCCCAGGATGGCGTTGCGATGGGGAAAACGTCCAAACTCGTCAATGACGGCCTTGTGGGCTTGGGCGTAGCGGGCAAAATCTGCGAACTGCGCATTGGCGACTTCATCGGCCAACGCGTCAAACAGGCCCACGCAGCGGTGCTGGTGGTCGCTGTCCTCGCTGTGCTCCAGCGGCATGTACAAAAACACACGGTGAATAGCGGGTAAGCGACTGTGCCTGCCACTGTCGATGGCGTCCGTTGCCAGGGCAAGTGCACGGGCATCACCGGCGAAGGCGGCAGGGGTGTCCCGGTAGATATTGCGGGTGAACTGGTCCAGCAGCAGTACCAGTGCGACCAGGCCGGCGTCTGAGTCCGGCCAGTACTGCAGTTCACCCGCGACCGCCAGATCCACCAGGTTGCCGAATTGGGCACGACAGTGTTGGTCGGTATCGTCACTTTTGCGAAACCATAGTCCATGCCGAGAGGGGGCGCTGAGGCCGGCCTTATCCAGGTCGCCAAACCAGAAGTTGTGAACAGCCTCGATTGCGGAATCCACTGGTGGTTGCCTCCAGATGCGGGGGTGATTGTGATAAGGTGCGCCACTCTTTCAGTCAGCATAGCGGAAATACACCATGGCATTACAACCTGAAGTGGAACTGGGTACCGACGAACAAAAAGTCAGCTACGGATTCGGGCTGCAGTTCGGCGACCAGTTACGTAAAAACAACTTCGATGGGCTGGACCTGGATGCCGTCATGGCGGGAATTCAGCACTGGTACAACGACCAGCAGTCCGCCATGTCGGATGCTGACCTCAATCCCAGCTACCAGGCGATTCAGCAGAAACAACAGGCGAAAGCGGCTGAGTTGGGCGCCAAGCGGGCCGAACTGGCCGAGCAGTTTATGACCGCCAATGCGGCGCGCGAGGAAGTAACCACAACCGAGAGCGGCCTGCAGTACGAAGTGTTGGAGTCCGGCAGCGGTGCCTCCCCCCAATTGCAGAGCAACGTGGTCACTCACTACCACGGCACTTTTGTCGATGGCACTGTGTTCGACAGTTCGGTTGAGCGCGGCGAGCCGGCAGAGTTTGGTGTTAACCAGGTGATACCGGGCTGGACCGAAGCCTTACAGCTCATGTCGGTAGGAGACAAGTGGCGTATTGCCTGTCCTCCTCACCTGGCCTATGGAGAGCAGGGTGCCGGCGACTCTATCCCACCCAACACCGCGTTGGTTTTCGAAATACACCTGATCGACATAAAGGACTAATCACCCGGGAGGCGGCGATGAGCACTGCCAATATCAATTTACCCCGCATTCTCCGGGTCGGCGCGGGTGCCAGCCAGGAGTTGGTGGCTACCTTGTCCCAGTTGGGATTGTCGCGCCCCCTGCTCATTACCGATCCCTTTATGATCGAGAGTGGTTACGCCGAGCGCTTGCAGGCACCGTTACGTGAGGCCGGTATCAGTTATGGACTGTTCGGGGACTGTGTCCCGGACCCCACGACGGACAGCGTTGACCAGGCCCTGACCCAGTTACACGAGGGGCAGTACGACTGTGTCGTAGCCCTGGGCGGAGGCAGCTCACTGGATACCGCCAAGGCCGTGGCTGTACTGGCTGAGCGAGACGGGCCTATGCGGGACTACAAGGTGCCGCACCAGATTGACAGCGGGCTACCCATTCTGGCGATACCAACGACTGCCGGTACCGGCTCTGAGGCAACCCGCGTCGCTGTTATCACGGACACCGAGACCCAGGAAAAAATGCTTTGCATGGGGCTGGGGCTGATGCCGGTCGCTGCGCTCGTGGATTTTGAACTGACGCTGACAATGCCCTATCGCCTGACCGCGGATACCGGCATAGACAGTCTCTGTCATGCACTGGAGGCGTATGTAAGCCGCAAGGCCAACCCCTTCACCGACAGTATCGCCCTGACGGCCATGCGAACGATCTACCGGAACATCCGTATCGCTTGTGCTGAACCTGAAAACCGCGAAGCCAGGGAGGCGATGATGCTGGCGGCGACCCAGGGCGGTATCGCTTTTGCCAATGCCTCGGTGACCTTGATCCACGGCATGAGCAGGCCCATCGGGGCGTTGTTCCATGTTCCCCATGGTTTGAGTAACGCCATGTTATTGCCGGAGATTACTGCCTGGTCGGTAGATCATGCGCCGGAACGCTACGCACATTGCGCGCGCTACATGGGCATAGCCGAGGGGTCTGATAGCGATTCTGTCGCCCTGGGTAAGCTTGTTCAGGGGTTGCGAGACCTCAATCATGACCTCTCGGTGCCTGCGCCCAAGCAGTACGGGATTGATGAGGGTCAGTGGTTTGATTCACTGGCAATGATGGCACAACAGGCGCTGGACTCAGGGTCGCCGGCCAATAACCCCAGAGTGCCAGATGCCTTGGAAATCGTTGAGCTGTATCGGCGGGTCTGGGCGGCAGCATAGCCCGCAAATTGGCTACCGGCGCCAAAAAATTGGGCTTTGCCGGCTCCAGACGCTTACAAACCCAGCGGCCTTTGTTTAAACTCAAAGGCAATCCCCTCATTCATTGCCAGCTCTAAAGTGGTTCCCATGAGACGTGTTGTATTCAATCAGAAAGGTGGTGTTGGTAAGACCAGCATTACCTGCAACCTGGCTGCCATCGGTGCGGCCCTCGGTTATCGTACGCTCGTTGTTGATCTCGATGTTCAGGGCAACACGACGCACTACCTGGTCGGTGAGATCGATGCCGATGCCTTTCCCGCCGAGGCGCAGGGTGTGGCGGGTTTATTCAAACAGACGGTAGGCTCGCGCAAAATGCGCCAGAATCCTGACTCGTTTGTCTGGGAGACGCCCTACGAAAACCTTTACCTGATGCCGTCCAGTCCGGTCCTGTCGGACATGGAGAAGGAGCTCGAGTCGCGCTACAAGATTTACAAGATGCGCGATGCGTTGGAGAAGCTGGGCGAGGAATACGACCGCGTCTATATCGACACGCCGCCCAACTTCAATTTTTACTCCAAGTCGGCGCTAATCGCCGCAGATACTGTATTGGTGCCCTTTGATTGCGACAGCTTTGCCCGCCAGAGCCTGTACTCGCTGATGGACAATATCGCTGAGTTGCAGGAGGACCATAACCCGGATCTCGAGGTCGAGGGCATCGTAATCAATCAGTTCAACTCGCAGGCGAGACTGCCTGGCGAATTGGTGACGGAGCTGGAGGAAGAGGGGTACCCGGTACTGGATACCTACCTCAATACTTCGGTCAAAATGAAGGAGTCACATCGCGCGCATCGACCGCTGATAGACCTGGCCCCGGGACACAAGTTGACTGGCCAGTATCTGGACCTGCACGCTGAGCTGGAAAAGACCATCTCCAAAGCAGCCTAGTCGCTCGCCCTTAAAAAAACGATCTTTTTACAGGCCCTGGCCCGCCGGCACTGCGGCAAGGTCTTCTTCGAGATAGCGTAACAGAGCCTCCAGCATCGCCTCTCTAGGATAGTCATTGTGATTGACCAGGGTGTTGCCGATAAAACCGTGCTTGCGACTGACCGGTACCGCGATAGCCCAGTGATCTGCATTGATGAAGGCCACCAGGGTTGATTCCGGGATAATCTGGTCGTAAATCAACACCTGGGTATCATTGCGCGGGTTGAATCCGCTCAGTGCTTTATAGCTGTTGCGCAGTACCCAGGAGACTCGCTCTTCATCCGGGTAGGTGACCACGGAATAATAACGCACGGCTGAGGGCAGAGGGTTATCCGCCAGCCACGACCGGCGTACCTCCGTCCTCAGGCTCTCAACCGCACCCTCATCACCCACCTGGCACTGGGACCCGGGGACATGCGTGAGCAGGTTGGCCTGATCCTGGCTGGCCTCGTCTGCGAGTGGGGAACCTTTGACCGACCCCGCCAGGCTCAATACCGCGACCGTTTTCCTGGCGATTTGGGGGTAGTTAACCAGGGCCTCAAGAATATCGGGTGTGCCCTTGGAATAACCGATGAAGATTAACGGCCGGACGCGATCTGCCTCAGGCAGCTCCTCGACAAATTGATTGATCTGGGCGGCATTGTTGGCGCTACTGGAGAGTCCGGCGACGGGCACTACGCGGATCTCGTAGCCAAAGCGCGCGACGTGCTTGGGGGCCGAATATTCCAGATCCAGCCATTCGGAGAAGCATTCCCATCCCAGCCCCGGGACCAACAGGTACAGCGGGTTGGAGTTGGCGTTGCCCATGGCCACCGGTGCCCCGGTAGCGCCGGTCTCGACACCTGTATTCTTGAGTGCCTGGTCACAGGGACGATAATCGGGGAGGTTGTCGCCGCGCTCCTCCAGTACCGCGCAAAAAATCTCTCGAAAGCGCCCACGATCATCGCGCAGTTTATCCACCGCAATGTAGTCTGCCACTTCTGCGGCGGTCTCCTCGGTGGTAGGCGGGGGCGGTTGGCTGACGCAGGCAGTCAGCAGCAGAGCTACACAGCCTGCCCAGAAATATCGGGTCACAGTACGCATGGGCCCATGATACGGCTTTTATGAGGCACTGCGCATCTCCGGGGCAGGGTCCCCCGGGGTTTACACGTCAGGTAGCATGCTCCCTGCCATGCCCACAGCATCGACGTATTCGTCCAGCAGGCGGAAGACAACCTGTCGGCAGGACTCAACCTCGTTGATTTGTCCGATAACCTGCCCGCAGGGGTTAAAGGCCACTTTCTGGCACTCGCCTTTGTCGGCATAGGTCGCGGTTCGGCGCATGCCATCAGAGGTCACCATTCCCTGCAGTGGCATCCCCAGCGGGTCCGGGGTATCGGGGCGCTCCCAGGCTTCCGTCCAGTCACTCTTCAACATCCGGCAGGTTTTACCGGTCCATGAGCGGGAGCGAACCGTGTCCTCGCTACTGGCCTTCAGGAGCGACTCTTTTTGAGCTGGCTGGGTATGTGCTTCTTCTACGGTCAGCCACAGTGACCCGGTCCAGACGCCCGCGGCGCCCATGGCCATGGCCGCGGCGATCTGCCGCCCGTTGCCTATACCGCCGGCAGCGAGCATGGGGGTGTCACCCAGGGCGTCCACGATTTGTGGCCACAGCACCACCGAGCCCACATCGCCGGTATGTCCTCCGCCCTCACCACCCTGGGCAATCACGAAGTCCAGTCCGGCTTCCTTGTGGGCGACGGCTTGCTTGACCTTGCCGCACAGTGCACCGATGAGTCGGCCGGAATCCTGGACCATTTTGATTTTGTCTGCGGGCGGGGTGCCCAGCGCGTTGGCGATCATCCTGCATTGGGGCCGTTTCAGTGCTTCCTCGAGTAGCGGGGTAGCCGTTGCGTCCGTCCAGCCCATCAGGCCCATGGTATTGGTGCCATCTGGCCACTCGGGCACGCCGGCATCTGCCAGTAGCTTCTGGGCGAAGTCCATGTGCTCCTGGGGAACCATCTTCCACAGTTCCTTTTCCATCTCCTCCGCAGACATGTTGCCCATGCCCTCGTACTTCTGCGGAATTACCACGTCCACGCCATACGACCGGTCGCCGATATGGGCATCTATCCAGTCCAGTTCCTCCTTGAGCTGCTCTGGGCTGAATCCCACTGCGCCCAGCACGCCGATTCCACCGGCCTTGCTCACCGCAACCACCACGTCGCGGCAATGGGTAAAGGCGAAGATCGGGTAATCGATCCCAAGCTTCTCACACAGGTCATTTTTCATGGTGATCTCCACAGACAATCATGCATTGGAGCGAAAGTATTAGTCCTTTCGAGGTTTCCAACAATTGTGTTTGAGTGCCAGCCAAAATGGCGCATCCGGTCACGGCAGCAGAATAACCATATAAAACTTAGTTATTTGTCAGTGATATTGTGATTCTTTAAAGTGCGTGGCTTCTTGGGAAGAAACCGGGCATCCGCGTGTTGGATATCGATCTGGACAGTGTCAACGACTCCCTGCGCGATGCCAGTGCGCAGGAGATCGTGCAGTGGGCGCTTGCTCAGTCAGTACCGACCATTGCCACGACCAGCATGGGGCGCAATGCCGCCTTGATGTTACACCTGGTGAGCCAAATCGACGCCAGTGTGCCCACGATCTGGGTCGACACCGGTTACAACCTGCGAGATACCTACCTGGTAGCAGAGCGACTGATCAAGGATCTGGCGCTGGACATACACGTGTATTCGCCGCAAATGACCTCGGAGCGACGCAATGCAATCATGGGCGGTATACCCACGGTCGATGAAGAGGACCGGCACGCCGAGTTTACCGAGCAGGTTAAGCTGGAACCCTTCAACAGGGCACTGGCCGAATTCCAGCCTGATATCTGGCTAACGGGTATTCGTCGCGAGGAAACAGAGCACCGCAAGTCCCTGGACATCGTATCCCTGGACGCCCGCGGTATCCTGAAAGTTGCGCCGATTTTCTATTGGTCTGACGATGATGTCGAAGAGTATATGACGACACATCAGCTACCCAGCTGCCGCCACTATTTTGACCCTACCAAGGTCTTCGATGGCCGCGAATGCGGCCTGCATACGGCCGCTTGAGGCGTTACCCCGGGGACTAGCCCGCAACTGCGGCGATAGTCAATGCCATCACCGCAGTAGCCGCCATAAAACACCCGATGACAGTGAAAAGGCGGCGCATGATGCGCTGATCTTCGAGTGTGTCTTCCTGCATAACGTGCTGGGTCATTGTGACTCTCCCTACTGAACCCTGACTTGTTGTGTCGGTGTGCGTTTATCATCTTGTAGCCAGGCCGGAATCGCATTGATGCAGGTCAACGTAGTGCTCCGCTCACGGGGCCGTTAACCGCTTCGCAAGTGCGCTATACTGGGGGAGTGCGGTGTGTTCTCACCGCGTGGAGGGTGCGATGACCTATCGCAAAACAACGGCGGCAATCGTCGGTAGTGGCGCTGGCCTGACTTGGCGAGGGACAGCGCGCCGTAGCCTGTACCTCTTGTTGTTACCCTTTCTGGCGGCTTGTGCCGGGTCGGGTGGTGAGCGTCTGGCGGTAACGGATATGCCACCCCTGGTGCTGGAAGATCGGGTGGTGACCCACGCCGATGTGCAGCGACTGGCCGCAACGCCGGACTTGCTGGCTGTCGATGATGATATGCGAGCTTTTGTGGAAACCTATGTCGGCAGGAACAACACGCAGCGCCAGCGACTTCTGAATCTGCACCAGTCGGTGAAGAGCCCCGCCATCCTTGACATCCAATACGACCCTTTCGCCGAGGGCGGTGCCATTGAAACCTTTCATCGCGGCTCGGCCAACTGTCTGTCGTACGCCAATATGTTTGTTGCCCTGGCTCGCGAGGCCGGCCTGGATGCGCAGTACCAATGGCTGGAAGTTCGCCCCCAGTGGTCGCGGATGGGTGAGCGCGTGGCGGTGCGGTTGCACGTGAACGTGCTGGTTAAAACCCGCCGCGGAGACAAGTTCATGGTCGATATTGATCCCCTGTCTTCCAATGAAATTGCCGGCAGTCGTCTGCTCGATGATAGTGAGGCTGCCGCGCTTTATCACAGCAATATTGCCATGGGCGCATTGGCTGAGGAGGAATTGGATACGGCCTGGATGCAGACTGTGCGCGCGTTGGAGTTGAGCCCGAAGACCGGCCACCTATGGGTTAACCTGGGGGCGATTTATCGCGTCGCCGGCCAACACGAGGAAGCGGAGCGCAGCTATTTCAGGGCTCTGCAGTTAAACCCGCATGATCGCTCCGCGACCAATAATCTGGTTGTACTCTACGAAATGACCGGCCGGGAGGAAGACCTCGCTTACTGGTCAGATCGCGCCCGTCGCTATCGAGACAAGAACCCGTATTATCACAGCTGGCTCGGCGACGTGGCCGCAGAGCAAGAGGATTGGTCTGCGGCACTGGGCCACTACAAGACCGCTGTGCGACTGATGCCAGAGGATAGCCGTCTCCACTATGGCCTGGGCTTGATCTATTACCGCCTTGGGGACTTTGACCAGGCTACCCGGCAGATATCCCAGGCTATAGACCGGGCTACTCTTAATCGTGATATCCAGGACTATGAAGTCCAACTGGAAGCCGTCAGGAAGGACCAACTCGCCAGCAACTGACCCCGCCCTCAGTACGATGGCAGGTGCCCCGGCGTTGCCATTAGGGCCGGCTCTGGCATTATTGGTGCCCACCTTATTACCCCCGAGGAAAAACTGATGCGAGAATTTGCCTTTGAGTCGACCACCGATGAGGTGCTGGAAGGGCTCTCCCTTGCCGGAAAGACCGTATTGGTCACTGGAGCCACCGCTGGCCTGGGTGTGGAGACCTCCCGGGCACTGGCGGCCGCTGGTGCGAGAGTGGTGATGTTGGGGCGAGACCAGGAAGCACTGGCGAAGGAGGCGGGTGAACTGCAGTCACAGGGCCTGGCGGGTGCGATCGAAACGCAAACCGTCGATCTCGCGGATCTGGGCAGCGTGCGAGCTTCTGCAGCGGCTTGCCTGGAGGCTTACCCATCAATCGATATCCTGATCAATAACGCCGGGGTGATGGCCTGTCCGCTATTGCGCACGGCCGATGGCTTCGAAATGCAGTTTGGAACGAATCATCTGGGACATTTCCTGTTCACCTGTCTGTTGGCGCCGGCGCTGCTCGCCGGCGCGCCTTCTCGCATCATCAACCTGAGTTCATCCGGTCATAAGTTCGCGAATGTGAATCTGGACGACCCGAATTACCAGGACCGCGAGTATGACAAGTGGGTTGCTTATGGCGAGTCGAAAACTGCCAATGTGCTGTTTTCAGTAGGGCTTGATGCGCGTCTGAAGGATCGTGGCGTGCGCAGCCTCGCCGTCCATCCCGGTGTCATCATGACCAAGCTGAGTCGCCACCTGACAGAGCAGGATATTGAGGATCTGATGAATAGCGCGCCGGCGGGCGAGTCCCTGGACTGGAAAAGTGTTGAGCAGGGTGCCGCGACCAGCGTCTGGGCCGCTACAGCACCTGAACTGGCGGACAAAGGCGCGCTTTTTCTCGAGAACTGCCAGATAGCCGTTCCGGCTGCGCCGGGTAAAGGTGGTGGCGTTGAGGACTATGCGCTGGACGAGGCTGCAGCGGACAGGCTCTGGTCCCTGTCGGAAGAGCTGGTTGGCCAGCAATTCGCGTTGTAAACGTCGTTAAACACGGTACCTTTTGTGTCTAGAGCGGGCCTGTGCACCTTCCTGTTCTGCTGCAGCCTGTTGGCCGGGTCTGTGTCGGTGATGGCGGACTCCCGCGACACTATCAATACCGAGAGTCGCGATGCGTTGCAGCGCCTCGCTGAACATGCACCGGCGGCAGCTAACCTGGTCGAGCAGGCGGCGGGTGTCCTGGTGTTTCCCGACCTGGTGAAAGTGGGGTTTGGTGAAGGTAGCCAGTACGGGGAGGGTGTATTGCTGGTAGCTGGTGAGCCGGTCGGCTACTTTGCAACCGCCGGCGCCCCATTTGGCCTGGCGTTGGGGTCGAGCTATAAGTCGCAGGTCATCCTGTTCATGACCGAGGCGGAAGTGGCGCTATTTCGCAACAGCCACGGTTGGGAGGCGGGGGTCGATCGCGGTGTCCTGCTGCTCGACGCTGAAACGGTGGGTGATGAACACGGTGGGCAGCCAGTCCTCGCGATCATTTTCACCGACAAGGGCGTGACTGGTAGCCTTACTCTCAATGGCGGCAAGATCACACCCATCGCACGTTAATTGCTGGTGCGCTCTATGCCAATTCGGTATGCTCCGCGCGTTTTTGTTTAACCAGGGAGTGTTGCATGTCGCAGACCTCATCCGTAGAAGCCCTGTTGAAGGGCCGCGTTCCCACTGGCAGCAACGTCTCGGTCAGGGGTTGGTTGCGCAGCAAACGCGATTCGAAGGCGGGCATTTCGTTTCTGGCGATTCACGACGGATCCTCATTTGACCCGGTCCAGGCGGTGGTACCCGATACCCTCGAGAACTACAGCGGTGAGGTGCTCAAACTATCAACCGGCTGCGCAGTCATTGTTTCGGGTGAGTTGGTGGAGTCACAGGGCAAAGGACAGAGTGTAGAGATTCAGGCCAGTGAAGTGGAAGTAGTAGGTTGGGTCGACGACCCGGAAGCCTATCCCATTGCCAAAAAGCGGCACACCTTTGAATATTTGCGCACACAGGCACACCTCAGGCCGCGAACCAACACCTTTGGTGCAATCACCCGTGTTCGCAATACACTGGCCAATGCGATTCACAATTACTTTCATGACAACGACTTCTACTGGATCAACACACCCATTATCACAGGCAGTGATTGCGAGGGCGCCGGAGAGCTCTTTCGTGTCAGCACCCTGGATATGGCCAACCTGCCGCGCACCCCGGGTGGTGAGGTAGATCACGGCCAGGATTTTTTCGCTGGAGACGCTTTTCTCACAGTCTCGGGGCAGCTGGAGGTCGAGTCCTATTGCCTGGCGATGAGTAAGGTGTACACCTTTGGGCCGACCTTCAGGGCAGAAAACTCCAATACCAGCCGTCACCTGTCGGAATTCTGGATGGTTGAGCCAGAAATCGCGTTCGCGGACCTCGATGATGATGCCGATCTGGCCGAAAGCCTTCTCAAGCATGTATTTACCCGGGTCCTGGAAGAGCGCGAGGACGACATGGCATTCTTCCAGCAGCGCATCGATTCAACGGCGATTGAGCGTTTGCAGGGGGTAATCGACAACCGTTTCGAGCGCATGGATTACAGTGAAGCCATCGAGATTCTGCAGGCCAGTGGGCAGTCCTTCGAATTTCCGGTGAAGTGGGGCGCTGACCTGGCCTCTGAGCATGAGCGTTACCTGGCGGAAACGCACGTCGGGCGCCCCGTCGTCGTTATGAACTACCCGAAAGAGATCAAGGCCTTTTACATGCGCCTCAACGACGATGGCAAGACGGTCGCGGCGATGGATGTTCTGGCCCCCGGCATCGGCGAAATTATCGGCGGCAGCCAGCGGGAAGAGCGTCTTGATGTGCTAGAGCAGCGTATGTACCCCCATTTGCTCGAAGAACTCTGGTGGTATCGCGACCTGAGACGGTACGGAACAGTACCCCATGCCGGTTTCGGGCTTGGCTTTGAGCGCTTGCTCAATTACATCACCGGAATGGAAAATGTCCGTGACGCGATCCCTTTCCCTCGAACCCCGGGCCACGCCGACTTCTGACTGGTGTAATTTAAGCTTTTGTGATGTTCTTTAAGGTTCTCCCAACACAGTTTTTTGCGACATGACGATTTTGAGATGTTTTACTACCCGCGGGTTGTTTGATGAGTAGGCCTGTAAGCTTTTCACAACATCATGAAGGTGGGTTCGAGCAAGAATCTTCAGTGAAAGAGAGGCTTATTTGTGTTCATCCGCTAGAGATAATGCCTCTCAATGAAAAAACGAGCCTGCTTGTCAGTCAGAATACGGGTCAATCATTCCCCGTCGCGGTCCATTTGGTCGGCCTTCTCCAAGGGATGTGTAATTTCAGGACGCCAAGCGAGCACCGCGAGAGACTCCCCAAACATGTCAAGGAGCAGCTAAACCTGCAGGCGACAACCTCGCTTCTTGAGAGTTTGCTTGAAGCGGGCTTGGCAACCAGCGCAGATCAGTTGATTGATTATTATCAGCAGCAGACGGAAGCCTCAGTGGGAGAGTCAACGGGTAGCTGCGTTTTTATTCTTACCTGCGATCGTGAAAAGGCGCTGGAAAGACTACTGGCCTCTCTGTTTGACAATGCTGATCTTTCGATACATGAAGCAATCTACGTGCTGGACGACTCAAGGGATCCTGCAATTGCCGCCGGTAATCAGGTGTTGATAGAGGGTTATCGTGACCCTTGTCCCGTTCCGTTGCATTACTACGGCGAAGTAGAAAAAAATGAATTCTTGCAACGGCTTGTCGCTGGCGCCTCGGATCATGAGGCCTCGATCCGTTATCTGTTGGATCGCTCGCATTGGCAGGGCCACAAAACCTATGGGCTCTCCCGCAATTGGGCATTGGTACTCTCGGCAGGTCGCCGCTGCATTATGTTGGATGACGATGTACTGTGCGAAGCTTTCTACCCGCCTGACCCACAGGAGGGTGTCCGGTTTGCCAACACACTGGAAGTGAAGGTACTGGCGTCAGAGGCAGATTGGCGTAACCAGGTGACTCCTACCGGCTTTGATCCCCTGGCGGGGCACTTGCAGCTACTGGGTAAGGATGTGAAGGCTTGCATTGCCGGTCATGCGGAGAGTGGTCTCACCGCCAAGGAGCTCGACGGTATGAATGCGAGTCAGCTGACTACCCTGTCGCCGCAATCACCCATTCTCGTAAGTGAGTGTGGCACTTTCGGCGACCCTGGCTTTCCCAGCCATGCCTTTCTTTTGAAGAATACAACTAAAGCGATTGAAGAGACCCTCTCGAGAGACCCTGATCTCAGTCTGACATTCGGCGAGCGTCAATTTCAGGCGGTGCAACAGTCCTTATGCGTTTATGATTCCGCAGGCATTTCCCAGGTTACCGGTTTGGACAATACACGCCTATTACCACCCTATTTCCCTGCTTTTCGAGGAGAGGATGGCGTTTTTGGTTGGTTCGTCAAGCAAATGTATCCTGAGTCCAGGACAGTAATCTATAACTGGGGTATTCCTCACCAGCCGATTGATGTTGGTAGAAAAACCGTTAACGATGAGGCCGTAATACCCCCGATGGGGCTCGGGGATTTTCAGGGGCTGTGCACTGACCGCGCGAGCCTTGCTGGAAAAAGCACACCGTTAGAAAGATTGAGCCTGTTAGCAGTTATGATTAGAGATCTGTGCAAACAACCTCAAGCTGATCTTGTGGCGCTGGCAAAACGAGAAACTGCCAGAAAATCAGCCGCTGTATACTTCGACGCATCAACCCGAATACCGTTTTTTACCGGCTCATCAGCCAAAATCGTCACCTACTTCCAGGAAGCGCAAAAAATGGCTTCCCAATACCTACAATCGCCACCAGCGCTGGCGAAATGGTTTGAAATGCCAGCTAATTGTGATGATAGAGAGGTTGTCTCGCGTATTACTTCCGGAGCGCTGGGGTTCGCCAACGCGCTGGAGGCCTGGCCCGTTTTATGGGAGGTAGCTCGTCGGGAGAATGAGGGTAGCAAAAAAGCCAGCGAGGGCTGATATCTCTATTCCCATAGCCCCTGAACCCGGTACCGAGCCACAGTCTTAGACAAGCTGGTCTATGAACCAGCCCAAATTGGGCAGTCGATCACGTTTTGATCAGGAATTGTGAAATATTGCCTATTTTTTGAGCGGGCAGCCGGTTTTTCTGGTCCATACTGAAAGTGAGGGTAGGGCTGACGGTGGCGGGTGCCGCCACGGGACCAGGGCAATGATCGGAAATAGCGCGAACAGAAGTGACGACGTCAGCGAAATGGCGATTGTCGACACCTTTACCAAGCTGATCTTTGGTAACGATAATCAATATGACGCCGATCAGCTGGCTATTATTCAGGCCCTGCGCGATGTCGATGCCAATGTGGCCCTGGACTCCCATGGTGAGATGGGTGCCTATCTGCGCGCGCTGGGTGTTAGGGAAATGATTGGCCTGGTGAGCAGGGTACGTGGCGCCCTGGCCTCGGGAATTTCACTGCCGACTGGATCAACAGGCGGTACTGTTACCAGTCACCCTCACCGGCTCTTCTAGGTACTCGCTGCAGCGTCCTGGTCAGGGGCTGTCTCCGTCGCAGCCTGGGTCGTGTCTTTGGGCGGCTTCAGGCCGCAGCCCTCAACTAACTCAAACTCAGCCTGATAATTATTGTCCTCGGCCGCAGTGGCGAAGGTTAACTCGACCCGTTGTCCCAGTTGAAATCTGCGGGTGGTACTGGTCAGGCTGGCGGTCCACTTGTCAAAGCTGAACTTTTCCGGGTCTTTGCGCAGATCGATAAAGCCTTCCAGGCCACTGTCCACAAGTTTGACCGTGAAGCCACTGCTGTTGACGTGAACGATATTTCCTTCGAGCGTCTTCCCGTCTCCAGCGGCCTTTTCGGAGAGGAAGCGTGCGGCCAGCCAGCGCTCGGCCTGCTCGGTTGCCGCCCGGGCGGTAGCAATATGTTCAGCCAGGCTGTCCAATACCTCCTGGCTTACCAGGTTGGCCGGCTGCCCGTGCAGGATGGACTTTATCTGCAGGTGGACCAGAAAATCGAGGTGGCGACGTAATGGCGAGGTGCAGTTGGTATAAACCGGCAGTGACATGCCCATATGTGTACCCGCTTCCGTGCTCAGCCCTGCACGCGTTAACAGGCGGTTGACCATGGCCCGCAGAGGCAGGGTTCGCTCGGGTGCAGCCAGTCCCTTGATCACGTCGCGATAGCCCTCCCGGCTGAGGAGGTCAGTCTCGGCCAGCTCCGGGGCATGCATGCTGAGGAATTTGCGCGCCTCATCAAGTCGATCCCGACGAAACCCTGGATGGCTGACAAACGGCCCGGTTGCGCCGTGCTCGGCCAGAAACCGCGCGGCGCAGCGGTTGGTGGCAACCATGCACTCTTCCACCAGTTTTTGTGACAAGAGCTTCTCATAGGGTTCGATGGACTCGATGGTCTTCTGCTCGCTCATGATCCAGCGGAATTCGCGGCGATCTTCCATGACCAGTTCATCTTTTTCGCGATGCGCCCTCAGTGCGCGATAAACCTGGTAAAGGGCCTCCAATGGCGTGGCATGACTCATAAGGTCATCGGCCTGGCCGCTGAGATAGCGGTCAACAGCGTAATAAGACAGCTTGGCGCGCGAGCGGACGGTCGCCTCGATGAACTCGAAATCACCCACTTCACCGCTATCGCTCACTGCGATTTTGCAGACCAGCGCGGGACGATCAACGCCTTCAGACAGCGCGCAGGTGTCCTGAGAGAGGAGTTCCGGCAGCATTGGCAGTACATCACCGTGAAAGTAAACGGATGTGCCGCGCCGAGCCACTTCGGGCAGTAGCGGTGAGTCCGCGGGAATATAGGCCGTAGGATCCGCAATTGCGACGTACAGGGTCCAACCGTCGGTGCTGATATCGGCGTAGAGTGCGTCGTCAATGTCCTGGGTCTTCGCCGCATCAATGGTAACGAACTCCAGGTCGGTCAGGTCTCTGCGACGATCGGTTTCCAACGGTTTAAATTCTGCCAGGCGTTGCTCCAATTGTTTTTGCGCTGCCTTTGGCCACTCTGCGGCCAGCTGGTGGCGCGCCATGGCATAGAGATTTTCGACACCGGGAGTGCTCTGGTCGCCGATAATCTCCAGGACTTTGGCCTGCGGTTTGCCATCCTTGATCGGGTGACGCAAAACTGCGCAGCGCACCAGATCGCCCTCCTTAATTCCATTGCGCGCATGGGGTGGGATAAACAGCCAGCGCTTGAGTTGGGGCAGGTCGGGTTGAACGAAGATGGCTTTACCTTTGCGTACGCAGCGCCCCGTGAAGTCTCCCAGCGGGCTCTCTACCAGTCGCTCTATGTCGGCTATGGTCTTGTTGTCGGGGGCGGGCCTGATACAGATACGTACCCGGTCATCGGGGAAAGCCTTGAGCATCTCGTCCGGGGGAATGAATATCTCGCGCCCGTCATCCAGCACGGCAAAGCCGTAGCGTGCCTGAGTGCCCTTAACGACTGCCTCAGCCCACTCTTTTTCCGCCTCCATCTGTGACTTGAGGCCTTTAAGCTGGGCGAGCGAGTCCTGGTTGAGCATGAAGGGGGAACAACTTATTTTCAGAATGACAGCCGTCTATCGTACTGCAAAAGCAGCGTGCTGTCAGTGCCGGCCCCGTCACATTGGCAATGCTTCGGCTAAACCGCACTGGGACATTGACAGGACACGTTGCGGACTGAATAATCGTTGTAACGTTGCTGTTTTGTAGCACCGATCGGGAAGCGCCTTTGAAGACTTTCCGGACGCGTGGCAGACAGGCTCCCGTCGGTCGGCCAGCGTCCTCTATCAGTAAGCGCTCCAGCGCTGCCCTTGAGCTCACAGCGCTCGGGCACCATTCGCTCCCCCCAAAATGCCTCCGTGATTTTCATACCTTCTCCGCGCAACCAATGTTCGGCGGGAAAAGCCGGCACCCCAAAACAATAGTGCAAGACCATTACCCAGTGACTCATTAACGAGGAATCCTCTATGGACTCAGGCTCAGCCCTGCGAGTAGAAAAAACCAACCTAAAACCCGTTATCAGGAAAACGTACGTACTGGACACCAATGTGTTGTTACACGACCCCACGGCGGTAGCAGCCTTCAATGAACACCATGTGGTCATACCGATGACCGTGCTGGAAGAACTCGATCATATAAAGGACAGACGGGATAAAACCGTCAGCAGTGAGGCCCGCATTGCTATTGGTATCATTGACAAGGTGATCGATAGCGCCGGACCGCAGCAGATCCAGGAGGGGGTCGAGGTGCCCGGGAGCAGCCTTGAGGGTATGCCCAATGGCACGCTGGCAATCTATCCCGACCAGCTTCTCACCGATGACTCGGAGGTGCCGTTCCTGGATGCGACTCAGGCTCAGGCCAACGACAATCGCATCATCAACGTGGCGTTGCGGCTGCAGGCAGAAACCCCCGACGAATTTGTTTGCCTTGTTACCAAAGACATCAATATGCGGATAAAGGCCAAGGGGTCTGGACTGCTGCATGTGGAAGATTATCGCCACGACCGGGTCCTGGATGATATCGACTTGCTGTCCAGTGGCTACAAGCCCATAGAAGGGGATTTCTGGTCGACTATCTCCGAGGTCGATACTCTCAGGGAGGGAGATTGCACCCTGCACCGAATCCCCCGTAAGTCACTGCCTGACGCCTATCCGAATATGTTCGTTTATGACGACC
>CAZPVJ010000019.1:0-2604 GCA_964590005.1 uncultured Alteromonadaceae bacterium | reverse complement strand
GGCGATGTCGCGCGGGACGTACTCGGGGTTTAGCCTCTTCAAGAATGCCCTGAGTTACCATGAAAACTGGCAGCGAGCCTGGCGCAGCCCCAGTCCTAAAGCCGCCTATGACGTGATCATTATCGGCGGAGGCGGGCATGGACTGGCCACGGCCTACTACCTTGCCAAAGAGCATGGCATTACCAATGTCGCCGTGCTTGAGAAAGGTTATCTTGGGGGCGGCAATACCGGTCGCAACACCACCATTATCCGCTCCAATTACCTGTGGGATGAAGCCGCTCATCTCTACGAACTATCCTTGAAACTCTGGGAAGGCCTCAGTCAAGAGTTGAACTTTAACGTGATGTTCAGCCAGCGCGGGGTCCTCAATCTCGGTCACACGTTGCAGGACATGCGCGATATAGAGCGCCGGGTGAATGCGAACAGGCTTAACGGCATTGACGGTGAAGTGCTTAGCACAGCAGAAGTCCAAAAACTGGTCCCGCTCATGGATTGCTCGCCCGGCACCCGCTACCCGGTATTGGGGGCTTCCTGGCAGCCACGTGGCGGCACGGCCCGCCACGACGCTGTCGCCTGGGGCTATGCCCGAGCGGCTGACGCCCTTGGCGTTGACCTTATTCAGGAAACTGAGGTGACCGGTATTCGTCGTGAGAACGGTGCGGTTGCCGGTGTGGAAACCAGTCGCGGCTTTATTGGCGCGCGCAAGGTAGGCTGTGTAGTCGCCGGCAACTCTGGTGTTGTCGCAGCCATGGCTGGTCTGCAGTTACCTATAGAATCCCACCCACTGCAGGCGCTGGTTTCTGAGCCGCTGCGACCCTGTCTGGACACAGTGGTTATGTCGAACGCGGTGCACGGTTACATCAGCCAGTCCGATAAGGGAGACCTGGTTATCGGTGCAGGCATAGATCACTACACGGGGTACGGACAGCGAGGTTCATTCCACGTGATTGAACATACCCTGCAAGCCATATGCGAACTTTTCCCCGCGTTCAGTCGCGTGCGCATGAACAGACAGTGGGGAGGCATCGTCGACACCTGTCCAGATGCCTGCCCGATAATCAGCAAAACGCCCATAGAAGGCCTGTATTTTAACTGCGGTTGGGGAACAGGGGGCTTCAAGGCAACGCCGGGGTCTGGCTATGTCTTCGCTGATACGGTCGCCAATGACCACCCGCATCCCTTGGCGGAAGCGTTTTCGATTGATCGATTTTACAGTGGCGCTCTTATCGATGAGCATGGCGCCGCTGGCGTCGCGCACTGAGGAGGGACCGGGATGCTACAGATTTATTGTCCCTACTGCGGGGAAGTGCGTGATGAAGAGGAATTTGGCTATGGGGGTGAGGCTCATATCTCACGGCCAGAAGAACCGGAGAAGGTGAGCGACGAGGAATGGGGAAGCTATCTTTTCTTTAGGAAGAATCCTCGCGGAATTCACCATGAGATGTGGAGTCACACGGCTGGGTGCCGCCGCTATTTTAATGTGACCCGCAATACAGTGACCTACGAAATTCTGGAGACCTACCGTATCGGCGAAACACCTTCAGTGACCGAGAACGCCTCCGGGAGTACAGACTAATGCCGGTGCTGGAGGAAAACAGGATCGCAGACTCAGGTCTGGTGGATAGAAACCGGCGCATCAATTTCACGTTCAATGGTCGCCAGCTGCAAGGCTTTCATGGAGACACCCTGGCCTCGGCCCTGCTTGCCAACGGCGTCAAGGTCGTGGGCCGCAGTTTTAAGTACGGTCGACCTCGCGGCATAGTCGGCCACGGCTCGGAAGAACCCAACGCGATAGTCCAGGTGGGCTCCGGCGCCGATACCATCCCCAACTTGCGCGCCACGCAGGTAGAAATCTACGAGGGATTGGAGGCAGCCAGCGTGGGCGGCTGGCCCAGCGTCGATTTCGATCTGATGTCTATCGTCGGCTGGTTCGGACGCCTTATGCCCCCCGGTTTTTACTATAAGACGTTTATGTGGCCCGCGCGGTTCTGGATGACCTATGAGCACTTTATCCGCAAAGCCGCGGGATTGGGCAGCTCGCCACAGGCGCGCGACCCTGACAGCTATGACAAACTGAACCATCACTGCGACGTGCTCATCGTGGGTGCTGGCCCGGCGGGTATATCAGCTGCCCTGGAGGCTTCCCTGACCGGGGCCAGGGTTATTCTCGCAGACGAGCAACAGCAACTGGGTGGTAGCCTGCTGGCGATGAATGCCAGCATAGGTACCCAATCGGGGGCCCAGTGGCTTCAGGCGGCCTGTGAGCAATTGGCGGCTCGGGACAATGTGACCCTGTTGCCGCGTAGTACGGTGTTTGGCTATTACGATCATAATTTTCTGGGCATTGTCGAGCGTCGATCTGACCACCTGGCACCGTCGCAGCGCAGTGCTTGCAGGCAGCGTCTGCACCGGGTGAGGGCGGGGCAGGTCGTTCTTGCCACGGGTGCCATAGAGCGCCCGCTAGTGTTTGCCCATAATGATTTACCCGGGGTTATGTTGGCCTCTTCGGTCAGCACTTACCTTAATCGCTATGGCGTGGCACCGGGCAATGAACTCCTGGTATTCACTGCCAATGACAGCGCATACCAGTGCGCACTGGATTGG
>CAZPVJ010000018.1:0-24275 GCA_964590005.1 uncultured Alteromonadaceae bacterium | reverse complement strand
ATCGTGAAACCGGCCACGGCCACGTCTTATGTGACCGAGGCCTGCGTGCGCCTGATGCTGGACAGCCGCCTGCTGCCTGATGGTGCGCTGCAACTGATCTCGGGCGGCGTTGGCGACCTGCTGGATCACCTTGATTGCCAGGATGTCGTGACCTTTACCGGCTCCGCTGTCACCGGGCGCAAATTGCGCACCCATCCGAACATCGTCGCCAATTCGATACCCTTCACAATGGAAGCTGACTCCCTGAATTGCTGCATCCTCGGAGAGTCGGTGCAGCCCGAAGACGAGGAATTCGGCTTGTTCGTCAAGGAGGTTGCCAAGGAGATAACGGTCAAGGCCGGCCAGAAGTGCACCGCTATCCGACGTGTGATTGTTCCGGCAGATAAACTGCAGGCAGTGAGCGATGCCCTCAAGACCAGGCTGGACAAAACCGTTGTCGGCGATCCCGCGCTGGAGCAGGTTCGCATGGGCCCGTTGGTTGGCGCTGACCAGGCGCAGGATGTCCGCGCCAATGTCGAGCAACTGGCCCAGGAGTGCCAGATTGTCTATGGCGGAGACACTGACTTTAGCCTGGAGGGCGCAGACAACAGCAGCGGCGCATTTTTCCCGCCCACCGTGTTGCTCTGCGACGAGCCACACAAGAAGCTGCTCGTTCACGAGGTGGAAGCTTTTGGGCCTGTCACCACCTTGATGCCCTACTCGGGACTGGATGACGCCATCGCGATCGCCGCACTGGGCAAGGGCAGCCTCGCCGGCTCACTGTTTACCTACGACGACGACGAGGCCCGGCAGATTATTCTTGGCACGGCTGCCTGGCACGGCCGCATGCTGGTCATTAACCGGGACTGTGCCGCCGAATCCACTGGCCACGGCTCGCCGCTGGCGCAATTGGTCCACGGCGGTCCCGGACGAGCCGGAGGTGGCGAAGAGCTGGGCGGCCTGCGTGCTATCAAGCATTACATGCAACGCACCGCGATCCAGGCATCACCAACCACACTGACTGCCATCACACGTGAATACCACCCGGGAGGAAAGACCTATACCGACGATATTCACCCCTTCAAAAAGCATTTCGAGGACCTGCGCATCGGTGAGACTTTGATTACCCACCGGCGCACGGTAACCGAGGCAGACATTGTCAATTTCGGTTGCGTCAGCGGCGATCACTTTTACGCCCATTTCGACGAGATTGCCGCCAAAGACTCCTTCTTTGGCAAACGCGTCGCCCACGGCTACTTCGTGATTTCCGCCGCTGCGGGTATGTTCGTAGAACCCTCACCCGGCCCGGTTATCGCCAACTACGGGCTGGAGAACCTGCGCTTCATCGAGCCGGTAGGCGCCGGCGACACCATTCAGGTCAAACTGTCGGTTAAGCAGAAAATCAAAAAGGCCCCGCGAGGTGATGAGCAGCCCAATGGCGTCGTGATCTGGGCTGTTGAGGTGACCAACCAGAACGAGGAAGCCGTGGCTATCTACGACATCATGACACTGGTAGCGAGGCGTGAGGCATGAGCTACGACAATATCGAGTTCAAGATCGACCAGGGTGTCGCACAGCTCACACTAAACCGGCCCGACTCACTGAACAGCTTTACGACTGCCATGCACGGCGAGGTTCGAGAAGTGCTCACCCAGGCCGCTCAGGACAACGGTGTGCGGGCTGTTCTCATTACCGGCAACGGCCGCGGTTTCTGTGCTGGCCAGGACCTCAGCGACCGGGCGGTAGCACCCGGCAAAGAAATGCCCGATCTGGGAAATTCCGTTGAAACCTATTATAACCCGCTCATTCGGCTTATCACTTCTATGGAAAAACCGGTGATCTGCGCCGTCAACGGTGTTGCTGCAGGTGCCGGTGCCAACATAGCGCTGGCCTGCGACATTGTGATCGCAGGTCGCTCGGCCAGCTTCATTGAGTCTTTTGCCAAGCTTGGCCTGATTCCTGATTCGGGCGGCACATGGATTCTGCCACGCCTGGTGGGCATGGCCCGGGCCAAGGGGCTGGCGATGCTGGGGCCTAAAGTCAAAGCCGAGCAGGCCGAGGCATGGGGCATCATCTGGCAATGCGTAGATGACGAGGAGCTGATGCCCACCGCGTTAGGCCTGGCACAGCAGATGGCGACTCAACCGACTAAAGGCTTTGCCTTTACTAAAAAGGCCTTCGCCCTGTCGGCGACCAACTCCCTGGATGAACAACTGGAGGTGGAAAAGGAGCTGATGCGCACCGCCGGTAAAACCCATGACTACCAGGAGGGGGTGATGGCTTTTCTCGAGAAGCGCGAGCCCACTTTTAAAGGCGAATAGTGACCAGCGATAAACAACAACTGGCCGAGGCTGCAGCCGATGCCATGTACCGTAACGATAAGGCCTGCCAGGGCCTTGGTATCGAGCTGCGCAGCATCAGTCCGGGCATTGCGGAAATGACCATGACGGTTCAAGGCCACATGCTCAACGGACACGACGTCTGTCACGGCGGCTTTATTTTCACGCTGGCAGACACCTGCTTTGCCTACGCGTGTAACAGCCACAACAACAGCACCCTGGCCGCTGGTGCGAGAATAGACTTCCTCGCCCCGGCGGGCGACGGCGACGTACTGCTGGCCAGAGCGGAGGAACGGGCACTGGCGGGCCGCACTGGCATTTATGACGTTACGGTCAGTAACCAGGATGGTAAGCAGATTGCGCTTTTTCGCGGTAACTCGCACCGCATCAAGGGTGAACTCGTACCCCAGGGAGAAAACAGCTAATGCAAGATGCCTTTATCTGTGACGCGGTAAGAACACCCATCGGCCGCTACGGTGGCGCACTGGCCACGGTTCGCACCGACGACCTCGGCGCCATACCGCTGCGCGCGCTGCAGGCGCGAAACCCGCAAGTGGACTGGCAGCAGGTTGAAGATGTCTGGTATGGCTGCGCCAACCAGGCCGGTGAAGACAACCGCAATGTAGCGAGAATGGCCTCACTCCTGGCTGGCCTACCGGTTTCCGTGCCCGGAGCGACCATCAACCGTCTCTGCGGCTCCGGGCTAGACGCACTGGGCACCGCCGCTCGAGCCATCAAGGCCGGCGAAGTGCAGCTGGCCATTGCCGGCGGTGTGGAATCCATGTCCAGGGCGCCTTTCGTCATGGGTAAAGCGACTTCGGCTTTCAGCCGTGAAGCCCAGGTTTACGACACCACCATCGGCTGGCGTTTCGTCAATAAGCTACTGAAGGCGCAGTACGGTGTGGATTCGATGCCGGAGACCGCGGAGAACCTCGCGGAGGATTTCAACATAAGCCGCGAAGACCAGGACGCCTTCGCCCTGCGCAGCCAGCAGCGCGCGGCCGCGGCACAATCCGCGGGCATCTTCGACGCCGAGATCGTCCCTGTTGAGGTATCGCGGCGCAAGCAGGACCCGTTAAAAGTCGACACCGACGAACATCCACGCGAAACCACCCTGGAAGCACTGGCGCGTTTGGGGACACCCTTTCGCGAAGGCGGCACCGTAACCGCCGGTAACGCCTCGGGTACCAATGACGGGGCCTGTGCCATGTTGGTGGCCTCCGCTTCCGCGGCCACCCGGTTCGACCTGACACCGCGGGCCCGTATTGTCGCCATGGCGACCAGCGGTCTTGAGCCACGCATTATGGGCTACGGCCCGGTTGAGGCCTCCAGGAAAGTACTGGCCGTCAGCGGACTGGCACTCTCCGATATGGAAGTTATCGAGTTAAACGAAGCCTTTGCCGCTCAGGCACTGGCGGTACTGCGCGGACTGGAACTGCCGGATGACGCCGAACACGTGAATCCCAACGGTGGTGCTATCGCCCTGGGACACCCACTGGGAATGAGCGGCGCCCGTTTGGCCACCACCGCAGTCAACGAATTGGAGCGTCGCAACGCACGCTATGCCCTGTGCACCATGTGCATCGGGGTAGGACAGGGCATCGCCCTGATTCTGGAAAAGATTTAGAGGCGTTAGACGCCAGGAGGAAGACCATGTCTGCAGAGACTTCAGCCAACCCCAGGGAACAACAGTTCCAGGCACGCATTGATGCCGAAGACAAGATTGAACCGAAAGACTGGATGCCGGACAAATACCGGCAAAATCTGATCCGCCAGATATCCCAGCACGCCCACTCGGAAGTCATCGGCATGCAGCCAGAGGGCAACTGGATCACCCGAGCACCTTCCCTGCACCGCAAGGCCGTACTACTGGCCAAGGTACAGGACGAGGGTGGTCACGGCTTGTATTTGTACAGCGCGGCCGAGACCCTGGGAATCAGTCGCGAGGAAATGATTGCAGCACTGCACGATGGCAGCGCCAAATACGCCTCCATCTTTAACTATCCCACGCTGACCTGGGCCGACATCGGCGCGATCGGCTGGCTGGTGGATGGCGCAGCCATCGTCAACCAGGTATCGCTGCAGCGAACCTCTTACGGCCCCTACTCCCGCGGCATGGTCCGGATCTGTAAAGAAGAAAGTTTCCACCAGCGCCAGGGCTATCACATCATGATGACGCTGGCGCGTGGCAGCAAGGAACAAAAAGACATGGCCCAGGACGCGCTGAACCGATTCTGGTGGCCATCATTGATGATGTTCGGTCCACACGATGCCGACTCGGTTCACTCGGCGCAAAGCATGAAGTGGAAAATCAAGCGCCAGAGTAATGACGAACTGCGCCAGAAATTCGTCGATCAGACGGTCAAGCAAGCCGATGTTATCAACCTGGAAATACCTGACCCGGACCTCAAGTGGAACGAGGAGCGCGGGCACTATGACTTTGGTGAAATCGACTGGGATGAGTTTCGCAGGTCGATGACAGGGGGCGGTCCTTGCAGCCGCCAGCGCGTGAGCCACCACGTTCAGGCCCACGAGGAAGGCGCCTGGGTGCGGGATGCCATGACCGCTTACGAAAGTAAAAAACGCAAAGCCAAGCACAAGGCCGCGTGAGTAGAGGAGACAAAATCATGACTGACAACATGCAGCTATTTGAAGTATTCATTCGCTCACGCCGTGGCCTGGATCACAAGCACGTGGGCAGCCTGCACGCCGAGGATCACGAGCAGGCACTGGAATATGCGCGCGACGTCTACACCCGGCGCGGCGAAGGCGTCAGCATCTGGGTGGTGAACTCTTCCGATATCGTGGCCTCCCAGGAGGAGGACTGCGAGAGCTTCTACGACCCACTGGATGACAAACCTTACCGGCATGCGACGCATTACCAGCTGCCGGAAGAAGTCAACAATATGTAGCCGGGAGATG
This sequence comes from uncultured Alteromonadaceae bacterium, assembly GCA_964590005.1. Lineage (GTDB taxonomy): Bacteria > Pseudomonadota > Gammaproteobacteria > Pseudomonadales > Halieaceae > CALJFL01. The sequence goes on along the minus strand of CAZPVJ010000018.1, from coordinate 19,035 downwards.
ACCATGAGCAATGACAATGCAGTACGGGACTACGCGGTCCGCCTCGGAGACGATGCGCTGATATTGGGCCATCGTTTGTCTGAATGGTGCAGCCGTGCGCCCTTCCTGGAGGAGGACCTGGCCCTGGCCAATGTGGCACTGGACTACATAGGCCGCGCCCGAATGTTCTACAGCTATGCCGCCGACCTCTCGGGTGAAAACTACGACGAGGACTGGTTTGCCTTTCAACGCGATTGCCGAGACTTCAGCAACAACCTGATTCACGAACTACCGCGCGGAGACTTCGCCTTCAGTATGGCTCGCCAATACCTGGTTGATGTCTATATCGTGGACTTTATGCGCGCCTTACAGGGCTCAACCGATGCCACGCTGGCGGCGATCGCAGGCAAGGCAATCAAGGAGTCTGAGTACCACCTCCGACGCAGCGCCGACTGGATGTTGCGCCTGGGTGATGGCACCGAGGAGAGCAAGCGCCGCTTGCAGGAAGCGGTAAATGAGCTCTGGGGCTTCACCCCGGAACTCTTCGAGATGGACGACCTCGAACGCGATCTGGCGGAGCAAGGTGTGGCGGTCGATACGACGGCCTTGCTAGGTTCCTGGGAAGCTACCGTGCGCAAGACCTTCGATGCGGCGGGTATTTCGATTCCGGATGAAGACTGGCAAGTCAGCGGTGGTCGGCAGGGCAAGCACACCGAGTGGCTGGGCCACATACTCAGCGAGCTGCAGTTTGTACAGCGCGCTTATCCCGGGCTGGAGTGGTAACCACGAGTGAGTGCCGCCAATACCATTCCACTGGTACCCATTGCGCAGGCTGAGCGAGAGCAACGTCGACGCAACTCCGCCTGGCCTGCCCTGTGGGATACCCTGGACACGGTAATGGACCCGGAGATACCGGTCATCAGTATCTGGGAGCTCGGGGTGCTGCAGGACGTGTCCTGCGAAGGGGAGACTGTGAATGTGACCATCACTCCCACCTACTCAGGCTGCCCGGCAATGACGGTCATTGCCGAGGATATCGAGGCAGCACTTACGGCGGCTGGCTATTCGCAATGCCACATCGAAACCCGCCTTGCACCGGCCTGGACCACAGACTGGCTGGGGCCTGAGGCTCGCGAGAAACTGCGCCGCTACGGCATTGCCCCGCCCTCCCGGGACAACGAACCGAACTGTCCACGATGCGGCAGCGGCACTGTCAAACAGATCAGTCAATTTGGCAGTACCGCTTGCAAAGCACTGTTCCAATGCGAGGACTGTGCAGAACTTTTTGATCATTTCAAACATTTATAGGAGTCAGCCATGAGTGAACCGCAACTCCACGACCTGACCATCGCCAGCGTGCAACCTGAAACCGACCTCGCCGTTCGCGTGGGCTTCGCAGTTCCCGAAGAATTGCGCGACAGCTTTAGCTACAAACAGGGACAATACCTGACCCTGGAATCGAATATCGATGGCGAGCCCGTGAGGCGCTCTTACTCCATTTGTTCAGGCGTTAATGACCAGGAAATGCAGATTGCCATCAAGCGAGTGGAAGGTGGGCTGTTCTCCAACTTCGCCAATGATTCGCTCAAAGCAGGCGACACTGTGAGAGTGATGCCACCACAGGGCAGCTTTTTTACCGAGCTCGACGCCAACAGTGGTCGTAACTACCTGTTCATTTCCTCGGGTAGCGGCATCACACCTGTCGTGTCCAACATCAAGACCATTCTTGAAGAGGAGCCCCGGAGCAAGGTGACGCTGCTGTTCGGTAACCAGCGCAGCAATACCATCATGTTTCGCGAGACACTGAGTTTTCTCAAGAACCGGTACATGCGGCGCTTTCACTGGGTCAACATTCTCAGTCGCGAAGACCAGGGCTCCGATGTCCTCAACGGCAGGCTCAACAACCGCAAAGGGGCAGAGCTGAATCAGCAGTTGATCGACCTGGCCAGCTTCGATGAATATTTTATCTGCGGCCCGGAGTCGATGATCTCTGAAGTCTCCCGTGGCCTGCGCGGCGCCGGGGTAAGCGAGGAGAACATCCACTATGAATTGTTCGCCGCCTCCGCCGAGGACGCACGCGCGGTGGTGGAAAAACACCATGCCAGGGCAAAAGCCTACGGCGGCAAGGTTAGCGATGTCACGGTGGTCATGGACGGGCGCTCCATCAACATGGAGGTCACGGCGGATGGCGAGAACATTCTCGACGCCGGTATAAACCAGGGTATGGACTTGCCCTACTCGTGCAAGGGCGGCGTCTGCTCCACCTGTAAGGCAAAGCTACTTGAGGGCGAAGTCGACATGGACATCACCCACGGCCTGGAAGACGGAGAGATTGAGCAGGGTTTCATCCTGACCTGCCAGGCGCACCCCATAAGCGACAAGGTAGTGGTCGACTTCGACCAGAAGTAAGGCGAGCTCCAGCTCAGTAACCGCTGACCCAGTCGGGCAGGATGACGCCGTTGGCGGCGACGTACTCGTTCCATAAGCTTAACATTGCTGCCAATCGCTCGGGTTCCGAGGTCGCCAGGTTATCTGACTCACCGGGGTCGCGGGCGATGTTGTAGAGTTCGGCCTTACCTGACGCATAGGGTGGCGGCATCACCAGCAACTTCCATTCACCATGCCGCAGCGAGTATTTACCAAACAGCTCGGTTCCCAGCGGCTTTGGCTCTACCTCCACCGCCTTACCCGCGAGACCGGGGAGCAGGGACCGCCCCTGCAGGGGATAGATGTCACGGTCTTTGTAACGCTCGCCGGGATGCGCCACGCCGGCCACATCCAGTAACGTGGGCACCACGTCTCGCAGGGGCACCATGTCGTGGTGAATATAGCCGCCCTCAAAACCTGCCGGAAAATGCGCAAAAGCCGTTACCCGGGTACCACCTTCGCTGGGAAAGGCTTTATACATGCGCAGCCCGGCTGAACCGGCCATGGCCCAGCCGGCGCCGTAAAAAGCGTAGGAGTTGGGCCGACCGATATTTTCCAGACTAAAATCGTAACGCTCGTCGATCACTTTGCGGATCGCTGGAAACATCTTCGGGGACCAGGTCTCATCCAGGTCGTGCCCCTCGGGTCCGTTATCCGATATGAACAGCACCAGGGTATTATCCAGTTGTCCCGACTCGCGCAGGTAATCAATCAGTCTGCCGCTGTGCACGTCCATCTCGTCGATCATGGCCGCATAGACTTCCATGCTCCGTGACTGTTCCCGCTGTTGCGCAGGGGTCAGGCTATCCCAGGGCACCGCTTTCGGCGGACGTGGCGGCTCTGCTGCCGATGGAATCAGGCCAAGCTCTGCGACCCGCTGGCGGCGCTGTTGATAGAGCACGTCGTAACCACTGTCGTAGCGGCCCTTGTATCGTGCGATCGCCGCATCGGGTGCCTGCAACGGCCAGTGCGGCGCAGTGAATGACAGTACAGCAAAGAAAGGTTGCTGCGAATCGCCCTCGCGCAGGTAGCCCAGGAGTCGGTCCACGTAATACTGTGAAGAATACTCGAAGTCAGCAGGCAAGCTGCTCAGCGGACGGTCGTCCTCGGTGTAGGAGGCCTTAGCCTTGGGGTCTGGATGATAGGCCGGCAACATGTCGGCAAAGTGGCTGGCGCCGCCACTGTTAAGCGCAAACGAACGCTGAAAGCCCTGGCTGGCTGGCCCCTGTTCCGGCGAGTTGGCCAGGTGCCATTTGCCTGACAGGTAGGTGCGGTAACCGCCATCTCGCAACAGGGTGGCTACCGAAACAACCCGCTCGTTGAGGTGGCCCTCGTAGCCAGGCTGTCCCTTCTGGTTGGGCGACAGCTCCTCGTACATATTCCCAACACCCGCCAAATGTGGATCGACGCCGGTGTAGAGCGTAGCGCGCGTCGGGGAGCAGGCGGGGTGCACGATAAAACTGCTGAAGCGCACACCTTCCATCGCCAGCCGGTCGAGATTGGGCGTGGCAATTTCACCGCCGAAGCTGCCCAGGTCGGTGTACCCCATATCGTCGGTGACGATCAACAGGATATTGGGGCGCGATGCCGCTGACCCCATTGCCGGGAACAGCAGCAACAGGGTTATCAGTAGCTTGCCCAGATGGCTGTCCATCGGGGCCGAGGCTCAGCCCTTCATGACCTTGACGGTCTGCAACGCAGAGAATTCCTCCAGGCCATAGTCACCAAACTCAACCCCGAAGCCGGACTGCTTGATCCCGCCGAAGGGCGTGTGAGGATGCAGTACGGCATGATCATTGATCCAGACCGTGCCACATTCCAGCCGTGAGGCCAGCGCCGCGGCCTTCTCGGGATCGCTGGACCAGATGGAACCGCCCAGACCACTCTCACTGTTGTTGGCCCGAGCGATTACGTCCTCAATATCCGAGTACTTGATGATGGGCACAATAGGCCCAAACGGCTCCTCGTCCACCAGGCGGCTGCCATCGGTGAGGCCCGTAACTACAGTGGGCTCAAAGAAGTAGCCGGCACCCTCCCGGGCCTGGCCACCGGTCAGGAAGGTGCCCCCGTTTTTGCGAGCGTCTTCTGCCAGTGAGCGAACAATGTTCAGTTGCGCCTGGTTCTGTACCGGACCCAGTTGCGTCGCTTCGTCCATGCCATCACCAACCACGACTTCGCGAGCGCGCTTGGCAATTGCCTCGGCAACCTCGTCGTAGATTTCCTCCGGTACGTATAAACGCTTCAGCGCTGCGCAGGTCTGGCCATTATTGTGGAAACAGGCGGTAAACAACTTGTCGGCTATTGCCTCTACATCGACGTCAGGCAGAAGAATACCTGCGTCATTACCACCCAGCTCCAGGGTCAGGCGCTTGAGGTTACCTGCCGCGCTCTCCATTATCCTGCGACCGGTGCGGGTCGAACCGGTGAACACGACCTTGTCGATATCGTCGTGGCTGCTGATGGCCGCGCCTACGTCGCCACCGCCGGTTACCACATTGAGGACACCGGGAGGCAGGATTTCGTTGGCCAGCTCAACAAACTTGCTGACAGCAACCGGGGTGTATTCCGAGGGTTTGATCACCACGGTGTTGCCCGCCCGCAGGGCTGGCAGGATATGCCAGATGGAAATCATTAACGGCCAGTTCCACGGCGTGATCGACCCGACGACACCCAGTGGCCGGCGGCGCACTTCAATGCGCGCCTCATCATCGTCCTGAAGGACATCCGTGGCGATCTCCAGATCCGCGGTGGCCATGATCCAGGCCATCGCGCCCCCCACTTCCATCCCCGAGCCCAGGCCGTTCAAGCCACCCATGGGCTTGCCCGACTCGCGGGTTACCAGCTCCATGAATTCAGGCATCCGCGCCTCGAGTGCGGGAGTCAGTGAACGCAGCATCTCCACGCGTTCAGCATCATCCATCGCACTCCAGGCCGGGAAGGCCGCGCGAGCCGCAGCTACCGCCTGATCCACGTGGCCGGCATTGCCCTGCTGCACACTGGCGAAGGGCTCCCCCGTTGCCGGGTTAATGACCTCGAAGGTCTGGTCAGCACTGACCGGCTGGCCATTGATAATCATCTGGCACTCCAACATAACGACCTCCTAGAAGTGGTAGCCGGCGGTCACGCCATAGGTGATGGGCGGGGCATAGGTGGTCGTCGCACCGAGGATACCCAGGTCCAGGGCGTAGTTCTTGAACTCCTCATCAGTGAAGTTCTTAACCCACGCGCTCAGGCGAACAGTCTCCTCGGAGCTCCACCAACTGATCCGCGCGTTGTGCACGTCATAGGATTCCTGCAGCGCACCCGCGGCATTCGATACCTCCAGGTACTGATCGTCTACGAACAGGCCGTCGACCTGAAAGGCCACATTGCCGCCGAGCATATCGAGGTTGTACCGCACCAGGTAATTGATGCTGTAGTCAGGCGTGTTGGGCAACTCATTACCGTTGAGAAAATCGATTGGCCAATCCACCGGGAAACCCACAGGCGTCACCTGCTGCTGCGGCGTTTCGACACCGTCGACATCGGAGTCCTGGAAAGACGCGCCCAGAGAAATATCCCAATGCTCGTTCGGGGTGTAGATCAACTCCAGCTCAGCACCCACGTTTTCAGCATCGGCATTGGCGATGCTGGGTGTACCATCAGAGAAGGTAAATGCCTGGTAGTCTTCATAGTCGTAATAAAAGATCGCGCCATTGAAGCGCATCTGCCCGTCCATAAAGTCGGTTTTTACACCGATCTCATACGCGTACAGCACTTCCTCATCGTGTCGAATGTTATCCAGCCCGACGTTGGCCGAAGGAGCGAAGTTCCCGCCCTTGATACCGCGGTTGATAGACGCATAGGCCAGCGTGTAATCACTGAAGCGCCAGTCCAGTTGCAGGCGGCCCGCCCAGTCGCCGTAGTCCACCTCGTCATTGTCACTGCCGGCAGCTGACGCGGCAGCATTGAGGTCAAACAGGTCGGGGACGAGTATGCCTTCCTCAGGCGCCGCAAAGCTGGTTTTAAAATCCATTTCCTTGTCGTCTTGGGACCAGCGTAAGCCGACAATGAAGGTCAACTGATCGGTGAAGTCCCATTCACCCTGTCCGAATACGGACCAGTTGGTTGAATCCAGGGTGTAGTCCTGGAACACGCCGGGGTTGGTCAGCGTGGACGGATCAAACCCAAGGTCTACAGCAACGCCCGAGACGGGTGCTCCGCGGGTGATCACCTCGGCATCGGTTTCCATATCCAGGTAGTAACCACCGGCGACCCAGCGGAAACCATCGGACTCACCTGACAGTCGCAATTCCTGGGAGAACTGGGTGAAGTCGGCAACAGTGGTAAATTCGATAATGGGCACGGGGATACCGTCGCCGTCCTCGGTATAGAACTTGTCGAGGGTAAAGTAGTTAGTGATGGAAACAAGGTCCATGGTATCGCTGAGTTCCCAGTCCAGCTTGGCCGTGGCGCTGTCAGTCTCACGGTCCATGTAGCCGGCGTAGTCGGAGTAGTGCTCAAAGGGCTCCGGGTGATCGCCTTCGAAAATCGTACGACCGGCCTCGTCGACCGGAGCGAAACAATCGAGCTGGCTGGGGCAGAAGAAGACCGCTGCGGTGAACTGCTCCAGGGTCAAGCCACCGGGGGGATCACCGCCTTCCAGGATCACGTCATTGGTAAACTGCTGGAACTCGGGTGGAATGTACGCTTGTGACGCATCACCGTAGGGCAAGAAGTTATAACCGCCCGTCGGTACGTCCTCGTCCTCGGTATACTTGTACTGCAGGGTCAGCAGGGCCGTGTCGCTCAGGTCTATCTGCAGTTCACCACGCAGGGCGTAGCCGTCGGTACCGCCGAGATCGACACCACTGGCCTCCAGTCCTGGGGGGTTACCACCGGGACCGAACTCGGGGAAGTTCTCAGACTCCATATAACCATCCATTTCCGCCGTACGGCCTGCAATACGGGCACGCACGCTGTCACTGAAGGCGCCGCCGATGGCGAACTCGAGTTCCTGCCGATCGTAATCGCCCACGGTGCCTTCGATGTAACCATTGAGTTCATCGTCGTTGGCGCCATTAGTCAGGTAGTGAATAACGCCACCGGTCGCGTTACGACCAAACAGGGTGCCCTGGGGACCCCTGAGTACCTCAACCCGGTTGATATCGAATAACTGGGCATTGATGCCGTTCATGCTCGCCATGTATACGTCATCGACATAGACGGCTACGGGCGCTTCCAGGTTATCGGTGAAGTTGTTCTGGGAAACACCGCGGATATTAAAGACGGTCAGGTTGGGGGAGAACGTGATCATCGACAGGCTGGGTACCTGGTCACTGATCTCAACCGTGTTAGTCACCCCCAGGGCCTTCATCTGGTCGCCAGAGTAGGCCGTTACGGAAATACCAACGTCCTGCAGGTTCTGTTCGCGTTTCTGCGCGGTCACCACAACCTCTTCAAGTACGGCCGAGTGGGCCAGACCCGCGCCCACGGAAAGCGCGGTAGCGGCGGTGACAGCGGCGGTCATTTTCTTCAGTTCAAACATGGTGGTATCCCTCAAGGTAGCTTCTTTGATTCTTGGTATGCAGGCTGGGTGCTCTTTTAGTTATCCCAACCATTTAACCAAACCTGGCTCGACCAAACTTGTATGGCAGCGAAATCCCGAATTGACCAGTAGCGCAGGGCCGAGTGTAACTATTTCACAAAAAGGCACTTCGAGACCGCCGTTTCAGCGCTCAAGATAGGCCTTCGCCAGCCCGCAGCATTTTTCAACCAACAGAGGCGTAAGCTCTTTGGCTGTCTGGGTTTCACTACGGGTATGTACCCAGCCGAGGTAGGTGAAGGAGCGCGCCAGGAAAAACAACGGCATCTGTTCTACCTGCTCATCGGGCAGCGGGCGATGCTCTCGATAACCGGCAATAAGCGCGGCGAAAGCGGCGGGGAAAAAGTCCTCTTCCATTTCGAAATGCAGGGCTGTGGCCAATTCAAAGAGGTGCCAGCCATAGCCGGCGTCGTCAAAATCAATCAACCGCACAACGTCACCATCGACCAACAGGTTCTCTACCACAAAATCCGCGTGAATCATGCTGTAGCGTTGGGCATTGTCGGGGTTGGAGGCATAGCGTGTCAGGTCTGTGCGCACCTGGTCCCGCGCCGCCAGTAACAAGGCACGCTGGTCTGCATCCAGGGCTTCCAGCTCCCAAAAAGGTCCCCAGAAAGGCCTTTCACCAACCAGGCCCTCCACGTCCCAGGCGTGGCGGGTAAAGCCGGCGGGCTGCTCCCAGCTGGTTGCCTGATTGTGCAGCCGCGCTGCCAGGCCACCAATGGTGCGGTAGGTCTGCTCTATGGCGTCCTCAGATGCCAGGCCGTCCTCCACTGAACCCAGCTGATTGCCCTCTAACCACGCCATCAGATCAACCTGCCGCGGCTCGGGCACGACGTCCACCTGTACTGGCACGAACAACGCTCCCTGGGTTGTCGGGATCATCTGCGGCACCGAGATACCAGCGGCCTCCAGCGCGGACAGCCACTGCAGCTCTGAACGCAGTTCATCATCACTGTGATAACCGTAGCGATGAATACGCAGTGCAAAACGTTCCCCGTGCGGGGTATCGACCCTGAATACCCCATTTTCGCGGTACTTGATCAGCGACAGTTCACTGCCCTGCAAACCCCAGTGGTGCAAGGCCGCCTCAGCCAGAACCGCCATGGCCTCGGCCTGCCCGGCCTCATCAAGCTGGTAGAAATCAGCCGTCATAGCCGCACCTCCGCCAGGCATTCATCGAGCGCCGAAAGCAGGATATCCGCGTGTTCCGGGAAAAAGGGCATGGGCGGTCGCATCTTCAGGACATTGCCATGTTTGCCAATACGGCTGATCAACACACCCCGCTCGCACATTGCGTTAATCAACGCATTGGCCGCCTCTCCTGCCGGCGTCTTTTGTGACCGGTCGCTAACGAGCTCCAGTCCAAAAAACATACCCTTCTGGCGCACATCGCCGATCAGTTCGTACTTCTCCTGCAGTCCGCGTAATCCCTTGGCCACATAGGCACCTGTGCTGACGGCGTTGGCCAGCAGGTCCTCATTTTCAAGTACATCGAGCACTGCCATACCAACGGCACTCGAGACCGGGTTGCCGGCAAAGGTATTAAAATACATGGCCCACTCGCTGAAGCTCTCCACCAACTCCGCACTGGCGACAATGCCGGCTAGCGGATGGCCATTGCCCATCGGTTTGCCCATCACCACGATATCCGGCACCGCTTCATAGGCCTGATGGGACCACCAGTGCTCCCCTGTGCGACCGAATCCGCCCTGGACTTCGTCGGCTATGTACAGACCCCCGGCGGCTCGAACCCGCGCCATCGCCTCCTCAACAAAACCCTGGGGTGCGTGCAACAGGCCTTCGTTGGCAAACTCGGGACAAATGAGAATACCGGCCGTTCCGATACCGCGAGCGGCAAAGGTATCTATCGCCTGCTGAACCCGGTCGACATAGGCTGCTGCCAGTGCGTCGGGGGCAACGCCGGGTAGCCCGCGGTAAGAGTCCGGTGAGGGTACGCCAATCACCCGCTGGGTGGCTGCCGCTTCCGGCATAAAGCCAGTGCCGAGCTCGCCCACTGCCTCGGTATTACCGTGATAAGCGTCGGCGGTGACGATAATGCCCTGGCCACCGCTGGCGTGGCGGGCGATTCGCAGGGCCAGTTCATTGGCCTCGGAGCCGGTGCAGGTCAGCATGCCCATCGACAGGCTGTCGTCAAACAGCGCCGTGAGTCTCTCGAGATAGGTCACCACATTCTCGTGCAGGTAGCGCGTGTGTATATTCAGTGTCGCCGCCTGGTTCGCCAGCGCCTCGACAACATGTGGATGGCAGTGCCCACAGGACGGCACATTGTTGTAAACATCCAGGTAGCGCTTGCCGTCCTTATCGAACAACCAGACGCCCTCACCCCTCACCAGTTCCAGCGGTTCCTGGTAGAACAGTGGCGCATGGTGACCGATGACACGATAGCGGCGTTGCAGCAGTGCCTCATTCATCGTAGAAGCCGTCCATCACCACCTGGCTTTCGGGCAAGGTAGAACCACCATCCACCACGATGGTTTGGCCGGTGACATAGCTGGCCTGGTCAGAGGCAAGGTAGAGCATGGTGTAGGCAATGTCCTCGGGCACACCGAGATGGCCCTGGGGGATACACTGGGCCATCGCCTTGAGCTCTTCCTCGTCGCCCAGCTCCGACATGGCAGCAGTCAGTATGTATCCGGGCTCTACACCGTTGATGGTGATGTGATCGCGCGCATACTCCAGGGCTGCTGTGCGGATAAAGCCATTCATACCACCCTTGGACATGGCGTAATGCGAGGTGCCCGGCATAGCCACACGCGGGCCTGTTACTGACGAGGTAAAGATCATGCGGCCACCACCCTGCTGACGAAAATGCGGCACGCAGGCCTGGGTCAGCCAAACTGCTGCCTTCATATTCACTGACAGGGTCTGGTCGAGAATATCGTCCGCCAGATCATCGATATTGTGCAGCGGGTAGACAGCCGCATTATGGATGCCGATATCAACGCGGCCGTAACGATCGAGAGTCTGGGCCACCACCTCATCTACCGCGCTGTGTTGCCCGATATCGCATTGCACGAGCATGGCGTCACCACCGGCGGCGGCAATATCATCCACCGTCTCCTGCCCGTTACCCTTGCTGCGTGTGGCAACGACCACCTTGGCCCCGTGTTGGGCGAAGACTTTGGCAATACCCTCGCCTATGCCCTGGCCGGCTCCCGTCACTATGGCGACTTTACCCGTCATATCCCCAAACATCTGATCTACCTCCAGCAAACCAATCTGGGATAAGCATAGCCCATGGGGCAGTTAAAACTATCGGGCAAAAGGATGACTCATTGAGCCGGTAGCGGCCTGGTCAGCGGCCCAGGTCACCGAGAACGCGCGCGCTGAGCGCAGTGCGCGACGATACCCCCAGCTTCTGGAATACATGCTGGATATGCGTTTTGATCGTCGCCAGGCTGAGCTGTAATTCGCGGGCAATGATCTTGTTACTGGCGCCCGCAACAATGTATTCAACCACATCGAGTTCCCTGGAGGTCAGCCCGTAACTCTCACCAAGCTCGTCACGCTCACGGTACCGGCGAGGCTGGTACTCGCGATTGAGCGTGTACTCAAGAAAGGGCTGTAATCGGCGCACCAGCTGCAGCTCGGCCTCGGTAAAAGGACCTAGCCCGGGACTGCGCAGCATGGTTAACACGGCGATAATATCCGGGCCGCGCCGGAAAAACATATCGGCCACGTGACGGTGATCAAGTGGCTGCATAAATTCCCGGTAGTAGACCGACGCAAGCAGCTCGGCCTCGGTAATCTGCTCGTCAAGGCAGGCAACGCGCACCTCCTGCCCGGCAAACCGGGAAGGGTTCAGCGGGTCGTAGTCGCCATAGCTTTTGGTGTAGGCACGTTCGGCAGACGCGTCGAGGTCACGCAGCACGACACCGCGATGACGCATATCCGGACCCACAAGATAAAAGCCTGAAGACGACAGGGGCAGCAGGCTATTCACCAGGTCGAGACTTTCCTGCTGAAACCGGTTGGGAAAATTCTCATTGTGGTGACTGCTACTCATACTTTAGGTCGATGGTGTTACCGGTATCAGTCCCGCATACTAGCCTGAAATAACTCCATAATCTGCGGAGGCAGCATGCCGGCATCACGGACTCAAAGCTCCATGGCGGTTGACGTTAACAGTAATGTATCACTGTTCGCCGCGATCTATCTCAGTGTCATTGGCGCCGCTGTCTTTATCGTACAGCCCGGTTTTGTGCAGGGCCTGGTGGAATTTTACGGCTTCGACGAACAGCAGGCGGGCTATATCGCTTCCGCCGAAATCTGGGGCCTGGCGCTCACGACCGTAGTATTGGCGCTCGGTGGGCACAACTACAGCTGGCAACGCATATTTCGCCTGTCGATCGTCCTGTTTGTATTGGGTAACCTGGCATCGACGCTGACCAGCGAGTTGTACCAGTTCAGTACCCTGCGGTTTATCACTGGCCTGGGCTCCGGTGGCCTGGTCTCGTTAACCTTCACCATAATCGGTCTGACCCGACTTCCCGATCTCAACTTCGGCCTCCTGATAATGGGGGTGCTGACCTACGGCGCCCTGGGACTATGGGCCTTTCCCGCCGCACTTGCCCTGGTAGGACTCAAGGGCATTATTATCTTTTTTGCGGTTTTTGGCGCATCCGGCTGGTTCTGCCTGTCCCACGTTCCTGACTCGGGGGAGGAGCACCTGCAGGTGGAAGAGGACGCAGTAGACCTGGCGAAGGCTTTTAGGATCCTGGCCATACTGGCCATGTTCACCTACTTCTTTGCCCAGGGCGTTATCTGGGCTTACCTGTTCCTCATCGGACTCAACGGCGGTGTCGACGAACAGGGTGTGGCCAATGGATTGATGCTGTCACAGTTTCTCGGCATTGCCGGCGCCTTCGTGGCAGCCGCGGCCGGTCGTCGTTTCGGTCGCGCCTGGCCGTTGGCGATCGGCGTACTCGGTGGCGCAGCGGTGCTAGCCGCACTCTTTGGCCAGTTCACCGCCGCGGTGTATGCGATAACCGTCTGCGTATACAACTTTGCCTGGAACATGACACACCCGTTCCTGCTCGGCGCCATGGCCAGCTTCGACCGCCATGGTCGGGTGGTTATCTACGCGGTCGCGGCTCAGATGCTGGGGCTTGCAGTGGGTCCGGCTTTTGCCGCGGCGCTACTGGGGGACGGGGATTACGACAGGGTGATCATTGCCGGCATGGTGTTGTTCGTCCTGTCCTATATCCTGATACTGATCCCCCTGATCGACCACTACCGGGCCATTCATCAACGAAGTCGATAATTCAATCAGCCGGACTCTCTGCAGGGTGCCAGGCTGGCGCCAGCAGACGCCGTTTACCGTCAAACGATTTGGCAATGCCCGGTTCGTCCAGGTTTTCGCGGTCCCATAGCTCGCAGGTTACCTGCTTGTGCTTCTGGTCCAGGCCCTCGCAGTAATTGCTGTAGCGACAAATTATCACCTCGGGCCCATAGCCGGTTCGGACTTTCTCGAACCAATCGGGATCAGCTAGCGCCTGTCGCGCCAAACCTATAATGTCGGCTTTGTTCGACTGCAGAATTTGCTCCGCATGCTCAAAACCGAAAATTCCACCCGCCACCACAACGGGAGTATTCAGCCCGTTATCGCGCAGGGTCTGGCGAATCACTGACACCGGCTCTATATTACGGCCGAAAGGGCCCTGCTCGTCGGAAATATAACCCGGCATGCATTCATAGCCACTGCGGCCTGTATAGGGATAGGCAGCCCAACCCACCTTGGGTTGTTTGGCGTCGTCGAACTTGCCACCGCGGGACAGTGAAAGGAAGTCCATACCAGCCTCGGCGAACGCCTTGCCAAAGTAACAGGCGTCATCAAGGCGATTACCCTGTTCAACAATTTCGTCACTGAGAAAGCGGCAACCCACTACGAATTCAGGGCCGGTGGCCTCGCGCACTGCCCGATACACTTCCAGCGGCAATCGCACCCGGTTTTCGCGAGCGCCACCATAGCCATCGCTGCGCGTGTTGGTGGCAGACAGGAAAGACGCCATGGTATAGGCATGGGCGTAATGCAATTCCACGCCATCGAAACCAGCCTGCTCTGCCCGCGACGCGGCACTGGCAAATAAGCCCGGGAGAGTTTGGGGCAACTCTGCAATCGCAGGAATCTGGGTGTCGGTTACTCTTTCGCGATAGCCCAGCTGCATATCTTCCCATTCCTTGGGGGCCAAAACCTCCTGCAGCCCCTCTGCTGGCAGTGCGATCAGGGCATCCCGAACGCTCGCTTCCTCGGCGTCAGGAAGTCCAAGGGCGCTACGATGGGACTCGGTAATAGGCAAGAATCGCTGCAAAAATTTGTCGGGGTCGGGTCGCCGGCGAATGGATAGAAAATCGATTATCTGAATGAGAAGGCGCGTCTGCCCATCGCTTGCTTCGCGCACGACATCTGTGAGTTTCTTCAATCCCGGCACATAACGGTCATCACCGATGCGCAGCAGTGGCCCGCTGGGGATATCGCGAATGCCAGTGGCCTCCACCACAATGACGCCAGGCTTACCCTGGGCAAAGCGCTCATACCATTGCAAAACGTCTTCGGTGACCTCGCCCTCCTCATTGGAGCGCCAGGGTACCATTGCGGGGACCCAGGTGCGCTGGGCAAGCGACATAGGGCCAACCTGCAACGGACTGAAGAGCAGGCTGTCGGCTGCCTCGCTGGCACTGGGCCAGTCATCTTCGACAGCGGTGTATTTAATGCGTTCGGCTGGCTTCCACATGGTTCTAACCCCGGGCAAACAATGTGGATATTTTAGACTTAAAATGTTTGGCGGCGCAACCCCCGATTCGCGTGTTAACTAGAGGCCCTGTTTCACTCGCTCCAGTAAGCCCATCAACTGCTCCACCTCATCCGATTCGAGCTGGCCCAGCATGCTGATAACCCACTGCTCGTGTTGCTCGGCCATTTTACGAAACTGCTTACGCCCTTTGGGGGTCAGCTTCGCAATAAAGGTTCTGCGGTTGTCGGGTACCGGGTTGCGATCGATCAGGCCCTCCTTGACCAGCTGCGAGGCGATCCCGGAGACGTTACCGCCCGACACCATCATTCGCTGCGACAATTGCCCCATGGTCAGGCCATCAGGCGCCCTTTCCAGCTGAGCCAGTAAATCGAACCTGGGCAACGTCGTGTCAAAGGATTCCCGTAACGCGGTGCGCAACGCCGTTTCTATCATGCTGGAGCAGGTCAGCAGGCGCAGCCACAGCTTCACAGAGTGGTGATCGTCCTCCTGCAGGCGGGTTTCATGATCCAGCGCAAGACTTTTGACAGGCTCAACCATATTCACCTTCAATCAATATTTTATATTTAAAATGTTTGCGCTATACTCAACAAACTTTTTAAGTCTAAACTAT
Source organism: uncultured Alteromonadaceae bacterium (assembly GCA_964590005.1). GTDB lineage: Bacteria > Pseudomonadota > Gammaproteobacteria > Pseudomonadales > Halieaceae > CALJFL01. Next base: position 3,656 of record CAZPVJ010000018.1, on the reverse strand, counting down.
TGTCATGGGTATAGCGATTCCGGTCTGCTCACCCCCTAAACGTTGGAGACGAGAATGAAAATAGTCTGTCTGGGCGGCGGCCCCTCTGGCCTGTATCTTGCCATTTCAATGAAGCTCCGGGATGCCTCCCACGACATCACTGTCTACGAGCGCAACAAGCCAGACGACACCTTCGGCTGGGGCGTGGTGTTCTCTGACCAGACGGTAGAGAACCTGATTGCCAACGATCCGGTCAGTGGCGAGAGAATCGCCGACGAGTTTATCCACTGGGACATGATTGACTGTTACGTCAATGGCGAACTGGAGCGATCTGATGGACACGGCTTTATCGGCCTGGGCCGCAAGCGCATGCTGCAACTGCTGCATGAGCGCTGCCTGGAACTGGGCGTCAAACTGGAGTTCGAAAGCGAATTCGAGGTCGCCGACATCGACACGCGCTTTGCGGATGCCGATGTTGTGGTGGCGGCAGACGGCCTGAACTCGAAAGTTAGAAACTCCGATCTGGATGCCTTCGACTGCAGCATAGACCTGCGTTGCAACAAGTTCGTCTGGCTGGACACCAAACAGACTTTCCACGATGCCTTCACCTTCATTTTTGAGGAAACCGAGCACGGCTGGATCTGGGCACACTGCTACCAGTTCGATCAGGACACCTCCACATTCATCGTCGAGTGCAACCCGGACGTTTACGATGCCATCGGGTTCGACAGTATGAGCCACGAGGAGAGCGCTGAGACCTGCCGCAAAATTTTCGAAAAATACCTTGATGGCCACGAGCTGATGACTAACTCAGCGCACATCCGTGGCTCTGCCTGGATCAGCTTCCCGCACGTATTGTGCCGCAACTGGGTGAAGGACGATCGCGTGGTCTTGATCGGCGATGCAGCCCACACAGCGCACTTCTCCATAGGCTCCGGCACCAAGCTGGGACTCGAGGATTCGATCGCCCTGGCCGAGCACCTGACGCGCGACGCGGATATACCCACCGCACTGCATGCCTACCAGAAGGAGCGCGAGGTTGACGCACTGCGGCTGCAAAGCGCCGCTCGCAACGCGATGATCTGGTTCGAGGATGTGCCCCGCTACGCCAGCGCCTTCGACCTCAAGCAATTCAACTACTCCATGCTGACTCGCAGCCAACGCGTCAGCCACGAGAATCTTCGCCTGCGCGACCCACAATGGCTGGAAGGCATGGAGAAACACCTTGCCAAGAAAGCGCTGGGCGACAGCTTCGATGAGGCCATACCGCCCATGTTCCTGCCCTATCAGCTGCGTGATATGGCATTGATTAACCGGGTGGTGGTATCACCCATGTCGATGTACAGCGCCCAGGATGGCATGCCGGATGACTGGCATCTTGTGCACTACGGAGAGCTCGCCAAGGGCGGAGCTGGACTTGTCTACACCGAGATGACCGACATTTCGCCCGAGGCGCGCATCACACCGGGATGTACCGGCATCTGGAATGATGAGCAGGAAGCGGCCTGGCGACGTATTACAGACTTCGTACACACCCATACCCAGGCCAAATTGGCATTGCAGTTGGGCCATGCCGGCCCCAAAGGTGCCACCAAGGAGCCCTGGAACTGGGACCCAGCCATTCTGGACGAGCCACTGCCTGCCGGTGAAGACTGGCCGCTGGTATCGGCCAGTGCCATCCCCTTTGACGCTCACATGCAGGTTCCGGCGGAAATCACACGGGAGCAAATGGATCAGGTGCGCGAACAATTTGTCGAAGCAACACGCCGCGCTGATCGCGCCGGCTTCGACCTGGTGGAATTGCATGCAGCCCACGGTTATCTGATCTCCGCATTTATCACCCCCCTACTCAACCAGCGCAGCGACGAGTACGGCGGCAGCCTGGAAAACCGTCTGCGCTACCCTCTGGAAGTGTTCACCGCAATGCGTGCGGTTTGGCCAGACAGCAAGCCAATGTCAGTGCGTATATCCGCCCACGACTGGATGGAAGAAGCCGGAAACACCGAGGAAGATGCCCTCGCGATTGCCCAGGCATTCATCGCCGCCGGCGCAGACATCATCGACGTGTCCAGCGGACAGACCTCGCACCAGGCAAAACCACAGCCCGGGCGTATGTTCCAGACACCACTGTCTGATCGCATACGCAACGAAGGCGGCATCGCCACCATGGCGGTGGGCAATATCTATGAAGTCGACCACGTCAACAGCATCGTTGCCGCGGGTCGCGCAGACCTCGTCTGCCTGGCAAGGCCGCACCTGGCGGACCCCAACTGGACCCTGCGGGCGTCCGCGGAGATGGGCTACACCGGCATGGGCGTCGCGGAACAACGGCAGTACTTCATGGGTTACCGACAGCTGCACATCAATCTGCAGCGAGCCGCTGAAATGGCGGCGGCAAAATGAAGCACGCCCTGGTCACCGGTGCCGGCAGCGGTATTGGCGCGGTCATTGTGCTCTCATTGGCCGAAGCCGGGTACCGCGTCAGCCTGCTGGGACGGCGACTGGAGCCATTGGAGACAACCGCCGCCTCGGCGCCCGAGGGCAGCTGCCAGACCCTGACCTGTGACGTTGGCAATGAGGAGGATGTCGCCACCAGCTTTAGCGCTGCGACGGAGACCTTCGGCCCGATCGATGTACTGGTCAATTGCGCCGGGATGGCGCCCACCTCCCCCTTCCACAAGCTGACCAGCGAACAATGGCAGACTGTACTCAACACCAATCTCAACGGCGTCTTCCACTGCACCTCCCGGGTAATAGCGGACATGCGTGAGCGCCGTGACGGGCGCATCATCAACATTGCCAGCACCGCATCCCTAAAGGGCTACGCCTATGTCAGCGCCTACTGTGCCGCCAAGCATGGCGTGCTTGGCCTGACCCGCGCACTGGCGCTGGAAACCGCGGAGCTGGGCATAACCGTCAACGCTATTTGCCCCGGCTATACTGACACTGACATTATTCGCCAGTCTGTGCAGCAGATCGTCGAGAAAACCGGGCGTAGCGAGGAACAGGCGCTGGCCCAATTTACTGATACCAATCCGCAGGGGCGGCTGATCCAGCCCGACGAGATTGCCGGCACGGTCCTGTGGCTGTGTTCCGAGGCAGCTCGTTCGGTCACCGGGCAGGCCATATCCATCAGCGGTGGAGAAACCATGTAATGCAGAGCACTTCATTAAGCGACTACCAGGCGGAACACTTTTTGTGGGCAACGGATGGCGGCGTGGCCACCATTACCCTGAACCGACCGGAGCGCAAAAACCCACTGACCTTTGACTCCTACGCAGAGCTGCGCGACCTGTTCCGGGCACTGGTCTATGCCGACGACGTGCACGCCGTGATCGTGCGCGGGGCCGGCGGTAACTTCTGCTCCGGCGGCGATGTCCACGAGATCATCGGCCCGCTGACCAAGATGAACATGAAACAACTCATGGCCTTCACCCGCATGACCGGCGACCTGGTCAAGGCCATGCGTGCCTGCCCACAACCGGTGCTCAGCGCGGTCGAAGGCATCTGCGCCGGCGCCGGCGCGATCATCGCCATGAGCAGCGATCTGCGCTACGCCAACAGTGATGCCAAAGTTGCATTCCTGTTTAACCGGGTCGGCTTGGCCGGCTGCGATATGGGCGCTTGCGCCATACTGCCCAGAATTATCGGCCAGGGCCGCGCCAGCGAACTGCTCT
>CAZPVJ010000017.1:0-6054 GCA_964590005.1 uncultured Alteromonadaceae bacterium | reverse complement strand
CTTCCTATGCACCCCTGGGCAAGGTGACTGAGACCGAAGGCGGTTTTCGCTTCAGCGGGCGCTGGGGTTGGAGTTCCGGTTGCGATCACTGCACCTGGGTGCTCCTGGGGGGCATCTGCCCGGATGGCGGCTACCGCAGCTTCCTGATTCCTCGCAGCGACTATGAGATTGTCGATACCTGGCAGTCCATGGGTCTGCAGGGCACCGGCTCGAACGATATCGTTGTGGACGACGTCTTTGTGCCGGAGTACCGGACTCACAAGGCGGAAGACGGCTACCTGGGCACCAATCCCGGCGTAAATGCAGACAGTGCCGATATCTACCGTTTGCCCTGGGCCCAATTGTTCATCCGCGTGGTCTCCACCCCTGCGATCGGTGCGGGCAGGGCTGCGCTGGACCTGTACAAGCACCTCGTGGTCTCCAAGGCCAGCGGTGACCTGACCAAGCTCGCCGCCGATACCGGGACACAGGAACGGGTCGCCGAAGCAGCCAACGCGCTGGACGAAATCGAGTGCGTCATGTTCCGGAATTTCGACAAAATGGTAAACCAGGTGCGAAACGGTGATCCGGTTCCCGTGGATGACCGTATTCATTACCGATATCAGGCATCGCTGGTGATAGACCGTTGTATTGACGTCGTCGACAGCCTCTTTTCATCAGCCGGTGGCGGTTCAGTGTTTCTGGACAGTGATATCCAGCAGCGGTTTCTGGATATTCACACAGCGAGGGCGCACGTGGCGAACAATCCGACATCGTTCGGTCGCAACTTGGGCGCAACGTTACTGGGAACCGACAACGCCGACTTTTTTGTCTGACTTGCGAGCTTCCAAAGCCATCTAGTCCCCCCCAGATGGTTTATTCTTACCCGGCGCCCCCGCCGGGTTTTTTTTGCCTGCATCCTTAACACAGTGATCCCGCCGCTGGCGCTGCTCGTATCACCGACTAAGAGACCGTGAGGAAGAGCCATGAAGAAGACATTGAATTTGATGCTGGTTGCAGCGGCGGTTACGTTGCTGTCCGGCTGTGCGTCCGTCACTGTTGATGAGTATGCCGACAATGAGCCCAGGCTGGTGGCTGAAGAGTTTTTTGATGGCCGACTCACCGCACACGGTGTAGTTAAAGACCGCGGCGGGAAGGTCATTCGTAGCTTCAACGCTGACATCAAGGCCTACTGGAAGGACGGCATCGGCACCCTGGAGGAGGACTTTGTCTTCGATGACGGCGAAATCGACAGGCGCGTTTGGACATTGACGCCCGATGGCCCAAACCGCTACATCGGTACAGCCGGTGATGTCGTGGGCGAGGGTGAGGTGACCATAGCAGGCAACAGCATGTTCCTGGACTACGTATTGCGAATCCCGTTCGGTGACGGCACCCTCGACCTGCGGATAGACGATCGTATGTACCTGGTGAATCCCAACATGCTGATCAACGAATCACGCATGTTGAAGTTCGGCTTTCAGGTGGGTGAAATTTTGTTGGTAATAGAGCGTCGTCCCCCGGTTTAATGACCACATCTTCGCGACGCCTGATGAATGCCCTCGGGTTCGCCGGCCTCACCCCCTTCGTTTTATTCAGCCTGGGTGTTTGGTTACTGGGGGGGTATCTCCAGGCGGTCTCGCTGCGTGGGTTCATCGTGTATTCCCTGGCGATACTCTGCTTTTTGGCGGGTACCCTGTGGGGATCGGCTATCCATTACCCCGAGCGAGGTAAGTTGCTGCGACTCGTCGTCAGTAATGGCATCGTCGTTTTTGCCGCTGTCGCCGTGCTGATTGCGCAACCGTTGGTCTGTGCGTTTCTACTGATGCTGGGCTACCTGGCAACGCTCTGGTACGAGAAAGGCAGTAGCGACCAGGAAGGCTGGTACCTGCTGCTGCGCTCGCGCCTGACCTCGGTTGCGGTTGTCCTGCACCTGCTGTTCATGGCGGGGCTGGTTGTTCGCAACGGTGCCTGAGACGGCTATACTCGTGCGTTGACTCTCAACGACCGGATCGGATCCCCTTGGCCAAATTCCGTGAAACCGCCCTCGATGCGGTGTCGGCGATACAGAGTGGTGAGTTTATCTGGTCGCATTCGATGGCGGCCACTCCCACCGTATTGCTCGATGCGCTTGCCACCCATGCCCTGGCGTTAAACGACATCACCATCATGCAGTTACATCTCGAGCACGCCGAGTCGGTGGTGGTTCCGGCCCTGGACGGTCATCTCAGGCATCGTTGTTTTTTTGCCGGTAAAGCAACCCGTGAATTGATCAACCAGGGGCGGGCGGACTATGTACCCATGTTCCTGTCAGAGATCCCCAAGCTGTTTCGTGGGGGTGAGCAGCGGGTGGATACTGCGCTGATACAGGTCTCCAGTCCGGATCAACACGGTAATTGTTCACTGGGCATCTCCGTAGAAGCCACCGCCGCGGCCTGCGAAGTCGCCGACAGGATTATCGCCCATGTGAATCCGAATATGCCGCGCACTCACGGTGATAGTTTCATCAACCTGAAGGACATTGATTATGCCTTTATGGACGATACCCCCCTCATCATTCACGAAACGCGGGACAGTTCCGCAACCGAGTCCAGGATCGGTGAGCATGTTGCCGGCTTGATCAATGACGGTGACTGTCTGCAGATGGGTATTGGTGCGATTCCCGATGCCGCTCTGGCCTGTCTGAACGATCACAGGTACCTCGGAGTGCATACTGAGATGTTTTCGGATGGGGTGCTGGAGCTGATTGATTGTGGCGCGATCGATAACTCCCGCAAAACCATAGGGCGGGGCAAGGTCGTTACCGGGTTCACCATGGGTAGCCAACGTCTGTACGACTTCGTCAACGATAATCCAGAAGTGGTATTCCTGGATATTGAGTACGTCAACAACCCGGTGGTTATTGCGCAGAACAAACAGGTCACCTCGATCAATAGCGCTATCCAGATCGACCTGTCCGGACAGGTCTGCGCCGATTCTATAGGCCCTAAAATTTATTCGGGTGTTGGTGGCCAGGTAGACTTCGTGCATGGCGCGACCTCCTCGGAGGGCGGAAAGTCGATTATCGCGCTACCCAGCACCGCCCGCGGAGGCAGGCTATCGCGGCTGGTTCCCACGCTGGAGCAGGGCGCCGGTGTCGTTACAACCCGCGCGCAGGTCGATTACGTGGTAACTGAGTTCGGGGTGGCTAAACTGCGTGGCCGCTCCATCGCCGAACGCGCCCGCGATCTCATAGCCATTTCGCATCCTGACTTTCAGGAACAACTTGCGCGTGAGGCGCGGGACTTGCTGGGGATAGCGTAGATGCCCCTGGGTCAGTTCGGAAACCAGTGACGCGTTCGATTGGCCAGGGCCACCAGTGATAGCATTACCGGGACTTCTACCAACACGCCCACGACAGTTGCCAGCGCCGCACCAGAATTAAGGCCGAACAGGCTGATCGCCACTGCCACGGCCAACTCAAAGAAGTTGGAAGTACCGATCAGGCAGGCCGGTGCTGCAATATTGTGTGGGAGGCGCAGGTTTTTGGCCGCCAGGTAAGCTACTGCGAAGATGCCGTAGGTCTGTATCAACAGGGGTATTGCAATTAAAGCGATAACCAGTGGCTGCGCCAGGATCTTTTCCGCCTGGAAACCGAACAGCAGGACGACAGTCGCCAACAGTCCGATGACCGACCAGGGTTTCAGCATGGCGACGAATGACTCTACGTGGTGATCTTCAGCGTCGCGCTCCAGGCGATGCCGGGTAAAAATGCCGGCAACAAGGGGTAATACCACGTACAGCACTACCGAGAGTAACAGGGTTTGCCAGGGCACGGTGATGTCGCTGACCCCGAGTAGCAGTGCTGTCAGGGGCGCAAATGCGAACACCATGATCACATCGTTGATGGATACCTGCACCAGGGTGTAATTGGGGTCGCCGTCGGTTAGCTGACTCCACACGAAGACCATCGCCGTGCAGGGTGCTACACCCAGCAGGATCATCCCGGCTATGTACTCTGTAGCCGATTGCGGATCAACCCACTCCGCGAACACTACCTTGAAAAATAGCCATCCCAGTGCCGCCATGGTGAAGGGCTTTACCAACCAGTTGATGACCAGCGTTAAAACAATACCGCGTGGGCGTTTGCCGACCTCCTTGATAGAGGCGAAGTCGATCTGCACCATCATGGGATAGATCATGATCCAGATGAGTGCCGCGACGATCAGGTTGACGTGCGCATATTCAAAGCTGGCGATGACCTCAAAAATAGCGGGAAACAGGTTGCCCATGATCACACCGACAACGATGCACAAGCCCACCCAGACGGTTAAGTAGCGTTCAAATAATCCCATCAGCTATCGGTATCCATGGTTTGCATAATGTGGCCCAACTCTGTGGCGTTAATGGACTCCAGGGGCAGTTTAGCCAGCTTCGACAGCCGGTTTGCAAGAATTTGCACAACAGGCTCAAAGGCCGCTAGTTTGGCGTGTTCGTCACCTTCCGAGTGAGAAGGGTCAGGTAATCCCCAGTGCACCCTGGCGGCAGGAGCCAGCCAAACTGGGCAGGCTTCACCGGCGGCGCTGTCACAGACGGTGATGACGATATCCGGGTTAAATTCGCGCATGGCGTCTAGGCTCTCGCTGGCCAGGCCGGCGGTAGAGTAGCCGTGTTCCTCCAGGTAGCGAAGGGTCAGTGGATGGACCTGGCCCCCGGGGCTGCTGCCGGCGCTGCGTACCTGCACCCGGTCGTTCAGCATTGCCCTTGTCAGCACCTCCGCCAGGATGCTGCGGCAGGCATTGTGGGTGCAGACATAGAGCAGTTTCACGGTGACGGGTATTCCTGTGCTGAGCGTTCGCCAGAGGCAATGAACGGGGGAGTGTATCCTGCTTTGCATTACAAAAATATGACTGACACTGTGGCGCCCCAGAGGCGTGTCCTGCGGAGGTGGGGCTGTGGGATCAATGCGATTGCGCGTCCACGGGACAGGCCGGCACTTCCAGATTGGCGACGAAGCGATCTACGCTGTCGGCGAATGATGTTCGCCAGTTGTGGCGGTCTTCCGACCACCATCTCGAGCGGCAGGGCAGTGAGAAGTCCGAGCGGATGTTCGCCACTGCCGCCGCCCACTCCTCCTCGGTAATAAGGTCCAATTGGTGTTGGAAATGCAGGTTTTCATAGAGGGTCAGCTTGGCGTAAAACATGTCTTCAAAGATGCTGACATCCTCGACCGTCAGTTCTCGCGGATCTCTTTGAACCTTGTCATAGGCGACCCGGTATTGTTCCGCGGGGAGTCGGCTTAACTGCATTTCCAGCCACATCGCCGAGCGTTGCTGGTAGATGTCTGCCAGCGCGATATCGCGCGATTGTTTCAATTCAAATCCCACGAAAATCAGTGAGCCGATCAGTCCCAGGACCCCGACAAATTGCAGTATTGCTTCGAATCTACCTGTGTTCATCTCTTGTTTCGCCCGCTGCTGTTGCTGGTTTGATGCCGCAATCTTGAATTCAGTGTTCCAGTGTAGATCATCAGGCGTGACAGTATGGCACCTGCAAATCGCGGTGGGCGGTCTATGCTTGTGTCTGGTTGGCGGTCGTCATGGCTACCGGGGAGTTCCCGGTGAACTCCGCCGGTTCTGTCATGAAAAACAACAAAACAGAGGAAGTTATCGTATGTGCCACCGTATTGTATCTGCCGCGTTAGCGCTGGGCGTTTGGCTGTTAATACCACTGCCCGCGATGAGTGCCGAGAAACCGGTGATGGAGGGTACGCCCCCGACAAGGGAATCGCAGGTCACCTTCGGCAATTACCGTGAACGGCCCTTCAATAGCTGGGCATTTCGCAATATGGGTGCACCGCTAAACGTGGTCATGATCCCGCGAGAAGGGCAGATTGCCCATTTCAACAGCGCCATCAACACGGGCATTGCCGGTCAGCAATACACGGACCTACACGGTCGAGAGCTTGGCTTTGACAAGCTGTTCGAGGCGAACTTTGCCGATGGCGTCGTCGTAGTCAGCGGCGACGACATTGTGCATGAAGCCTATTTCGGTGAATTCGGTCCCCATGATCAGCACATCTGGTTCTCCATGACC
>CAZPVJ010000016.1:0-7473 GCA_964590005.1 uncultured Alteromonadaceae bacterium | reverse complement strand
GCCCTCTTCCTCACCTTCAGTTGCGGTGTCTTGCGCCTCAACCTCCTGCGTCTCAATTTTCTCCGCTTCGGGCTCTTGTGCGCTGACGGCTGGTTGGAAAGCCCCTAGTGAGAGGGCAATTACAAGAATCACACAGTAAGGTGTTACGGCTACTCGATTCACTCGAGTTAGCAATCGGCCAGTGTGTGGACCATTAGCCAGCAGGATCACGGGTTGTCCTAAAAAGGATGATTGAAGAACATTTGTATTTCACCGCCCTCTTCAGAGGCACCGATATCCACTCGCACCACCAGTTCGTAGACCATGGCCCTGACACTGCCACCGACACTGACCTTCATTTTTTTGTGCAGGTCGTTGAAGCTCCAGTTATCCGCGACTCGCCCCACTTCAAGATAGCCCACCCACTGCCACCAAGGTATGTGCAGGGTATTGATCAGGGGGATATCCGGGAAGGGGTTCCACTTGGGCATATAGCGGTATTCCGCCGTGTAGTTGATGGCTGAGCGGTCATAGAAGCGGTTGCTGGGAAACGCACGCTGCCGCTCTAAACCACCCAGGGTTGACCCCTCAAAGAGTGGGGCGCGATGGAAGACCTCTTCTCCATCGCCGTTGCGGCTACTCGAGTTCCAGGTGGGCACATCCGAAGTCCACACGTCGAAGGCGAGGACTCGTTGTCGTGCCTTGTTCGTTTCGCCCAGATTGAAGTACTGGCTATGGCGAAACTGTATCGCTGTCCAGGTATTGGAGGCGTCCAGAAACCCCCAGTCCCTGGCGACCGTGAGACGCTGGCGAGTGCCACGCGTGGGGTTGTTGTACCAATCGGTGTTGTTGTAGTCGAGAGTCAGCTTCACACCAGCGGTTTCATTTTCATACGAAGTCCCGGTGTCCACCTCGGCAAAGTCCTGACTCCGGTAGAAAGGTCTGAACTCGAAGGTGGTACGCCCCGACTGTAATGGGTTCCACTCTCTGCCGCCTGCCTCAGAGCCCGCCAGCGGCAGTCCATTCTCCAGGCGGAAGGTATGTATCGGGTCGCCTTTGCCATCGCCAATCGGAAACAGATAACGCAGCGTGAAATGACCAAACAGGTCATCTCCCTCCGCTTCTATAAAGTTGTCCTTGTCAGAATCATTGCCGCCGGCCACCTCGTCAGGAAAGTCAGGGTTACCATCCTGATAGGTATCGACCTCGTCCCAGTCTGAGTACATGAAGACTGCGTCGACAAAAAGTCGGTCGCTAAAGGGGAGCAGTACATCTGTGTTGGCCCAGAACACCTGGTAGGACCCGCTGGCACCGTACCAAACATTGGCAACAGTCAGCACCTGTGGCTGTATAAACCCCTTGGTAAGCCATACTGCGGCCGCGGCAACTCCGGTATCCGCGTTATAGAATCCATAGGGAATAAGCTGTGAGCCCTTGGTAGGCGCAGAGTCTGGCCGGGTGGTTTCAACATTATTATTGATAGCCAAGACAGGCGGAGACGTTCCTGCCAATACCGCAATCAAGAAAAGCCCAAGGTTATTATTGTTACGGCGTTTCAGTCCGGCACCCTCCCCGACAATCCACGTCGGCTTTCGCTAACGACATTATCGCGCAAACTGGCAGATGTTGGGAGGCGGTTTCAGCACACCCCAGCCGAATACACCACACCTATGCAGCCGTACAAGGGCAATGATGTGCAGCAAAAAAAGCGGCGCCGTGGCGCCGCTAGTCAGGGTCAGGTTTTTACAGACTAGTTGCCCCAGTCACCGACGCTGTCGCTGCCGGGCAGTTCATAGTCGAGGTAATCCTCCACATCAAACGGCATCGCTTTCATCGTGGCCCGCACACGGGTTTCAATGGCCTTGGTTTCCGGTCGCGCATTGCTCAATCCTGTGTAAGGGATACCACGGCCATTATCGGCGTCGGGGTACTTCTTCTTGAACAGGTTATGTCGAGCCAGCATCGCATTGAATTGACCCTGTGTATGGATAAGCGGCACAAGCTGCGGGTTCTCTTCGCGCGGATCCATGTACAGGTCGTAATACGCCTCAGGCATCCCCGACGCTGCAACATCACCCGCGCCAATCCAGTGCCGCTTATAGCGGCCTTTGACAGTGGCACCGATTTCATGGCCTGCGTAGATAAAGACATAATCACGCCGACTGTGGGTATCACCGTTGAGCAACAGAGCGGTCTGGTCAAGGCCATCAACGACTCTGTCGGTCGGAATATATTGGGTCGCCCCTCCGAGTCGCGCAAAGGTCGTGTAAAGGTCAGTCACATGAACGATATCACCAACAGCCTGGCTCTCGATCGTCCCGGGCCACCAGGCAAACGCCGGCGTACGCACACCGCCCTCGGTGAAATCACCCTTGCCGCCACGATAGATCATCGGCAGCATGCCCCACCCCGGCGGTGGACTGTGCACCATCGGACCATTGTCAGCCATGGCCACAAACAGGGTATTCTCGGCGATCCCCAGTTCATTCAATTCATCCATAACCTTGCCAATGAAGGCGTCCAGGTTCTTGAAGGCACCGGGCACTTTCAAACCGGCCACGGATTGCTTGGGTGCCTCAGGCTTGAGGAAATTCAGGAAATTGGGCCAGTATGAGATGAAAAACGGCTTGCCGGCCTCGGCATTCTTGCGCATGAACGCCAGTGTTCGCTTCTCAGATTCCTGGTCAAGTTTTTCGAAACATTCGTTGGAGGTACCGCACCACTCGTTCGCTTCCCCTCCCTTGGTACCCTCGATGATCTGCACCCAGCCCTCCGGGTTCAGCCCGGGGCTGTCAAGCCGGTAGGGATCCGGCGGGTAGATTTCCGGATGTAAGCCAAGAACCGCGTTCACCGCATTGCCCTGCGGGGAATACAGCGAGGTAATCTGGTTCATCGGGGTAAACAGGGCTTCATCAAAGCCCTGGTTGTGCAGGTAGCTCTCTTCGATATCACCCAGGTGCCCTTTGCCGTAGAACGCGGTCGCATAACCCGCCTTGGACAGAACCTCAGCGATTGTGACCTCTTCTGCGCGAAGGCCAGAGAACTCGTGTGGCATTCCCACCACACCCATGCCGTGTCGTACCGGATGGCGCCCCGTCAGCATTGCCGCCCGGGTGGGGGTGCAAGAAGGCTCTGTATACATGCGAGTGAAGTTGATTCCTTCAGCCGCCATGCGGTTAATATTAGGCGTCTCATACCCGAAGTTCTTCTGTAACTCCGGGAAACCCACCGCGCCAAACGCTGTATCGTCCCACAGGAGGTAGATGATATTGGGAGGCTGGCCATGTTTGGCCTGCAACTCCGCCAGCTTCTTATCGAGGGCTGAATCTTCCTCGGACCACCTCTCACCATTCTGCATCTCCAGAATGTAATACTCAGCGTCGTGAACAACCTCTTTGGCTGACGCCTGAAAGGCTGCCAGGGTCAGCAATGCAATCAGCAAAATTCTCATTTTTCTACCTCTGTTTGATCAACGGACTTTGAATATCAGGGGAGTAGTAGCGCACATTCGGGCAGCGAACAGCCCTCTCCCAAGAGACTTTATCTAACAAATATAGACGACCCGCCTGAAAGGCGACTAGCAGAATTTCGTCAATATGAGAGGAAGGCGAAAAATCAGGCTGTTCGACGTGTGCTGGAGGGCAACTCACCGAACTCCCGATGGTAGTCGGCTGCAAACTTACTCTTGTGCCAGAATCCCCAGGCATCTGAAACAGCGGAAATGCTGCGGTCATCCTCGGGGTCAAGCAAAGCTCGCCGCACCGCTGATAGCCTGGCGACTTGCAGGTAACGCTTGGGTGAAACACCAAACTGTTCCTGGAATACGCGCTCCAGCGTACTGATGCTGGTGCCAATTTCGGAGCACAAACGGGCCAGCGTGAATGGTTCAGACGCATGGGTGTTAATGAATTCGACGGCGGCAGCCAGCACTCGTGTCCTTCCGGCAAGCTGCAGCCTCGTTGGTTCCTCGCCCGCTCCCCAGGCACTCTTAAGTGCCCGGGATAAATCAGCTTCAAGCTCCTGAAGGTAAAAATGCAGCCCCTGAGACGAGGCGTCGGCATTGGCACAGGCAAATGCGCGCTCAATAATCTGGCGAATACCGTCCGCGTAGCCATTGATCCGTTTCAAGGCCACAGAGTCCGTCCAAAAATCTTCGGCCTGACGGTCACCATAGCCGCCTTCCAGTAGCGAGTGATGAAGCGATATGCCATAGCCCACGAATCCGCCTGCAGAAACAGCATCCAGCCCTGCAGGCGTATTAAAGTTGATCAACGTACTGGCATCAAAGGCATGTCGTCCGAAGCGACCATCACGCTGGCAGGTCGCCATTAAGCCAAAACTGAGGTAGTTATCGGGTGGGGCACCAAGCTGATGCACAGCATTGCCCATATGCACTTGCAGGATACGCAACCTGTCAGTAGCCAGGGCTGCAATACTCGCAGATTCAACACCCCGATTAAGTTGGCGGAAATCGACATCCCAACCCGAAGCACGAAGCACCAGGTTGAATTCATCAAGCGAATCCAAATGCTGATTCTCAGAAGATACAGGCTTTAACATTCGTCACCCGTGACACGCCAAATAAACTGTCCAAGCAGCAGGCAAGCCGCCTTCTGCAGTGGGCCAAGCCAGTCAAATCCGTTAATGACCCCACCGCCATTATATTAAAACAGGCGACACAGAACCGGGGTCGCACCCGGGGTGCCAAATGCTGACAGGGATTTACTCGGCCAGCTCTGCAGCTGGCTCATGTCTGAGCTATAGCACTATTGCCCGGGGCGCGTCGCCAGAAAGTCATCGAGCGTCCTGGAATATTCCTCCAACCAGAAATCGAGAGTGGGCTGTACGTCCTCGAAAGTCAGCTCATCACCACTGCGCTTGCTGGTTTCACCTATACCCTTGCGAACAGTGGCAGCCACACGCTCTCCGGTAACACTGTCTACCAACTCCGCTTCGAACATAGCGTCTATGTAGGTCGCGACCTTGCCCGAGGCCTCTTGCGCACCACGAAACAACGCACTCACCGGGATGAGATTATGGGCTTTTAATTGCTCCTTGGTCTTCTCCACCCCTGTGATCGCCATGTTGTAACGAAGTACACCGGGGCCCGGCTCCGTCGCCAGGATGTCCTTTTTACTCAAGATCTCGCGTACACCCACCCGCAGGTAATCGGTAGCCTTGGTTGCCATGGTCTTGTCCGCTTTGGCGTCCACTGAATAGACCGAGACCGACTCCAACAGTACTTTGTCGTACTTGCCTCGGCTGTCTTCGTTGAAGAAAACGAATGAGTTCAGCTGCTCGTTATACGCAAGGGAGTCATAATCATCCAGCCAGCCGGAAAAATCCTTATCACTGATTTCTTTCGCGGCCAGCGAGAGAGACGACCAACAGAATATCAATGAAGCCAGGGCCAAGTGTGAGAGCGTTTTCATGAGTGTACCTGCCTGAATGTGTGGAGGGCTTATCCGCGTAATCATATTCCAGCTATCATGATAGTTGTTATCAAGTTTTCAGCAACCCCAAGGGATTTAGCCTCATGTTCCGAAGCCGCGTGCTTTTAAGTATTGTTATCCTGGCCCCGAGCCTGGTCCTGGCGCAGCCTGAGCAGCCAAGGCTTGTCCTGCAGGTCACAGTCGACGGCTTGCGTGCTGATCTAATCGAGCGCTACCGCGATAATTTTGATGGCGGTGGGTTCAATTATCTGCTCGATGAGGGCGCCGTCTTCCACAACGCCCAGTACCTGCACGCCAATACCGAGACCATCGTGGGCCACACTACCCTGGCAACCGGTGCGACGCCGGCTGTCCACGGGATGGTTGGCAATGTCTGGTATCACGCCGATACCGGCGAACTCGGGTACAACATTGAAGACCCGGATGCGCCGCTTTTACCCACCCGACAAACGCCGGTAACCGGCGCCCAGGTAGACCCTGCCCAGTTACGCGCCCAGAGTAAGGGGCGGTCACCTCGCGGCATACTGGTACCAACCTTCAGCGATACCCTGACCGTCAGCACAGGCGGTAAAGCAAAAGTTTTTGGGATTTCGAGCAAGGATCGCAGTGCGGTCGCGATGGCGGGACACACAGGCACCGCCTACTGGTATTCGACCGACAGTGGAGACTTTCAGACCAGCAGCTATTACATGGATACCTACCCGGAGTGGGTCAACCAATGGAATCGGGCGCGGCTGGCGGAAAAACTGGGCAGCCAGCCCTGGGAACTGCTTTTACCCCCCGAATCCTACCTTCATCGTACACGCGACGACCGTCCCTACGAGGTTGACCTGAAAGGCTATGGCCGCACGTTCCCCCATGACTTTGGTTCATCCGACCACCCCCTGTTTTTCACCCGTTTGCTAGTGAGCCCGCAAGGAGACCGCCTGCTGCTCGATTTTGGCAAGACCCTGATCGTCGCCGAAGAGCTCGGCCAGGATGAGGTTACAGATTACCTTTCAATCAGCTTTTCCGGGGTCGACGCGGTGAACCATTTCTTTGGTCCTGGCAGTCTGGAAAACGAGGACACAGTTATACAACTGGATCGCACGCTGGCCGAGCTCTTCGAATTTATTGACCAGCGTATCGGGTTGGACAAGGTGCTCATCGTGCTCTCAGCGGATCATGGCATTGCCGAAATGCCCGAATTTGCCGCCGAGCTGGGTTACCCTGCCGGGCGCCTCTATAGCGACGAGGTACTGACAACCGCCAGGCAGGCCGCTGAAACCCTGTTTGGCGACCCATCACTCGTTAAAGACTTTTTCAGGCCTTATCTCTACCTCGACAGGGCGGAAATCAGGAGCGCCGGGCTCAAGCACAGGGATGTCGCGGCCTCACTGGCACGCAGCATGGAAGGCCTGCAAGGTATCTCCGCAGCTGTCACCGTTGACGAGGCCATGGCTGCCGTGGGAACGGGTGCGGAATCGGCCGTACGTCATAACCTAAACCCCGAGCGGGCCGGCGACATTTACCTCTACCAGGAACCGTACTGGTTCATGTTTGACCGCGGGGCCGTGGCGGCCATGCACGGCTCGCCCTGGGCCTACGACCGGCACGTGCCCATCATATTCGCCGGCGTGGGGATTGGCGCGGCGAGCCATAACCGGCTAGTACATCCCATCGACGTAGCACCAACACTCTCGGCAATTCTGCACTTGCCGCCTCCCGCGGGCGCCCAGGGCACTGCGCTCAAGGAAGTACTAACCCACCGGTAAGTCGCCAAAAACGAAGCTAGCTGAGCTTCAGTATCCCGCGGCGATTGTGCGCTGCCGGGTGGAGCGGGCGCACCTCACATATCGACAATCCAGACCAACGATCAGCTATAATGCGATACGTTGACGAATTACTGATACGCAGTGCATTCAGCGCTCGTTACACTTTCCCAAGCCAAAAAAACAGGTTTTCACATGCGCAAGCAACTAGCAAAAGTACTGGGCACTGTCGTCCTTGGTGGACTGGCTTCCACCGTCACGGCTGACCAGCTCACTCTGAAAGATGGACA
>CAZPVJ010000015.1:0-6538 GCA_964590005.1 uncultured Alteromonadaceae bacterium | reverse complement strand
GGCACACTCAAGCTTCACGATAGAAGTTAATGTAATTTAGGGATTTTAATGTGCAGCGATTCGCTAGAGCATTCTCACTCAACTGTGTTCAGAGACGTCCACTCATGGTTCAGAGTCGATAACCTGCCCTACTCTCTTGGTGTCGGAACAAGTTCGGAGTTCGGTTACTAGAAGCTTTTACAAATCATCAAGTTACTGTGAGTCAGTGCAGAAACCAGCCGCGAGCAAGTTCGGCATAGGCTCGGTTCCGAGACCACAGTACCGTACCCCGGCCTTTTCCTCATATTTTTCATGACCTTACTGACAACAACCCACCCTCTCCCAGCTACTCCTAAGCGGCAGGTCGCAGGGGTGGTAAGGCATTCCGACGGCCATCGGCTTCGAACCTATGGGGCCGCCCCGGCCAAGCGGGCCATCTTCTATAGATTCATCGGCTTATAGCGACTGCACCTGCCGACTTTATGGGTGGGATTGGTGACGTGTAATCGGTGGGTCGATCAGGCCGCTTCGGTCTTCCTTGTGGATGTCGCTGACTTACTCTTCCGCTTGGCAATGAATACACCATCCTTCAGAACCATTTGTGGGCTGAATTTCAAATCAGCCTCGATCTTGGCCAGTGAGTGGTTTGCCTGCATATTCATCCAACTTTGCGGGGACCGCCCCAGGACTTCACTCAACTTAAGCGCGAGCGTCGGCGATAGATCAGCCTTCTCGTTCAAGAGTCGGCTCAAAGTCGCCTTATTGATCTCAAGTGCATTCGCAAGATCGCTGGCCGAAATATCCAACTCGTCGAGGTACACTCTTTGAATAAATTTACCGGGGTGTGTCGGTATTCTCTTGGTTGTCATCAGTGATAGTCCTCATAGTCCAGCACATACGCATCGCCGTCCCTGAATTCAAACGTTAACCGCCAGTTTCCATTGACGGTCACTGCCCAGCGTTCTGATTGCCGGCCCTTCAAGGGGTGAAGTCGCCAGTTGGGAAGATTCATGTCTTCAATCTCCACTGCAGTATCCAGTGCATCCAACTGCAAAACCAATTTCTCTGCATGGGCGGCTTGAATGCCGCGGGTCGTGCCAGATTCAAAGAATCGCTTAAGGCCCTTATGCTTGAACGACTTAATCATTCGGCCAAGATTAACTCATGTGTTGCGCGTTGCGCAACTATTAAATACGGCCATTTATATTCAAATGCGGCCAGGCGAGTCGCGACTGCAATTACTGCTGAAGCCATCCCTCTTCTGGGTGTTGGGGTATTGGTGGCATATAGAGACTGCACCTGTGGACTATATCGGTGGGATTAGTGATCTTCGGTCGGCGGGTCAATGGCATAATTGTTATCCCAAAGCCTTAAGCGCTGCCTCGGCAAGAAACCGTGATCTGTTCTTGTGTTTAGCGTCAATTTTCCGGATAACGGCGCTGGGCAGCGTCACGTTGATTTTCTCAGTCTTACCCAGATACGGTGTTAGATCGATATCCACAAAACCCCATGTGCCGTTAGCATAGTCAGGATTGTCCAGGTGTGCGCCGATCGGTTCAGCCTGCGGTATATCCATACCCTCATCGGCCAGCCCCTCAAGATGAAACTCGATAGCCTCAACCACCTTGTCCAGCGCCTCATCGAATGAATCACCAGCGGAGAAACATCCTGGCAAGTCGGGCACAGTTACGCCATAGGCGCTGCCCTCATCATGGTGCACTACGACTGCGTATTTCATGGCGATACTCCGCTAGTCAATTCCCGCCTGGCGCAATATAGTCTTCACGGTACCCTGCGGAATGTCCTTCTTCGGGTGCGGGATCGTAACCAGGCCCGGCTTGGTAGGATGCTTGAACTGATGATGGCTGCCACGCACTCGCCTGAGCACCCAGCCTTCCCTCTCAACCAGCCTAATCAAATCCTTGCTTCTCATGCCCGCTCCTTGGGACATCACACACAATAACTCTGGGGTTATGATTTTTCAAGGGAAAGCGACTCCAGGCTAACCATCATGTGCCCTGCTTCACGTAGGTCTTTATCAAAAACTAGCTCAGAATATGGAAGCCTCAATAAAGTGCTCGAAAAAGACGGGAAATACTCGATCATGATCACCTGGACAAAACGCCTGCTCCGCACTTGCACCATCCTCAGCGGCGGTTCGAAGGGGTGATGCGGCATACCGACGGCCAATCACCATAGATTCATGATCTTAAAGAGACTACACCTGCCGACTTTATGGGTGGGTGTGTAGACGCATAGTCCGCGGGTTATTACGACAGGGAGAAGTGCTCTCGAAGTGCGAATGCGCGGACCATCAGGCAACCCGCTTCGAGGCAGCACGATCCAGGTCAAAGGTAGACTGGAGATTCATCCACAGCTTCGCCGAGGTCCCCAGGGCTTCAGACAAATCCAGCGCAGAGTCAGCTGTAATCCCCCGCTTACCCTTGATAAGTTCATTCAACCTGGCCTTTGTCCACCCAAGTTGACGTGCGAAAGCGGCCTGGCTGACACCAGCCGGCTCAAGAAATTCTTCCAACAAAATCTCACCGGGATGAAAGGGGTTTTTTTGGTTGCTTATCCATTCCGAACTTCCTCAATGATAATCAACAATTTGTACATTCTCCGCCTGACCGCTATTCCACAGAAAAACGAGCCGCCACTGATCGTTTATCCTGATCGTATAGTAACCTCGGAGGTCTCCCTTAAGCGCTTCCATCTGATAGCTGGTTTATTCGTGGCCCAAACTTAACAATGAGGCGACATCCGAGCTATAGAGTCAGACGTATTCGCAACCCTGTCACCCAGACTGCATCTTCTTCCTCATTCAGAGCTGGATCTCGCAGAAGCTGCACGTTTGGTGTGATAGCCAGGTTCTGGGAGAGCTGGAGCCGATAGAAGAATTCGCCCGTTATCTGCGAATCGAGTTCCTCCTGCGGCGGCTGGCCCCAGTTCAGTGCGAGTCCAAGGAGATCGGCATTGCGCCTGAACTTTCGCATGAATCCCGCTGTGTAGGACTCTTCGTAGAGCGCGGCATCCCCATCTGACCAGCCTGCCCTTCCGAATAACATCCAGCGCTGGTCACTGGTCGTCCAGTTGGCTCCCAGGGAAAAGCCTTCGGCAGATTCAAGGCCTACCTCCTCACGTTCATCAACGTGCCAAAGCATCAAGTGCACATTGGTGGTATAGCGTTCATCTCGACTGGGAGACCAGCCAACCTCACCCCATTTGAAAAACTCTGAGCCATCGCGGAACCACTCGTAATTGGTGAGATTGCCATTGGCGTCATTGACAGTACCCTTGAGGTACCAGTTATCGTTCAGCCAGCTGCCGCCGCCGATACCCCACGAGACATCGGGGAACGCGATTGCAGGATTTAGCAGAATCGCTGCATTGCTGAAAGCTGTCCAGGGATTGGCATAGCCCAGTACGGCGAGGTAGTCCATGGGATCGAAACGGCCCGCAATCAGGCCACCGCCGTCACCAAGGCCCTGCTGCCAATTGAAGTCAATGACTTGCCAGCCGATATCATTAAACAGCACGCCGGTCTGCCCGATGTAGCCTGCTTCGCCTCCCAATGCTGCCGCTGTCACGTCTCCGGTGATTTTGTGACGGTTGTCCACCTTGAAGACAAGACGGCCAGCATTGCCGTTCTTGCGATCAAGAGGGGTCCATTCACCATAGGCACGCAGAATGCCGGACGATGCATAATCTTCTTCTGTCAAGGACTCGCTCAAGTGTTGATACAACATCGTATAGTCAACGCCAAAACGCAGGCCGTGCTCATTTTGTACGCTACTTTTGAAGTCCCACCAACCCTGCATGGAGTCATCGATCTCTGGAAATCGGAACAGCGGTTCTGTGCGAAGGTCCTCCTCGACCAGCAAGCGGGAAGGTGTGTTCGGAGAGCCGAAGTTAATGCCCCGGTCCTCGTAGCCGGCCAAGCGATCGGGAGAGTTCGAAGCAGCAACATCTGTGGCGCTAACTGATCCAGTGCCAAGCCATGGCATCGCTATCAGATAGGAGAACGCCAGACAGGTCTTCAGATTCCAGCGTGCACCGCTACCCCCAGTTGCTCTGCTGAACGCGAAAAAATAATCTACCGTGAATCTCTGATCTTTCAATTCAGCATGTTCTTGTAAAAAACGCCATTTTTCATTCAGTTCAATGACTTGCGTTGTGCCCCGCAGACGATGAAGAGCCGCTGTTGTATAAAGGCCGGCTCTGGAGGTCCACTTGGATTAAAACCACCCCGCCATTACATTCTCTACTACAGGGCCAATGTTCACCCCTATCATCCATTCAGGCCCGAAAGCATCGGCCTGCTCAACATAGTAGTTAATTTCCACCCCAAATTTCCACGGGCGCCCACCGAATATCATCGTCTTGCCGACCTGTAGGTTAACAGGAACCGTCCACTGACTATTTTCTTCATCGTAGGTCATGATCGGGACTGTTCCCACGTTCCAGCCACCGCCGGGAAGATAGATGCCAATGGCGTTGATGGTAAATAGACTGACGTCGGCATCGCCAGAGCCGGCTACATCGGCCTGATAGGTCGTGAGTGCTCCCAGAACCGACTTCGTTCCCAACTTGGCAACCAGAAATTCCGGCCCCAGGGTCCAGCGGTCCGAACCCAGTTCGTCTTCGGTCGCTGTGGGTAATGAGGCGATCATACCCGCCGCCCACACCAGTCCATTTTCAGTGGTTCGGCCATAGGCCAGATCAAAAGCGATATCCCCCAGGCCAGCGACCGAGTCGAAATCTCCCTCATCGGCATCAAAGGAAGGCTGATCAAAAACAATAGGAAAAGCCGGGCGGAAAAAAACCGTGTCGCCATTGTCCAGCGGAAAAGGGAACGCCGGCTGAAACAGAGCCGAGGTGCCGGACTGGTCATCGGCAGCGGGCAGGTCCCCCTTGAAAGTGCGGTATTGCAGCTTCAGGGTCATGGTGGCCAGCGGGGTGTTAGGGTTGGCCAGAGACTTCGCCACCTCGTCCGCTGAGGGCGCAGCCGCCCCTCCGGCGGCAGCCACAGCTACCGGTAGCTCGATGGGCTCCCCGTCATCGAACACGGTGAACACCTGGGTTTCTCCTGTGATCTGGTTTGTCGCCCGAAACAGTCCCGGCTGATCCGCGTCCCGTTCTATCTTCAGGCACGCGGTACTGTCACCATAATCGAAGCAGAGTTGGCCGGTCTCATTGATCTCCCAGCGTCGGGAAAAGCGCTCTCCCCAGGCATTCAGCTCCCCTGTACCATCGGCATTATAACGGGCAGTGGCTTTGGCCCCCCCGGCGAGGGCCGCTTCCATGGTGGTATCGGACATCAACGCCCTGAGAGCACTAACCTCTGTGACAACCTGCCAGTCAGCGGCGAGAGCTAAACCGGGGACATTGGCAATGACCAACGCAGCCGCCAGTCTTCTTTTCATTTGAATATCTCTCTATCAGCTACAAAGTATTTTTGTAGACTATGCCGTCCTTCATAACCAAGGGGATAGTAGGAATGGTTCGATCACTCCTGGGACTGGCGAACATATCATCAACTGCACCTAATACGGAAAGGTCTTCCAGTGGATCACCGTCTACCAGAATCAGATCAGCATATGCTCCCTCTTCGATGACACCAAGTTTGGCCGGGTAAGGATTATTCAATCCGGTCAGGGCCATCAGCCTGCCATTATCGGATGTCATGGCCTTGAGGGTCCTGTGATTCCCAAAAGCCTGGGCGAACATACCCATCTGGAAATCTCGTAAGCTTCGTGAGGCCAGTTTGTTCGAAACTACGACGTCCGTCCCATAACCCAGATTCATACCGCTACTATTGGCCAACTTAACCCACGTCTCGAAGTTCTCAGCTACTTGTCGAACCTTGGCCGCCAGCGGCAGCTTAGGGTTACCATACACCGGATGATCCAAGAGCTGGGGGGAGAATCCCGCCATGGCTGGAACTACCCACGCATCCTTTTTCTTCACAAGCGCAAATGTCTTTGGGTCTTTCATCAGGTTGCCATGCTCAATCGAGCGCACTCCTGCTTCCAGGGCATTCACCACGCTGCCATCGTGGTATGCATGTACCGCCCCCACGGTATCCCACTGATCCGTAGCAGTTACCATCGCCCTCAGTTCTTCCGCTGTACCCTGGAATGAATGAAGCGGATCGCGTTGGGAGGTGACGCCACCACCAGCCATCATTTTGCAGAAATCAGCACCGCCGGCCAGATTATTGCGGCAAGCGCCGAGTACCTCATCTGCACCATCGGCCAGGATCACGATACCGAGGTCCTCCACATGGCTGCTTTCGTTACCGTTTTTCCTGATTACACCTGATGGAGGACGCCAGTCACCGTGGCCCGATGTCTGGGAGATGCACGCTCCGGACAGATAGATGCGTGGCCCCGTGAGTGTGCCGTCCTCTATACGCCGGCGCAGACCATCGTGAGAACCACACAGATCACGGACGGTCGTGAAGCCGGAATAAAGGTATTCCTGGGCGGTCTCGTAAGCCATGGCTCCGACCTCTTCCCAGGTCATATTGTTAACCCCGTCGATAGCAGCGGGATTT